>JAUSTR010000001.1:315175-630350 GCA_030812955.1 Bacillus alveayuensis
GAATGAGCTAGAAAAAGGTGCAGCAAACGTCAAAAATATGGAGTCAGGTATTCAAGAAGAAGTACAGCTAAATCAATTATCAACATTTATAAAAGAACGTTTATAAAGGAGAGGAAAAAATGTTTGGCCGATCTTATTATTGTGGTGAAATTTCTGAAAAAATGGTTGGTGAAGAAGTTATATTAAAAGGTTGGGTTGGGAAGCGTCGTGATTTAGGCGGGCTTATTTTTATTGATTTAAGAGATCGTTCAGGTATCGTGCAAATTGTATTTAATCCAGATGTTTCAAAGGCTGCATTGGAAGTAGCGGAAAAAATCCGCAATGAGTTTGTTTTGGATGTAAAAGGGAAGGTTGTCGCACGGTCAGAGGAAACGATTAATCCTAATATTAAAACAGGGAAAGTTGAAGTCGTTGTCGAAGAAGTGACGATTTTAAACAGCTCAAAAACTCCGCCTTTTTCCATTAATGATTTGAAAGGAACAGATGTATCGGAAGATGTACGTTTAAAGTATCGTTATCTGGATTTACGTCGCCCAGTTATGTTTGAAACGTTAAAAATGCGTCATGAAGTGACAAAATCGATTCGAAACTTTTTAGACAAACATGGATTTATTGACGTGGAAACACCGATCTTAACAAAAAGTACACCAGAAGGTGCTCGGGACTATCTTGTTCCTTCACGTGTCCATGAAGGAGAATTTTATGCATTGCCACAATCACCGCAAATATTTAAGCAATTGCTAATGGTATCAGGATTTGATCGTTATTATCAAATTGCACGCTGTTTCCGTGATGAGGACTTACGTGCTGATAGACAGCCGGAATTTACACAAGTTGACATTGAAATGTCCTTTATGAGCCAAGAGGATATTATGTCCATGATGGAGAATATGATGGCACGACTTTTAAAGGAAGTAAAAGGTATCGATATTCCATTACCGTTCCCGCGCTTGACCTATGATGAAGCGATCGCTCGTTTTGGTTCTGATAAACCAGATACACGTTTTGAAATGGAACTTGTGGATGTTTCAGAAGTGGTCAAAGATTCTAGTTTCAAAGTGTTTAGTGGCACCGTTCAAAATGGGGGACAGGTAAAGGCGATTAATGTTAAAGGAAAAGCTGAACAATATTCCCGTAAAGATATTGATTCATTAACGGAATTTGTCAATATTTATGGTGCAAAAGGCCTCGCCTGGTTAAAAGTTGAAGAAGAAGAGCTAAAAGGTCCAATTGCGAAATTCTTTACGGAAGAGGAACAAAATGGGTTAAGAGATATATTAGAAGCAGAAGCTGGAGACCTATTATTATTTGTCGCTGACCAAAAGGATGTTGTAGCGGATTCTCTTGGTGCTCTTCGATTAAAGCTTGGAAAAGAACTTGGCTTAATCGACGAAAATAAATATAATTTTCTCTGGATTATCGATTGGCCTCTTGTTGAGTATGATGAGGAAGAAAAACGTTATTACGCCCTCCATCATCCATTTACAATGCCGGTTAGAGAGGATATTGCACATTTCGAAACAGATCCAACCAAAATGCGTGCCCAAGCGTATGATTTAGTTTTAAACGGATATGAACTTGGTGGAGGATCCATCCGTATTTTTGAAAAAGAAATTCAAGAAAAAATGTTGAAATTGCTCGGATTTACGGAAGAAGAAGCAAAAGCGCAATTTGGTTTCTTATTGGAAGCTTTTGAATACGGCACACCACCTCATGGAGGGATTGCATTCGGTTTAGATCGACTTGTTATGCTGCTAGCTGGTAGAAGCAATCTCCGCGATACGATTGCTTTTCCAAAAACAGCAAGTGCCAGCTGCTTATTAACAGATGCTCCAAGTGAAGTAAGTGAAGAACAGCTGCAAGAGCTTCACTTGTCAATTCATCATAAGGAAGAGGAATAATTTCCATCGCATGTTACTTGAAAACATGCTTTTCATATGGTATCCTTTTCTCAACGAAAAAAGTCCTGATGTGTACGTCGTACACCTTGTTTTGACCGAACAACTTTAAAAATGGGAGTCCGGAGTTTTCAAGTGTAGTAAATGCCTCACATTCGAATAGAGGACTTACAAAGCTTGAAGCAGGACACCCACCTGCTGAGAGCGGGATCAAAACGAAGGAAATGGCGACGGCACAATTGGGACTTCTTTTTATATGATGAAATGAATGGTTTAGACGAATCTACATGTTGGTTCGTTCTAAACCTTTTTTCATTTTCATAAGGAATCGAAAATCCTCCTTGAGATGTTCATACGTTTAAGTGAAAAATAACGATGTTTCTTTATAGAAATACTTGCTTTTTAGGATACTGATAAGCTATCCTTTATTAAGGAAATGCCCCTTGCGAGAAACAAACAAATGGAGTGATTTCTTTGTTGCATCAATTTTCGAGAAATGAACTTGCAATTGGTAAAGAAGGTTTAAATATATTAAAAGGTAGCTCTGTCGCCGTACTTGGCGTCGGGGGTGTTGGTTCTTTTGCTGTTGAAGCGCTTGCCCGTTCTGGCGTCGGTCGGCTCATTTTAGTTGATAAAGATGATGTGGATATTACGAATATTAATCGCCAAATTCACGCTCTATTATCAACCATTGGAAAGCCAAAAGTAGATTTAATGAAAGAGCGAATTGCTGATATCAACCCAGAATGTGAAGTCATTGCCTTAAAAATGTTTTATACAGAAGAAACATATGAAACATTTTTTAGCTACAAACCAGATTTTGTTATTGATGCTTCTGATACGATCAGCTACAAAATTCATTTAATGAAAGAATGCTTAAAACGAAAGATCCCGATTATTTCTAGTATGGGAGCGGCAAATAAAACCGATCCAACTCGCTTTAAAATTGCTGATATTTCACAAACACATACAGATCCAATTGCGAAAGTTATTCGGACAAAACTACGTAAAGAAGGGATTCGCAAAGGAATGAAAGTCGTTTTTTCTGATGAGAGCCCAATCGTGATTCGTGAAGAGGTTCGAAAAGAAGTTGGCAACGACGAAGCAACCATTCGGAAAGCAAAAATGCCGCCTTCCTCTAATGCGTTCGTTCCATCTGTTGCTGGTTTAATCATGGCTTCTTATGTTATTAATGAATTGTTAAAAGATGTCAAAATTCAACGGGTTTCTGATGAACGTTAAATTTAACCTGTCCATCAAGAATAAAAAGAGAGGCGTATATGATCTGTGTCAGACCTCACCGTATACGCCTCTCTTTACGTATTCATGTATGAATAAACGTCTCCCAATTAAGGTGATTTTTCTATTTTTTCATAAATGCTAGCTAAAGCTTGTTCGAATTTTCCTGTTTTTTTCGGTTCAAAATATTTTCGATTTTTTATTTTGTCTGGTAAATATTGTTGTTTTACCCACCCATTCTCATAGTCGTGAGGATATAAATAATCAATGCCGCGTCCGAGTTGTTTTGCCCCTTTATAATGGGCATCACGCAAATGAACTGGTATTTCTCCCGTATAACCATTTCGTAAATCAGAAAGAGCTTTATCAATGGCTTTATATGCTGAATTTGATTTCGGGGATAAGCATAATTCGATCACCGCATTGGCAAGAGGAATTCGCGCCTCTGGAAACCCAACTCTTTCAGCTGCTTCAATGGCGGCAAGCGTTCGCGCTCCAGCTTGTGGATTAGCTAAACCGATATCTTCGTAGGCGATGACAATGAGTCTTCGAGCAATCGAATGTAAATCACCAGCTTCGATTAAACGTGCTAAATAGTGAAGGGCAGCATTAACATCAGATCCCCGAATCGATTTTTGAAAAGCTGATAAAACGTCGTAATGGCTATCTCCGTCTTTATCGTGAACAAAGCTTTTCTTTTGAACACATTCTTCAACCGTTTCTAAGGTCAGAACAATTTGATTTTCTTCGTTCGGCTCCGTTGATAATACAGATAGCTCCAAAGCATTTAATGCACTACGAACATCTCCGCCGCAGCTGTTTGCGATGTGGTTTAATGCATCCTCTGATATTTGCACATGATAATCTTTAAGGCCACGCTTATCCGTTAAAGCCCGTTTCAAGGCGACTCCAATTTGAGTAGGTGTTAATGGTTTTAGCTCAAAAATTTGACATCGGCTTCGAATAGCTGGATTGATGGCATGATAAGGATTGCTTGTCGTTGCTCCAATGAGAATAATCATACCATTCTCTAAATGAGGTAAAAGAAAATCTTGTTTTGCTTTATCCAATCGATGAACTTCGTCTAAAATAAGAATAATATGCCCTGACATTTTCGCTTCTTCGACAACGATTTCCATATCTTTTTTATTGTGAAGGACGGCATTTAATGAGCGAAACGGCGTATTTGTACTTCCAGCAATAGCTGTTGCGATGGAGGTTTTGCCGATTCCAGGAGGCCCATACAATATCATTGAACTTAAATGCTTCGCTCTTACCATACGCTCGATTATTTTTCCTTTGCCAACTAGGTGTTCTTGTCCAATAATATCTTCAATTTTTGTAGGTCGCATTCGATATGCTAATGGTTTCATCCAACTCACCTATTTTCAAAAACTAATAAGATACTCTATTATAGTATAATATGCTATAATATCTAAAGTTTAAAGTAACACTGCTTGATTACGTTTTAATATAGATCATTGAATCTCAAAGAAGATGTTTAGTAATAGGAGTGTCGGAATGTGAAAATTTCTACGAAAGGTCGCTACGGATTAACGATCATGATTGAATTGGCAAAAAAATATGGTGAAGGGCCAATCTCTTTGAAAAGCATTGCACAAGCGCATAATTTGTCTGAACATTACTTAGAGCAGCTTATAGCTCCTTTGCGAAATGCAAGGCTTGTGAAAAGTATACGAGGTGCCTATGGAGGTTATATTTTAGCAAAAGATCCCCAAAATATTACAGCTGGTGATATTATTCGCGTTTTAGAAGGGCCTATTACACCAGTAGAAGGCATTGAAGATGAAGAGCCAGCGAAACGCCATTTATGGATTAAAATACGCGATGCGATTAAAGATGTATTAGACAATACAACATTGGAAGATTTAGCAAGTTTTACAGATGATAATGAGCAAGATGCTTACATGTTTTATATTTGATCTATATAATGGACAGAGGGCTATTGACGACTGTGAGGTGTTGACAATGGAGAGAATTTATTTAGATCATGCCGCGACCTCTCCACTCCATCCAAATGTGTTTGACAAAATCATTCCAATGATGAAAGAGATGTTCGGGAATCCGTCAAGCATTCATTCATTTGGCAGAGAAAGCCGTCGCTTTCTTGACGAAGCAAGGGAGAGAGTTGCTAAAGCCATTCATGCAAAGGAAAAAGAAATCATTTTTACAAGTGGTGGAACAGAAGCAGATAATATGGCCATCATTGGAGCTGCTTTAGCCAATAAACATAAAGGTCAACATATTATCACAACAGAAATTGAACATCATGCTGTCCTTCATGCTTGTCAATATTTAGAGAAAATTGGTTTTGATGTTACTTATTTACCTGTTGATGAGAAAGGATTTATATCTGTAAATGACGTGCAGCAGGCGTTAAGAGACGATACCATTCTTGTTACTATTATGTATGGAAATAATGAAGTTGGTTCGATTCAACCAATCGAAAAAATTGGCGAATTGTTAAAGAATCATCAAGCCTATTTTCATACAGATGCGGTACAAGCATTTGGGATTTTACCAATTGATGTAAATACTCTCCAAATTGATATGCTTTCTGCTTCCAGCCATAAAATTAATGGTCCAAAAGGAAGCGGCTTTTTATATGTACGTGAAGGGGTTCCGTTATCTCCTCTCTTTTTTGGTGGAGAACAAGAGCTAAAGCGTAGAGCAGGAACAGAAAACGTACATGGAATCGTCGGTTTTGCTGAAGCTGTAGAAATTGCAGAACGAGGACGAGAGGAAAAACAGAAGCAATTTTTGAAGTTTAAGCAGATTATGATCGATACGTTTAAACAAAACGATGTTTCATTTTCGATCAACGGTTCTATCGATCATAGTCTTCCACATATTTTAAATGTCTATTTCCCTGGCACAAATGTAGAATCACTTTTAGTGAATTTAGATCTTGCAGGAATTGCTGCTTCTAGCGGCTCAGCTTGTACAGCCGGTTCTGTTGAACCATCTCATGTTTTAGTCGCAATGTTTGGAAAAGATTCCAATAAAGTCGTTTCATCCGTTCGTTTTAGCTTTGGATACGGCAACAATATGGAAAATGTAAAAGAAGCTGCTGAAACAATTTCTTCAATTGTTAAAAGACTTACATCTTAGAAATGGAGGTGCCAAAATGAAAGACCCGAAAAATACGCGAGTAGTTGTGGGGATGTCTGGTGGAGTTGATTCTTCTGTCGCCGCTTACTTACTGAAACAACAAGGATATGAAGTGATCGGGATCTTTATGAAAAACTGGGATGATACGGATGAAAATGGTGTTTGTACAGCAACTGAAGATTATCAAGATGTCATTCGTGTCTGTAATCAAATCGGCATCCCTTATTATGCAGTAAATTTTGAAAAGGAATATTGGGACAACGTATTCACTTATTTTTTAGATGAATATAAAGCAGGCAGGACGCCGAATCCTGATGTAATGTGTAATAAAGAAATCAAATTTAAAGCCTTTTTAGACCATGCTTTAACTCTTGGGGCGGATTACGTGGCAACAGGCCATTATGCACAAGTCGAGTTTCGCGATGGAAAATATCGCATGTTGCGTGGAAAAGATTCAAACAAAGATCAAACGTACTTCTTAAATCAGCTAAATCAAAAGCAGCTGTCTAAAGTCATGTTCCCAATTGGTCATTTGGAGAAACAGCGCGTTCGTCAAATAGCGAAAGAAATTGGTTTAGCGACTGCAGCAAAAAAAGACAGCACTGGTATATGCTTTATCGGTGAACGGAATTTTAAAGAGTTTTTACGTCAATATTTACCGGCTCAACCGGGAGAGATGCAAACATTATCGGGTGAAGTAAAAGGAAAACATGACGGGCTAATGTATTACACAATTGGACAACGGCACGGTCTCGGAATCGGTGGAAGCGGTGAACCTTGGTTTGTTGTTGGGAAAAATTTAAAGGAAAACATTTTATATGTTGAACAAGGATTTGACAATGAATGGCTTTATTCTGACGCCATTATCGCAACAAACATCAACTGGGTTTCAGGAGACATTCCAAGTCATGAAGTTCAATGTACAGCGAAGTTTCGTTATCGTCAGCCTGACAACAAAGTGCGTGTCAGCATGATCGATGACCAAACAGCAAACATCACATTTGAACAACCGATTCGCGCTATTACCCCTGGACAGGCTGTCGTCTTTTACGATGGAGAAGAATGTCTCGGTGGCGGAACAATCGATGAAGTATTTAAAAACGGAGAAAAGCTTTGGTATGTCGGTTAAACCTCAACATAATCGTTGAGGTTTTTTCTTGAAACACGGAAGAAGAAGGTGATGAATATGACAAAAAATGAGCTCGGTATTCAAGCGATGCAGGAAGGAAAATTTGAAGAAGCGGCAAAATATTTTACTGAAGCAATTGATGAAAATCCAAGAGAGCCTGTTTTTTATGTGAATTTTGGTAATTTATTAGCAGCATTAAATGAAAATGAAAGAGCTATTCGATTTTACGAAAAGGCGATTGAACTGAATGAAACAACAGCGACAGCGTATTACGGATTAGGAACGGTTTATTATAATCAAAATAATGTTCAAAAAGCTAAAGATTATTTTGAAAAAGCGATGAAGCATGGATTGAAGCATGGCGATTTATTTTTTATGTTAGGAATGTGTTTAAATCACCTAGACCAACCACGTTTAGCTCTACCGTATTTCCAAAGAGCGGTCGAGTTAAATGAAGATGATATAGAGGCAATGTTTCAATATGGACTTAGTTTGGCGCAGTCCGGTTTAATGGAAGAGGCGAAAAAACAATTTCAACTTGTGATTCAATTAGACGAAAACCATTCAGATGCTTATTACAATTTAGGAGTTGCTTATGCATATGAAGAAAAAACAGAAAAAGCACATGAAATGTTTGAGAAAGCGTTAAATATACAACCAGATCACTTATTAGCAGGCCATGCTAAAAAGCTAATAGAAGAAGCCAAAAAACAACAGCCGTAATTTCAGTTAGAGGAGGGAAGGAAATGACCGAGGAGCAATTAAATATGTTTCAAGCTGAAAAGCCATACTTAAAAGGAATCATTCGCCATATTGTTTTTCAAAATGAAGAAAACTTTTTTACCGTCTTAAATGTCAAAGTGGAAGAAACAAATGAAGATTTCTCGGAAAAACAAATAACGGTTACCGGTTATTTCCCTCTTCTAAATGTCAACGAAACGTATATATTTTTTGGGCAAAAAAAGAACCACCCAAAATTTGGTCTGCAATTTCAAGCAGAAGCGTATCAGAAAGAACTCCCTACAACACAGGAAGGTGTTATTCAATATTTATCAAGTGATTTATTTAAAGGGATCGGTAAAAAAACAGCAGAGTCGATCGTCGAGGAGCTTGGTGAAAGAGCTATTTCGCTTATATTAGAAAATCCAAAAGTGTTAAATCGTGTGAAAAAATTAACGAAGGAGAAGGCGAAATCATTAGTCGAGGCATTGAAAGCTCATCAAGGTCTTGAACAAACGATGATTGCTTTAAATCAATTCGGTTTCGGTCCACAGCTCGGCATGAAAATCTATCAAACGTATAAAGATTTAACTTTAAATATTATTCAAAAAAATCCGTATCAACTAGTGGAAGATGTTGAAGGGATCGGTTTTATTCGTGCAGACGAGCTAGGTAGACAACTTGGTATTTCTGGAAATCATCCTGATCGAATAAAGGCTGCGTGTTTATATACAATTGAGCAAGATTGTTTACAAGATGGTCATGTTTATTTAACGAAAGATCAGCTTTTAACGAAAACGAGCCATTTGTTAATGCGAGCGGGAAGCGATTCTGTTGAAAAAGATGAGATTGAAAGAGAGCTTGTTTCTTTACAAGAGGAAGGAAAAATTATTGAAGAAGAGAATCGAATCTACATTCCAACCCTCTATTTTGCCGAAAAAGGTCTGGCGAAAAATATAAAAAGAATTTTAGAGCAGGATGATTTTGAGAATTATTTCCCTGAGTCGGATTTTTTGCTGGCATTAGGCCGTATCGAAGAAAAGATGAATGTACAATATGGATCTACGCAAAAAGATGCCATTCAAACTGCCATTCATTCACCGATGATGTTATTAACGGGTGGACCTGGTACGGGGAAGACAACGGTTATTAAAGGAATTGTAGAAATTTATGCTCATTTACATGGCATTTCCTTAAATCCGAACGATTATAAAAAAGATGAGCCGTTCCCCATCTTACTTGTTGCTCCGACAGGAAGAGCGGCGAAAAGAATGAATGAAGCAACAGGATTACCAGCGTTTACAATTCATCGGCTACTTGGCTGGAATGGAGGGGAAGGTTTTGATTATGATGAAGAAAACCCGATTAACGGCAAACTATTGATCGTTGATGAAGTGTCTATGGTGGATATTTGGCTAGCCAACCAGCTCTTTAAAGCATTACCAACATCGATACAAGTCATCTTAGTTGGTGATGAAGATCAGCTTCCATCTGTAGGTCCAGGTCAGGTGTTAAGTGATTTGTTAAAAGCTAATGTCATTCCAACAGTAAGGTTAACAGATATTTATCGTCAATCGGAAGGTTCATCAATTATTGAATTAGCCCATGACATACGCAAAGGAAAGCTTTCAAAAGATATTTTGACGCCAACTAGAGATCGTTCATTTATTTCCTGCAGCGGAGGACAAGTGAAAGAAGTCGTTCAAAAAGTTGTCGAAAATGCTAGGAAAAAAGGCTACTCACAAAAAGATATTCAAGTGTTGGCGCCAATGTATCGAGGAGCAGCTGGAATTGATCAATTAAATGAAATGCTTCAGCATACTTTAAATCCCCCTTCTGAACATAAACGGGAAATTCAATATGGGAATGTTACGTATCGAGTGGGGGACAAAGTGTTACAACTTGTTAATCAGCCAGAGAGCAATGTTTTTAATGGCGATATGGGGGAAATTGTCTCCATCTTCTTTGCTAGCGAAAATACGGAAAAAGAAGATTTGATCGTCATTTCTTTTGATGGGATTGAAGTAACGTATACGAAACAAGATTTTGGGCAATTTACCCATGCGTATTGCTGTTCGATTCATAAATCGCAAGGAAGCGAGTTTCCCATTGTCATTTTGCCGATTGTAAAGAGCTATTATCGGATGCTAAAACGAAATTTAATTTATACAGCCGTTACGAGAAGCAAACAATTTTTAATCATGTGCGGAGAAATAGAGGCCTTGAAAAGAGGAATTGAACTAAAAGAAGAATTGAAAAGACAGACAACTTTAGTAGAGCGCTTAACGATTAACACTGAATTAGAAGAACTGCAAAAACAGCTCCCATTTAGTGTAAACGACGCAAACATTGGGATGGAAAACATTACGCCTTATGATTTTATGGAAGAGGAAGCAGAATAATAATGTTCGGAAAGGTGGGAGACTTTTTTGCGAACATTTTCCGACATCAAAGGAATGCCCGTTTACCATCAAAATGGAAATATGATCGGGTTTGTTCAAGATCTTGTGTTGTCATCCGGATGTGTTAAAGGGCTTTTATTAGATAGCAAAGGATTTTTTCAGCGCCATAAAATCATATTGCTATCAGACATCTGTTCATTTGGACAAGATGGAATCATCGTGCAAAATGATTGTCACTTAGAGGAAGCAAAAGCACGATCAGGATACCGCTTACAAACAGGAAAAAAATCACTCGTTCATAAAGAAATTGTATCAGCTTCCGGAGAGAAGCTAGGTTTGCTAGAAGATGTATATTTTTCCGAAAAACAGGGCACAATAATGGCATATGAACTAACAGATGGCTTTTTTGCTGATATAACAGTTGGAACGAAAACAATCCCACTTGACAAGTGCCAAGCAAATATCGGCAAAGATGTCATTGTTCTCGAATAAAAGTAAAGAGGTGTCCTTGTTTTGTTAGCGTGTCCTAATTGTAAAAGTAAGGATCTCGGGAAGATTGGTGTCAATCAATATTATTGTTGGAATTGCTTTATTGAATTAACCGTGTCTAAAGGAACGATACTTACCCATCAAGTGGAAGAGGATGGTACATTAAGTTCCTTGGACGATTTATTTTCAGATGATGAACGAACCATTAGTATGTAGGTTTCAATACTCCATTTCCATGAAGCCTTGCGTTAAATGCAAGGCTTTTATTTATGGTCAAATTTTTTGGTTATATCACTACATCTATTTAAATGAAAATCAATGGGGAAAAAAGAAGAGCTTGTGCAAATGTAAGTTACGGCTTTCGTTATGCATGAATTTTTCAGATGATTAAAACAATATAGGTTAGGAGGGATGCAGGTTGAATGAACGACAGAAACAATGGCTTTATCGTTTGTTAATGGTTTTAATATTTTCTTTATGTTTATTTATGTTTCTGCAAATAAAAACGTTATGGCTGCCATTTTACGTCATGTTAAAAGCCATTTTGATTCCCTTTTTGATCGCTGTTTTTATTACCTATTTATTGCATCCTGTTGTGGAAAAGCTTCATGATTCTGGCCTGCCAAGATCGTTGTCCATTTTGATTATTTACCTCTTATTTTTTGGTGGAATCGGTTTGGCTTTTTATAAAGGAATACCCATTTTTTTAAAGCAGGCAAAGGACTTATCAGAAAATATTCCAATGGTAACGGCATCCTATCAAAGCTGGATTGATGGTATTCATGACCAAACGACAAAGCTCCCAGACGATGTTCATAAACGAATTGAAAAGCTTATCCATAATGCTGAGAAGGAAATTGGAAATTTGTTAGAGAGTTTATTGACTAGCTTTCGTGTTTTTTTTGATTACATCGTTATTTTCGCCGTGATTCCTTTTTTAGTTTTTTATATGCTAAAAGATATAGAAGAATTGAAAAAAGCGATATGGTATATCACACCAAAAAAATGGAGACAAGAGGGGAAGAAGTTTTTGCATGATGTTAATGAATCTCTCGGGAATTATATTCGAGGCCAGCTGTTTGTTTGTCTCCTCATTGCCCTTTTTGCCACATTTGCCTTATGGGTTTTTCATATAAAATATCCTTTAATTTTAGGTTTAATAATCGGTGTGACGAATGTAATCCCTTATTTTGGGCCGATTATCGGGGCAATTCCGGCCGTTTTAATTGCCGCGACGATATCGATACAAAAAGTGATCATTGTCATGATCATTGTTTTTATCTTGCAGTTTTTAGAAGGAAATATATTAAGTCCGCTTATTGTTGGAAAAAGCTTGCATATGCACCCGATTGTGATTATATTAGCACTTTTAGCAGGTGGTGAAATGGCTGGAGTACTCGGTCTTATATTAGCAGTGCCGATTGTTGTCATTTTAAAAGTAACGCTCTTACATATTGCCCACTTTTCGCGGGTGCATTGACATTTTTTTCTCCCTTGTCTATAATTTCCGATAGATAATCAATAAGAAAAACGATGACGGATCGAGTATGTTGCAGACCATCTATAAGAGAGGAATCTTCGAAGGCTGAAAAAGATTCTAGATGAAGGGCAACAGAAGGCTAATCCTGAAGTGCAGGCAAAACCTGCCGTTTCGCCACGTTACGGCATAATGAAGGTGATGGACATTGTTCCATAATCAGGGTGGTACCGCGAGTTGCTCTCGTCCCTGTGTAAATAGTTTATATTTACATGGGCGAGAGTTTTTATTTTTTGGCTCTTTTTTAAAAGATTGTTGCTTTACGATACGATAGCTTTTCGACTGTCAGGCAAGCGATACGCTTGCTACACGCTAAAGCGTGACGTGAACCGATCACGTGCTTTGTTCAGCTCATGGCCAGTCGAAAAGCAACAAAGTTTACGAAAACAGCCTATTATTTATACGTGTTGGTATCAAATGAAAACAAATTTTTAACATGTACATAATCAATCGAATCATAGGAGGTAAATATGAAAAAACTAACATCTGCTCAAGTTCGTCAAATGTTTTTAGATTTCTTTAAAGAAAAAGGACATGCTGTTGAGCCAAGCGCTTCGTTAATTCCCCATGATGATCCATCGTTATTGTGGATTAATAGTGGTGTGGCGACATTAAAAAAATACTTTGATGGTCGTGTCATTCCAGACAATCCACGGATCACTAATGCGCAAAAATCGATACGGACAAATGATATCGAAAATGTCGGAAAAACAGCTCGCCATCATACGTTCTTTGAAATGCTCGGAAATTTTTCAATTGGAGATTATTTTAAAGAAGAAGCAATTGAATGGGCTTGGGAATTTTTAACGAGTGACAAATGGCTCGGTTTTGATCCAGACCGTTTATCTGTTACGATCCATCCAGAAGATGCAGAGGCTTTTAAAATCTGGAAAGAAAAAATCGGTCTGCCGGAAGAGAGAATTATTCGGCTTGAGGGAAATTTCTGGGATATTGGTGAAGGCCCAAGTGGTCCAAATACAGAAATCTTTTACGATCGCGGTGAGGAATATGGAAATGACCCGAAAGATCCTGAGCTTTACCCAGGTGGAGAAAATGAACGTTATTTAGAGGTTTGGAATCTAGTATTTTCACAATTTAATCATAATCCTGATGGCACGTACACTCCATTACCAAAGAAAAACATTGACACAGGAATGGGGTTAGAACGGGTTGTATCGGTGATTCAAGATGTCCCAACAAACTTTGATACGGATTTATTTATGCCGATTATAGAAGCAACTGAAGCCATTTCTGGAGAAAAATATCGAGAAAATGAAGAAAAAGATATTTCTTTTAAAGTGATTGCGGATCATATTCGGACTGTAACTTTTGCTATAGCGGATGGAGCATTACCGTCTAATGAAGGCCGTGGCTATGTTTTACGCCGTTTATTGCGCCGTGCCGTACGTTATGCGAAAAAGATCAACATCGATCGACCATTTATGTATGAATTGGTTTCGGTAGTAGCAGAAATTATGGTGGATTATTATCCAGAAGTAAAAGAAAAAACTGAATTTATTCAAAAGGTAATCAAAAATGAGGAAGAGCGATTCCATGAAACATTAAATGAAGGTCTTACGATTTTAACATCTGTTATTGAGAAACAAAAGAATTTAGGAAGCAATGTCATTCCTGGTAAAGATGTATTCCGATTATATGACACATACGGTTTCCCTGTTGAGTTAACAGAAGAGTATGCAGAAGAAGAAAATATGGTTGTCGATCATGAAGGATTTGAAAAAGAAATGGAAATACAGCGCGAGCGGGCACGTAAAGCACGCCAAGATGTTGATTCCATGCAAGTTCAAGGCGGCGTGTTAGGAGATATTAAAGATGAAAGTGAATTTGTGGGTTATGATCAGTTATCGGTAAATAGTAAAATTATAGCCATTGTGAAAGATGGCCTGCTTATCGATGAAGCGAATGAAGGAGAAGAAGTACAAATTCTTTTGGACAAAACTCCATTTTATGCGGAAAGCGGCGGTCAAATCGCAGATAAAGGAACAATTGAAAATGAAAAAGTTCAAATTCAAGTAAAAGATGTCCAGAAAGCGCCGAAAGGACAACATTTGCATACCGTTTATATCCAACACGGGGTATTAAAAAATGGGATGGAAGTACAAGCTAAAGTCGAACCAACATCACGTCAAGCAATTGTGAAAAACCATACAGCGACTCACTTACTACATCAAGCATTAAAAGATGTGTTAGGGGATCATGTTAACCAAGCAGGTTCATTAGTTACTCCAACTCGTTTGCGCTTCGACTTCTCACACTTTGGTCAAGTAAAGCAAGAAGAGCTTGATGAAATCGAGCGTATTGTCAATGAAAAAATTTGGAGAAGTATTCCTGTGGAGATTGACTATAAACCGCTTGAAGAAGCAAAGGCAATGGGAGCAATGGCTCTTTTCGGAGAAAAATACGGAAAGATTGTTCGCGTCGTTCAAGTTGGCCATTATAGCCTGGAACTTTGTGGTGGTTGTCACGTTAATAATACGGCTGAAATCGGCTTATTTAAGATTGTATCTGAGTCAGGAATCGGTGCTGGAACACGTCGGATTGAAGCCGTAACGGGTGAGGAAGCATATCGTTTCTTAACGAATCAATTAGCCGTCTTAAAAGAAGCGGCTGCGAAATTGAAAACAAATCCGCGTGATCTTGTAGCACGTATTGAAAGTATGCAAGCCGAAATGCGAGAGCTTGAAAGAGAAAACGAGTCCTTAACAGCGAAGCTCGGCAATTTAGAAGCAGCAAATATTGTTGGCAAAGCACTTGATGTTAATGGTGTTACGGTATTAGCGACAAAAGTAAATGCAAAAGATATGAACAGCTTGCGTACAATGGTCGATGATCTGAAGCAAAAGCTCGGTTCCGCTATTGTCGTATTAGGTGCAGCGAACGAGGGCAAAGTGAATTTGGCGGCAGGGATTACAAAAGATTTAGTGGAAAAAGGATATCATGCAGGGAAATTAATTAAAGAAGTAGCGACACGCTGTGGAGGCGGAGGCGGCGGCCGCCCAGATATGGCTCAAGCAGGAGGAAAAAATCCGGATCAATTAGACGATGCCTTGAAATATGTCGAGGATTGGGTGAAATCCGTTTAATATTTTTATCCAATCGTGTAAAATGTAAGTAGGAATGAACAGGTAGAATCAGTAGATGAACCTGGGAAAGAGGTGCAAATGGTGAGTTCGTTTGATAAAACTATGAAGTTTAACTTCTCGGATGAATCGGAACAGACGAATGTAAAAGAAGTGCTAAATACGGTATATGATGCACTGAAAGAAAAAGGGTATAACCCAATCAATCAAATTGTCGGTTATTTGCTCTCAGGAGATCCCGCTTATATTCCTAGGCATCGCGATGCACGTAATTTAATCCGCAAATTAGAACGAGATGAATTGATCGAAGAGCTTGTAAAATCCTATTTAAAACATCATCGTGAGGCATAATATGAGGGTAATGGGATTAGATTTAGGAACGAAAACGCTAGGAGTAGCGGTTAGTGATGAACTTGGATGGACCGCACAAGGATTGGAAACAATAAAAATTGATGAGGAGAAAGGAGAGTTTGGCTTTAGCCGGCTCTCTGAACTTTTGTATGAGTATGATGTTCAAAAGATCGTCGTCGGTATGCCTAAAAATATGAACGGAACGATTGGTCCTAGAGGAGAGGCTTCTAAAAAGTTTGCTGAACGATTACGAGATCAATTTAACCTTCCGGTTGTGCTGTGGGATGAGCGACTTTCGACAATGACTGCAGAGAGATTACTAATAGAAGCAGATGTAAGTCGTAAAAAGCGCCGTAAAGTAATCGATAAAATGGCCGCAGTCGTTATTTTACAAAATTATTTAGATAGTCAAAAATGATGATTATTATGAGGTGACGAAAATGGAACATGGTGAAAAACAAATTACAGTGATTGACGAAAATGGCAATGAGCAGCTTTGTGAAGTGTTATTTACATTTGAATCAGAAGAATTTGGAAAGTCATATGTTTTATATTATCCTGTTGGCGTAAGCGAAGAGGAGGATGAAGAGATTGAAATTCATGCATCTAGCTTTATTCCGAACGAAGACGGTGAAGATGGTGAATTGCAACCCATTGAAACAGAAGAAGAATGGGATATGATTGAAGAGGTATTAAATACGTTTTTAGATGAAGAAGAAGAGGAATGATCATGAAATTTAACGATTACACCGCTAACATATGAAGCGGTGTTTTTTTTGCTGTTGCTTTACTATAACTTTTTCGACTGTAATAGGCAGCGATACGCTTGCTATGTCACGCTATAGCGTGAGTCGGAAAGCAACAAAGTTTACGAAAACAGCCTTTTTTTATGATTGAAAAATAGAACATTTTTTGATTACTTATCAAACGTTAAATAGAAAGAAAGTCATCGAATTTTGACGAAATATTCGTAAATTGTAGTATAATAATCAGGATGAGAGGAGGGTTTTGATGACTGAGGTCGATTCGAAAAAGGAGATGTTGATGAAAAAATTGCTAGAAAAACATCAGGAAGCCAAAATCATCCGCAAAATCGTCTTAACGGTATTTACGATATTTGCTGTTTTATTTACAGGAATAATCGGAGGCGGTTATTTATATATTAAATCTGCTTTAAAGCCAGTGAATCCTGACAATACGAAACCAATTAACGTTTCGATTCCCATTGGTTCATCTGTTTCGACGATTGCAAGGATCTTAGAAAAAAATGAAATCATTAAAGATGATAAAGTGTTTAAATATTATGTAAAGTTTAAAAATGAATCAGGTTTCCAAGCAGGAGACTATCAATTAAATCAAACGATGACGTTAGATGAAATTATTGAAAGTTTAAAATCGGGAAAGGTTATGCAAGAGGCTGTGTTTAAAGTGACAATACCAGAAGGAAATCAACTATCCCAAATAGCAGCCATTATTGCTAAACATTCTCCTTATACGAAGCAGGAAGTGATGAATCGCTTATCAGACAAAGAATTTATCAATAAAATGAAACAATTATATCCCGAAACAATAACGGATGAAGTGTTTCATAAAAATATCAAATATCCTTTAGAAGGATATTTATATCCTGCTACGTACTCATTTTATGAAGAAAAACCTTCATTAGATGATATTCTTGAACCAATGATTAAAAAGACGGATGAAGTGTTAAAAGAATATCAACAACAGCTTGAAGAGAACAACATGACTGCACATCAATTTTTGACAATGGCATCACTGATTGAAGAAGAAGCAACAGAAAAAGTTGATCGTGAAAAAATAGCCAGTGTTTTTTATAATCGCTTGGATAAAAATATGCCGTTGCAAACGGATCCAACCGTTTTATATGCACTAGGTGAACATAAGGATCGCGTCCTTTATGAGGATTTAGAGGTCGATTCACCTTATAATACGTATAAAGTAAAAGGATTACCTCCTGGACCGATTGCGAATGCAGGAAAAATGTCTATGGAGGCGGCTTTAAACCCGGCCAATACTGATTATTTTTATTTTTTAGCAAAGCCAAACGGAGAAGTTGTTTTCACGAAAACACTGGAGGAGCATAATAAGGCTAAACAAAAATATTTGACAAATCAATAAATATGCTTGGAGGGAATTGCTATTCGCATTCCCTTTCTTTTTATGGTAGAATATATCAAGTTATATATCGATCATGTAGAAAGAGTTCAACTGCTGAACTCTTCTTTTGATGTCTAGTTTTGGTTTAGCATTCATCGATTTATATTTAGGGAGGCAATGACATTTGCAAAACAGTGAGATAGAATCTTATCTTGAACAATTTTTGCCGCAAGCTGACAATCATGTGCGTCAAATCGAGGCTTATGCAAGTGAACATCATGTACCGATTATGGAAAAAACGGCTATTTCCGTTATGCTGCATTTTTTAAAAATTCATCAGCCTGAAAAAATTTTAGAAATTGGTACGGCAATTGGTTATTCTGCTATTCGAATGGCGAAGTCACTTCCTCATACAAAAATTGTAACGATTGAACGGGATCGAAAACGATACGATGAAGCTGTCCACAACATAACCTCCTGTCATCTTGACAATCGAATTACGACGCTATTTGGTGATGCTCTTGATTTAGAAAAACACATTCAACAACTAGGTCCATTTGATGTGTTGTTTATTGATGCTGCGAAAAGCCAGTATCAACGCTTTTTCGAGTTATATGAACCGATGCTTACAGAAAGGGCGGTTATTATTAGCGACAATGTGTTATTTAAAGGTTTAGTTGCACAGGAAGTTCCGCCTGCTACAAAGCGGCTTCAAAGTTTAGTCAAAAAAATTAAGCAGTACAATGAGTGGTTAATGAACCATCCACAATATGATACAACGATTATTCCAGTTGGTGATGGAGTGGCAATAAGTATTAAGAGAGGTGAAAAAGGATGAATAAACCAGAATTGCTCGTAACACCTATTAGTGTTGATGATATAAAGCCATTAGCGTTAGCTGGAGCTGATGCCTTTATAATTGGTGAACAGAGATACGGACTACGTTTAGCGGGTGAATTTACCCGAGAAGATGTAAAAAAAGCGATCGAAATTGCCCATAAACATGGAAAAAACGTGTATGTAGCAATGAATGCTATTTTTCATAATGAAAAAGTGGAAGAATTGTCTGATTATGTAAAGTTTTTAAAAGAAGTATGTGCAGATGCCATTGTATTTGGTGACCCTGCGGTTTTAATGACCGTTCGAGAGAATGCACCAAATATGAAGTTACATTGGAATACGGAAACAACAGCAACAAACTGGTATGCATGTAACTACTGGGGGCGTAAAGGCGCTAAACGTGCTGTGTTAGCTCGTGAACTTAGCATGGATGAGATTATTGAGATAAAGAAGCATGCCGAAGTTGAAATTGAAGTGCAAGTTCATGGAATGACTTGTATGTTCCAATCTAAACGTTCACTGATCGGGAACTATTTTGAATATCAAGGAAAAGTAATGGAAATCCAAAATAAAAAATATGGAAAAAATATGTTTTTACACGATCAAGAACGAAATAATAAATACCCAATTTTTGAAGATGAAAATGGTACACATATTATGAGTCCGAACGACATTTGTATCATTGATGAATTAAGCGAAATGATTGATGCCGGTATTGATAGCTTTAAAATAGATGGTGTTTTAAAATCTTCTGATTACATTTTAGAAGTAACTAAAAAGTATCGAAAAGCGATTGATTTATGTGTAACAGACCGGAACCAATATGAAGAATTGAAAGACGCCTGGGTTGAAGAGATTGAAGCGATTCAACCTCCTAACCGCCCACTCGATACAGGGTTCTTCTTTAAAGAAACGGTATATTGATCCCAATTTAAATGAAAAGGAGGAGAAGCGTATGACGGCAGTTAAAGAACCGATCTCAAAAGTCATAAACGGTAAACGAGTAATTGTTAAAAAGCCGGAACTGTTAGCACCTGCAGGAAATTTAGAAAAATTAAAAATTGCTGTTATGTACGGGGCTGATGCTGTATTTATTGGTGGACAAGAATATGGACTGCGCTCCAATGCGGATAATTTCTCCATAGAAGAAATTGCGGAAGGTGTACGATTTGCTAACCATTATGGTGCAAAAATTTACGTAACAACAAATATTTACGCACATAACGAAAATATTCCTGGCCTTGATGAATATTTAAAAGCGTTGGAGGATGCAGGAGTTGCGGGTGTGATTGTCGCTGATCCGCTTATTATTGAAACGTGTCGCAAAGTGGCACCGAAGCTTGAAGTCCATTTAAGTACACAGCAATCTTTATCAAACTGGAAGGCAGTTCAGTTTTGGAAAGAAGAAGGATTAGAGCGCGTTGTTTTGGCACGTGAAACGAGTGCAGAGGAAATAAAAGAAATTAAAGAAAAAGTAGATATTGAAATTGAAACATTTATTCATGGAGCCATGTGTATTGCCTATTCTGGGCGCTGTACACTAAGCAACCATATGACAGCCCGTGATTCAAACCGCGGCGGATGCTGTCAATCTTGTCGATGGGATTATGACCTTTATGAAATGATGCATAATGAAGAAATTCCACTTTATAGTGAAAATGATGCACCATTTGCCATGAGTCCAAAAGATTTAAATCTAATCGAATCAATTCCGAAAATGATTGAGCTAGGGATTGATAGCTTAAAAATAGAAGGACGAATGAAATCGATCCACTATGTGGCAACCGTTGTCAGTGTTTATCGCAAAGTGATTGATGCTTATTGCGCTGATCCGGACAACTTTGAAATGAAAAAAGAGTGGTTAGAAGAGCTTGATAAATGTGCCAACCGTGATACGGCACCAGCGTTCTTTGAAGGTGTTCCTAGTTATAAAGAGCAAATGTATGGAAACCACAGCAAAAAAACAACATACGATTTTGTAGGGCTTGTTCTTGATTATGATGAGGAAACCAAAATGGTGACCTTACAGCAACGTAATCACTTCAGATCTGGTGATGAAGTTGAATTTTTTGGTCCAAATATTGAAAACTTCCGAATGGTTATAGAGAAAATTTTTGATGAAGATGGCCAGGAACTGGATGCTGCACGTCATCCTTTACAAATTGTTCGTTTTAAGGTGGATCAGCCTGTTTATCCATACAGTATGATGCGAAAGGAGAACAGGTAATGGGGAAAAAACCAGTTGTCATTGGAGTGGCAGGAGGAACTGGTTCGGGTAAAACGAGCGTGACAAAAGCGATTTATGAGCATTTTCAAGGCCACTCTATTCTCATGCTTGAGCAGGATTATTATTATAAAGATCAAAGTCGTTTACCGTTTGAAGAACGATTAAAAACGAATTATGATCATCCATTAGCATTTGATAACGATTTATTAATTGATCATTTACACAAATTATTAAATTACGAACCGATTGAAAAACCGGTATATGATTATGCACTTCATACACGCTCAGATAAAGTCATTCATGTTGAACCGAAAGATGTAATCATTTTAGAAGGTATTCTCGTATTAGAAGATGAACGGCTACGAAATTTAATGGATATAAAACTATTTGTTGATACGGATGCAGACATTCGCATTATTCGCCGAATTTTAAGGGATATAAAAGAACGTGGCCGTACGATTGATTCAGTTATTGAGCAATATGTATCTGTTGTTCGCCCGATGCATAACCAATTTGTTGAACCAACCAAACGTTATGCAGATATCATCATTCCTGAGGGTGGACAAAACCATGTTGCCATTGACTTAATGGTCACAAAAATTCAAACAATTCTTGAACAAAATGCTATTTTGTAATAACATAGCATAGATATAGATTACTGCGTTTATATTATGTATAAGTATACCCGAATCAAAAGGTTCATTCCTTTTGATTCCTTTCTTCTCCATCCGCATTGGCACAAATAAACGTAGTATCTTACATATGCTTAATACTATGGGGATTCCATTATAGAAGGAGTGAAGAACATGAGCGAAGAAAAAGTGTATCCAATGACCCAAGCAGGGAAAGAAAAGCTTGAACAGGAGTTAGAATATTTAAAAACTGTCAAACGTAAGGAAGTTGTTGAACGGATTAAAATTGCTCGTTCTTTCGGTGACCTGTCCGAGAACTCTGAATATGACTCAGCAAAAGAAGAGCAAGCGTTTGTAGAAGGACGAATTACAACATTAGAAAATATGATTCGCAACGCCAAAATTATTGAAGAAGATACAGAAAACAGTACAACCGTATCATTGGGCAAATCTGTAACCTTTATTGAACTTCCTGATGGAGAAGAAGAAACATATACAATTGTCGGAAGTGCTGAAGCTGATCCATTTGAGGGACGAATTTCTAATGATTCGCCAATGGCCAAAAGCTTATTAGGAAAGCAAGTGGGCGATGAAGTAACTGTTCAAACACCTGGTGGAGAAATGGTTGTAAAAATCGTAGCTGTAAAATAATAATGGTTTAACATTTAAACACCTCGTCAACAATGTTGACGAGGTGTTTTTATGCGAAAAATTCAAAAGAGGTTGATAACCTTTGGAATTATTACACTATTTTTCAATGCCGTTCTCATGGCAAGACTTGCACAAATTCAACTTTTTGAGACTGAATCCTTTTCTACGAAAAATATCAATTTAATTGAAGAAAGTGTTAAGCAGAGAACTCAGCAAGTGGTGATAGATGATGGAAGAGGTTATTTTCTTGATCGAAACGGAAGACCGCTAGGAGAACATTACACACCGACGATTGTTCTCTTTCCTTTTTTAAAAGACTATAAATTTCCAATTGAACAGTTGTTGAAAATTATTCCAAATTCATCAGAAAAATTAGAACAGATGCTATTATCGGCTAAAAAGCCTATTATCCTAAATCAAGATATAGGAATTTATGTACAAGATGAAATGATTAATCAAATCAATCAATTAAATATTCCTGGGGTATTTGGTGTTTACATGAAAACAAAATCTCAAGAACCGATTGCCTCTCACTTAATTGGATTAACAAGTGCAGACAATCGATTAATCAAAAAATTATATCCTGATAAAGATCCATTACCATATTATACAACTATTGGCGTAACAGGATTAGAAAGAGCATTTGATGAATTTTTATTACCTGAAAAAGAAACGAAATTAATGTATCATGTCGATGGATTAGGTCGACCGCTTTTTGGAGTTCAAGTCAAATATATGGCGGATAGCAGCCCATTTTATCCAGTTTCTGTTCAAACAACGATTGATGCTGAAATTCAAAAAATGGCAGAAAAAATATTAGAGAAGCATAAATTAAAAAAAGGTGGATTAATCCTATTAGACATTGAGAGAAATGAGGTATTAGCTTTAGTATCGAAGCCGGATCTTAACCGCAATGACAAAAGCACTTTTTACAATTATATGTTCGAACCGATTTTTCCAGGGTCAGTTTTTAAAACGGTTATTGCGGCGGCTGCCATTGAGAAAAATTCCGTTTTACCTAATCGGACTTTTAATTGTGATCTTGATTTGTACGGCAAAAAAGAGAAAGATCCTAACAAACGTTACGGTATGTTGACGTTTACAGAAAGTTTTGCCAAAAGTTGTAATTATGCTTTTGCTGCATTAGGCCAAGAATTAATGGCTAAAAACGATCAAGTTTTCGAGGAATATGCTGAAAAATTAGGGCTTATCAACCTTGTCGGCTGGAAGGGGCAAGTTTATCATTATGAAGAGTTTCAACAAATTCCAATAGAACATTATGGGAAGATTTGGGGGGATGAAAAGGATAAACGAATTACAAAAGCGATCGTACAGACATCCATTGGCCAGAAAAATGTTTCCATAACACCATTAGCCGTTGTTAATATGATGGCAACAATTGCTCGCGGAGGAGAAAAAAGAGAAGTGAAGGTCGCCTCAAAAATTTTATATAAAAACGGCACAACGATGTTTCAATTTGATGATCATCGATTACAAGGTGATACGATTTCACCTTATACAGCTCAAAAATTACAGAAGCTGTTGCGAGAGGTTGTTGCCCATAACGAAGGAACTGGCAGGCGGTTTAACAGCTTACCATTTGAAGTAGCAGGAAAATCTGGCACGGCTGAAACCGGTAAGGATAATGAGAAGGGTGAAAAGCTATACCATAAATGGTTTGCAGGATATTTTCCTTTTCAAAATCCTCAATATGCCCTTGTTGTCGTCGATATGGATACAACAAGCAAAGCGGCCGTAACGAACGATGTTTTTTATGATTTCGTACAATCTCTCTACCAACATATAAACAAACGATAAAATATGTTAAAATATTGGATCAGAATAGGGAAGGAGTAGATGACAATGGGGAATAATCAACGAAAATCTCGTGTTGAATTACGGAATAAAAATCGCCGAACAAATTTCATTTTAAATATATTCATTGCCGTTGTTTTTACTCTCGTATTAGTCGTTGCCTCTCAATTATTTTTTGGAGGAAGAGAAGAAAAAATGGAAACGAAAAACGATCTTGATCAGAAAGATACGCTTATTTCTTCTAAAGAAAATCAAGAGGAGGATGTAGATAAACAAAAGAAACAAGCGGATGAAGAAAAAGAGGAAGATCAAGTACAAAATGTTGAGAAAGATCCATTTAAAGGGGCGACTATCTCTGAGGGTGGCGCAGGCTCTGATGTAGAACAAGTGTTTGAAAATCCAAATTGGAAACCGATTGGCACGAAACAAACGGGAGAGCATTATGCTACATATGATAAAAACTCACTTGATTGGAAGGAGATGGAGCAGGCGTTAAGCTACGCAACAGGTATACCCATTGAAGACATGACCATTCGTTGGCTAGGGAACAATGGAAGTCCACAAGATGCTAAAGGAACGATTGAAAGTAAATCGTCAGGTGCCAAATACCGTGTATATATTACATGGATTGATGGCCAAGGATGGAAGCCAACGAAAGTGGAAGTGTTGAAGCGATAACTATAAGGCTGAGGTTTTTATAACCTCAGCTTTTCTTAGCTTTAAAATGTACGACAGCACTATAAAAGCGTTTCCCATCTTCTGAAACATGCATTTGATGGGAAACGGAATGTACCTCTAATAATATTTGTTGATTATGTTCGATTTGTTCCTGAATTTTCTTTTCAAGTTCTTTTATGTTTGTTGCTTCAAAAAATTCGATTTTATCTTGTATCAGATCAAGATGAATGTTCACATGAGCCCCTCCTTTTGCAAGCTTTTTGTGAACATAGTGTAGCAAATTTATAAAATGATTTAAATACGATTTTGCAGACTTCGACAAATGTTAGTCGCAAATATTTCCATTGTATAATTTTTTATCGTGTGATATGTTGGGAACAGAAAACCTTCTAAATCATAGTATATTTATAAGAATTATCAACATTGGGGTGGCAGTGGTGGGAAGAGAATTTATTGATATGTTTGATGAATGGGCAAATCATTATGATCATACAGTAGTAGGTCAAGATGAACAATATAAAGATGTATTTCAACATTACGAACAAATATTAGAGGAAGTAGTTGAACGATCAGGAAATGTCGTGATTGAGTTTGGATCTGGAACAGGCAATTTAACAAAGAAATTATTAAATAAGGGAAAACAAATTTACTGTATCGAACCTTCTGAAATGATGAGAAGGAAGGCGGAAGAAAAACTTGGAAATTCTGTTCATATCCAAGATGGTGACTTTTTATCCTTCCCAGTACCTAATAAAAACATAGACACGATTGTTAGCACGTATGCCTTTCATCATTTAACAGACGAAGAAAAGGATAAAGCGATTCATATATATAGTCGTATACTTCATACTGGTGGTAAAATAGTTTTTGCTGACACTGCTTTTATTAATCAACAAAGAAAAGAAAAGACAATTGAACGTGCTAAACGACAAGGCTATATGCGCTTAGCCGAGGATTTGCAAACGGAGTATTATACAACCCATGGCATATTAAAAGGAATTTTTAACAAGCATCATTTTGAAGTTGCTTTTAAGCAAATGAATTCTTTCGTTTGGTTGATGGAAGCAGTGAAACAATAAACGAAAGGATGTCTATCATGAAAGTTGCCATTATTGGTGCAATGGAAGAAGAAGTGAAAATTTTACGAGACAAGTTAGAAAATAAAGCACAAGAAGTGATTGCTGCTAGCGAATTTACAACAGGAACTTTAAATGGTGTAGGTGTTATTTTATTAAAATCAGGTATTGGAAAAGTTAACGCTGCAATCAGTACAACGCTTTTATTAGATCGCTTTAAACCGGATTATGTTATTAATACAGGATCAGCTGGGGGGTTCCATCAATCTTTAAATGTTGGAGATGTGGTCATTTCAACTGAGGTGAGACATCATGATGTCGATGTAACAGCTTTTGGATATGAATATGGACAAGTTCCGGGTCTTCCAGCCGCTTTTATCCCAGATCAACTGCTTGTTGACATTGCCGAGAAAAAAGCAAGTGAAATTTCTGATATACAAGTTGTTAAAGGTGCTATCGCCACAGGCGATTCTTTCATGAATGACCCTAATCGTGTGAACTTTATTCGTACAAAGTTTCCAGAGTTGTATGCAGTTGAAATGGAAGCAGCTGCGATTGCTCAAGTATGTTATCAATTTAAAACACCGTTTGTCATTATTCGGGCTCTTTCTGATATAGCAGGGAAAGAATCAAATATTTCATTTGAACAGTTTTTAGGAAAAGCTGCTCTACATTCAACAAACATGGTTGTAAACATTGTTCATGAGTTGAAACATGTATAAAGGAGCCTTTTTCCGGCTCTTTTTTTATGAAGGCTCTTTTCTAAAAGATTGTTGCTTTACTATACGATAGCTTTTCGACTGTCAGGCAAGCGATACGCTTGCTATGTCACGCTCTAGTGTGACGTGAACCGAACAAAAGTCGATGATCGGACAAATATAATTTGTCCGACCACGTGCTTTGTTCGGCTCATGGCCAGTCGGAAAGCAACAAAGTTTGCGAAAACAGCCTTTATGAAAAAAATCGTTTTTTAACATTACTTCAGGAGTGATCACCATGAATATCGTCCGAGGCATCCACTCGTTAATTGGGAATACACCGCTTTATGAATTGACCGCATTTCCCCTTCCTCACAAAGTACGTCTTTTTGCAAAGCTTGAGTTCTTTAATCCAGGTGGGAGTATTAAAGACAGACTCGGTATGGAACTTATTGAAGATGCGATTAAATCTGGAAAACTGAAGGAAGGCGGTACGATTATTGAACCAACTGCAGGAAACACAGGAATCGGATTAGCTCTTGCAGCAATTTCAAAAAAAATAAATGTCATATTTTGCGTACCAGAAAAGTTTAGTCAAGAGAAGCAGCAATTAATGAAAGCGCTAGGTGCAACGATCATTCATACTCCAACATCAGAAGGAATGAGAGGGGCTATTGAAAAAGCAAAGCAACTTGCAAAAGAGATAGACAATGCGTATTGTCCACAGCAATTTCAAAATCCTGCAAATCCCGATACGTATTACAAATCTTTAGCTCCGGAAATTTGGAAACAGCTTGATGGGCAAATTGATATTTTTGTCGCCGGTGCTGGAACTGGTGGCACATTTATGGGAACAGCCTGCTACTTTAAAGAGAAAAATCCAAACGTGAAAACTGTAATCGTAGAGCCAGTAGGTTCTATATTAAACGGAGGCAAACCAGGACCACATAAAACAGAAGGGATCGGAATGGAATTTTTGCCAGATTTTATGGATCCAAGCTTTTTTGACGCCATTTATACGATTCCGGATGAAGCTGCATTTTCTCGTGTTAACGAGCTTGCTGAAAAGGAAGGGCTATTAGTGGGAAGCTCATCTGGTGCTGCTTTTCATGCAGCGATGCTGGAAGCCGAAAAAGCAAAACCTGGTACAAATATTGTTACGATTTTTCCTGACAGCAGTGAACGTTATTTAAGTAAAAAGATATATGAAGGAGGAGTTTAACATGAAACGAAAAACGAAAATGATTCATGGAGGTATAGTCGGTGACAAGCATACTGGTGCTGTTTCGGTTCCTATTTATCAAGTAAGTACGTATAAGCAAGTAGAAGTCGGAAAACATAAAGGCTATGAATATTCTCGCACGGGAAATCCAACTCGTTTTGCACTTGAAGAGCTAATCAAAGACTTAGAAGGTGGCGAAAGAGGATTTGCATTCGGTTCGGGTATGGCTGCAATTACTGCTGTAATGATGCTATTTCATAGTGGAGACCATGTCATTTTGACAGATGATGTATATGGCGGTACGTATCGAGTGATGACAAAGGTGCTAAATCGCCTTGGGATTGAAGCAACGTTTGTTGATACAAGTCGTCTAGAAAATATTACGCGGGAAATAAAAGAAAACACAAAAGCTATTTATATTGAAACACCGACAAATCCATTATTAAAAATTACAGACATTGAAGAAACAGCGAAAATAGCAAAAGAGCACAATTTATTAACAATCGTCGATAACACATTTAGCACTCCTTATTGGCAAACACCAATTGAATTAGGTGCTGATATCGTTTTACACAGTGCGACAAAATATATTGGAGGCCATAGTGATGTTGTAGCTGGTTTAGTCGTGGTTAAATCTGAAACGCTTGCGGATGAGCTTCATTTTATCCAAAATTCTACTGGAGGCATATTAGGACCACAGGATTCTTGGTTATTAATGAGAGGGATTAAAACACTAGGTTTGCGTATGGAGGCACATGAGGAAAATGCGCGGCAAATCGTAGAGTTTTTACAAAATCATCCATCTGTATTAAAGGTATATTACCCAGGCTTAAAAGAACATCCAAACCATCAAATTGCCAAAAAGCAAGCACGTGGCTTTGGTGGAATGATTTCCTTTGATGTAGGCAGTGCAGAAAGAGCTGAAAAGCTATTAAGTCATGTAAAATACTTTACATTGGCAGAAAGCTTAGGTGCTGTTGAAAGTTTAATTTCCGTTCCAGCCAAAATGACACACGCTTCCATTCCAAAAGATCGTCGCGAAGTGCTAGGAATTACAGATGGACTTGTCCGGATCTCAGTAGGAATTGAAGATGCTGATGATTTAATAGAAGATTTAAAACAAGCATTGGAACAGTCATAGTGGTTAAAATTACAAGCTTAATAGTCTTTAAAATATGTTACGCTAATAGTAAGCTAACATGATTTTAACAGGTGATTAAAATGGAAAAAAAGAAACTGTACGATTTAATGTTAGATTTTAAACGCTATGCTATGATTCTACTTGCGATTAGTACTTTTTTGTATATCGGCTTATTTATTCCGGAAGGGTATGTTGTCCTTACAACGAAAGAACAATTAGGGCTATTAAGCGTAACATCGGTATTATTGTTTAGTTCACTTTTTTGTTTTTGGCTTTCTTTAAAATATCGACATCAATTAGACGACCTCGACGAATAAAATATTTCTGTGCCAAATGAAAAGAGCCGCCAAAAGCGGCTCTTTTATTCTTACTTCCCCTCATTCATCCGTTTTTCCTTCTCAACTCGGAAAAATTCATGAAATATTTTCATTAATGCTCTTTTCTCAATTCTAGATACGTAGCTTCTTGATATACCTAACTCTTTGGCAATTTCACGCTGCGTTTTCTCTTCTTGCATATTTAAACCAAATCGTCCAATAATCACTTCCTTTTCTCGCTCATCTAAAATATCTATATATTCTTTTACTTTTTCAAGTTCCATATTCAATTGAATTGTGTCGATAATATCTTCATTTTCCGATTTTAACACATCCATTAAGCTGATTTCGTTTCCTTCTTTATCTTGACCAATCGGGTCATGTAATGAAACATCTTTTTTTGTTTTTTTTAATGCTCTTAAATGCATCAAGATTTCATTTTCAATACATCTAGCTGCATATGTAGCGAGTTTAGTCCCTTTTCCTTGAGAGTAGCTTTCAATGGCTTTAATTAAACCAATCGTACCGATAGAAATTAAATCTTCTGAATCTTCACCAGTATTTTCGAACTTTTTGACGATATGAGCAACAAGGCGTAAATTATGTTCTATTAGGATATTTCTTGCTTCTTCATCACCTTTTTCCAACAGCTGTAAATATTTTTTTTCCTCACTTGGTGATAAAGGTTGTGGAAAGGCATTGTTTTTTACATATGACACTAGAAAAAATAGTTCTTTAAATAAAAAACTAAATGCTGTTATGATTCCTGACATCATCTCACCTCCACATATTGTATATTAAATTGTATGAAAATTCCTTCTTGTCCTTGTCTGTACAACATATGAAACATGATTTTCTTTCATGAAATGATGGGAAAATAGACGAGAAGACTATACCTTCTATGATTACAATACATAAAATGAGAAAAAAGCAGGATGGAAGTCATCAGCATGATTCCATATGAATGTTATCCTTATGGACCATTTTAACAATCCGCCTTATCCTTTTGACGGTCGGTTTTGGTATGCTTTTCTGATCATTTTGTTCATATTGCTGATCATTATTGGGGGAGGATATTGTTATTACCGCTTCTTGTCTTAAAAGAGCCACCTCTTCATCTAATTTGGGAGGTGGCTCGTGTCCTTTATTATAGGCTGTTTTCATCCAACTTTGATAATACGTTGCCATGTGAGAAGTGTGAGGTTAGACGAAGCAATCAGCGGATCACCGATTGATGGAAACGACACTTTTCATCTTTAAAGCAACAATCATGACAAAAGGAGATTGATTTAAAAAAATGACGATTGACATAAAAAAAATGCCACTTGGCTTATGATGTAACTTTTAAAACATGGCCAAGTGAGCGTCGCTTAATTTCTAATCTTATTAATTCGATAAAATCTTCACTTAAATTCATTTCCATTGCTTTGTAATAAGATTCAATTAATAATTCATCCGATAATTTTTTCATTGAAGAAGTCACTTTATGTGACAGGCACCTCCTTCCATTAGATTAGTACTATATTTCGTATTGTTTTCATATAATAAATAATTTATGGTCGTAACCTAAATCTACCATGTTTTCGAAAAGAGAACAACCGTTCTGTTATCCACACTTTCTAGTGGATAAGCTGTGGGTAGATTGTTTATAATCGCAAAAAATGCGATGATTTAAAGGTGAATAATGTGTACAATTTTATCCACAACTGTTGAATGTTTGTAAAAATTGTCGAAAAATTTATTCATTTTTATCCGAAAAGAAAAACTAATAATAATTTGTAAAGTTTGCTTTGAAAGTAGTGAAGAAATTCGATATGATGTAAGTTGGTCTATAAAAGATAATAACATACAAGAGGTGTTATCCTTGTTAAAGCTTTTTTTGCCAGAGGTTTATGTAGGAAGCATATTTCATATTAGCCCTGATTTTTTAAAAAAACGACGTATAAAAGGAATTATTACGGATTTAGATAATACACTTGTCGAATGGGATCGTCCGAATGCTACTCCGAAATTAATGGAATGGTTTAATATGATGGAGAAAAGCGGAATTAAGGTGACCATTGTCTCCAATAATAATGAAAAAAGAGTGCGATTATTTTCTGAACCACTAGGTATTCCGTTTATTTCAGAGGCTAAAAAGCCAATGAGACGAGCCTTTCACAAGGCGCTGGCATCAATGGGATTATCGAAAGATGAAGTCGTTGTGATCGGTGATCAGCTGCTGACAGATGTTTTAGGAGGCAATCGCAGTGGATTCAAAACGATTTTAGTCGTCCCCGTTTCATCTACTGACGGATTTTGGACGAGATTGAACCGGAAAATTGAGCGAAAAATTTTATCGACCTTAAAACGAAAAGGTATGTTAAAGTGGGAGGAATGACACTTTGAGTGAAATCGTTTGTGTTGGTTGTGGCATTAAAATTCAGACAGAAGATCCCGGTAAACCTGGTTATACCCCAAAAGCTGCTTTAGAAAAAGAGGAAGTCATTTGCAGACGCTGTTTTCGCATCAAAAATTATAACGATATTCAAGATGTTTCCTTAAATGATGAAGATTTTTTGAAAATTTTACACAAGATTGGTGAAACGAAAGCTTTAGTCGTAAAAATAGTGGATATTTTTGATGTGAATGGAAGCTGGATAAAGGGTATTCAACGATTTGTCGGCCATAATCCTATCATTCTAGTTGGGAATAAAGTTGACGTTTTACCTAAATCTGTAAAGGAACAAAAACTAATAAATTGGATGAGAAGACAAGCAAAAGAATATGGTTTAAAGCCGATTGATGTTTTTCTCGTAAGCTCATCAAAAGGTCATGGAATAAAAGAAGTTGCCGCAGCTATTGACCATTACCGAAATGGACAAGATGTTTATGTAGTTGGTTGTACAAATGTAGGTAAATCAACATTTATTAATCGAATCATTAAAGAAGTGACAGGTGAAGGGGACATGATTACAACGTCCCATTTCCCAGGTACAACTCTAGATCTTATCGAAATTCCTTTGCATGATGGGGCAGCGCTATATGATACGCCAGGTATTATAAACCATCACCAAATGGCTCATTACATTGATCGCCGGGATTTAAAGCTTTTAACACCAAAAAAAGAAATTAAACCGAAAGTGTATCAATTAAACGAAGAGCAAACGTTATTTTTCGGTGGACTAGCCCGATTAGATTTTATCAAAGGCGGAAGAACTTCATTTGTTTGTTATCTTCCAAATGAAATGAATATTCATCGCACAAAGTTAGAGAAAGCAGATTCACTATATAAAACACATGTAGGGGAAATGCTTTTTCCACCAAGGAAGGAATATGTCGAATCCTTTCCAGAGCTTGTTCCACATGAATTCACCATTAAATCGAAAAAAACAGATATCGTCTTTTCTGGACTTGGCTGGGTAACGGTAAATGAAGAAAATAAACGCGTCATTGCTTATGCCCCGAAAGGCGTACATGTTGCGTTGCGTCATTCCTTAATTTAAACTCAAGATAAAAGGGGAGGGAGAAAAAATGGAAGAAATTTTTGGGGTTATAGGCGATCCGATTGGACATTCTATGTCGCCGCTTATCCATAATGATGCTTTCAAGCATCATCACATAAAAGGAGTATACCTTCCTTTTCAAGTAAAACAAGAACATTTAAAAGAAGCTGTTGAAGGAATAAAAGCATTAGGCATAAAAGGATTGAATGTGACGATACCACATAAAGTAAGCATTATGCCAATGTTAGACGAAATCGATGAAAGCGCCCGTTTAATCGGTGCTGTTAATACCGTACAGAATCGCGATGGAAAATTGATCGGTTATAATACAGATGGAGTAGGTTTTTACAAGTCCATCAAACCGTTTGTGCAGAAAGAGCATTCCGAAGCTCAAGTGTTGTTGATTGGGGCAGGGGGAGCTGCACGAGCCATTTTGACGACATTAGCAAAAGAAGGATTTGTAAACATTGATCTTGTAAACCGAACGAAAGAGCGCGCACAGCAATTAAAAGAACTTTGTCCATTTCAAATAAATGGAAAAATCTATTCACTAGAGGAATTCCGTCATACTGTAAAAATATATGATTTAATTGTTCAAACGACATCAATTGGAATGTCACCGCATGTCCATGCAAAACCATTAGAACTATCGGGGTTGATTCACGAACAAACAGTCGTAACAGACATTATTTATAATCCGCTACAAACAGCATTTTTGAAGGAAGCTAAAAAACTTGGTGCAAAAACGGTTGATGGCGTTGGCATGTTTGTTCATCAAGCGGCGCAAGCTTTTCAATTATGGACAGGAATTGAGCCAAATGTTCAACGTATGAAAAATATTGTCTATGAAAAATTGAGAGGAGCATCATGATGTTAACAGGAAAGCAAAAGCGGTATTTACGTTCTTTAGCTCACCATTTAGATCCGATTTTTCAAGTCGGTAAAGGTGGGGTGAATGAAAATATGGTGAAGCAAATAAGGGAAGCGTTAGAAGCAAGGGAACTCATAAAGGTGAGTGTGCTGCAAAACTGTGATATGGATAAAAAAAACGTTGCTCAAGAGATTGCCAATGGATCTAATGCAGAGCTTGTGCAAATCATTGGTAATGTTATCGTTCTTTATAAAGAATCGGAGGAACGGAAACAAATTGTGTTGCCGAACTAAACTGTAGAGAGGGGGATATTGAGTGAAAAAGGTTGGCATATTTGGTGGAACGTTTGATCCACCTCATTTCGGCCATTTACTGATTGCGAATGAAGTTTTACATTCGCTAAATTTAACGGAAATATGGTTTATGCCTAACCAAATTCCTCCTCATAAGCAAAATGAAAAGATTTGTGATAGCTATCACCGAGTAAATATGTTAAAGCTAGCCGTTAAAGGGAATGAATTTTTTCGCATTGAAACGATTGAATTGGAACGGCCTGGCCCTTCCTATACATATGACACGATACGACTTTTAAAACAGCGGTATTCGCAAGTCGAATTTTATTTCATTATTGGTGCTGACATGATTGAATATTTGCCAAAATGGTATAAAATTGAGCAATTGCAAAACTGTATTCAATTTGTCGGTGTTAAAAGAACGGGTTATTCCATTCAATCACCATTTTCCATTTTAGAAGTGAATGTACCTCAATTCGACGTATCTTCAACCATGATACGCAAGCGCTTGAAGGAAGGAAAAACCGTTCATTACCTGTTACCAGAATCAGTTATTCAATATATAAAGGAGAATCATTTATATGAATCGTGAAGAAGCATTGTCCATTGTGAAAAAAAAATTGACAGAGCATCGGTATCAACATACAATCGGTGTAATGGAAACGGCGGTGGCACTTGCGGAAAAATACGGTGTAAATCCGAAAAAGGCAGAGTTAGCAGCTATATTTCACGATTATGCTAAATTTTATCCAAAAGATGAAATGAAACAAATCATTGTGGAGCAAAATATGCCAAAGGATTTATTAGATTACAATACAGAGCTTTGGCATGCGCCGGTCGGAGCGTATTTAGCGGAAAAAGAAGTTGGAATACACGATTCAGATGTGTTGGATGCCATCAAATACCATACTTCCGGAAGGGAACAGATGACTCCATTAGAAAAAGTCATCTATTTAGCAGACTATATTGAGCCAGGACGTCATTTTCCTGGTGTCGAGGAAGTTCGACAATTAGCGATGGACAATTTAGACCGCGCTCTATTTAAATCTATGCAAAATACGATCATTTTTTTAATGAAAAAAAATCAACCGATCTACCCAGATACGTTTAAAGCTTACAATGATTTAGCAAAACGATTAAAGGAGGAATGATCATTAAATGACTTCATATGAAGTTCTTGAATTAGCAGTTAAAGCTTGCGATGCTAAAAAAGCAGAAGATATTATTGCCTTAAATATGAAAAGGATCTCACTTATGGCTGATTATTTTCTTATTTGTCATGGAAATAACGAAAAGCAAGTGCAAGCAATAGCAAGAGAATTAAAAGAGAAAGCAGAAGAAAACGGGTTATCTGTTAAAAGGATGGAAGGTTTTGAAGAGGCGAAATGGATTCTTGTTGACCTTGGCGATGTAATTGCTCATATCTTTCACCGTGATGAAAGAAGTTATTATAACTTAGAGAAGCTTTGGGGTGATGCCCCAATAGAAGATGTTAATAGTGAGCTGCTATCATGATGTACCATCATTTCGCTTATATTTATGATTATTTGATGAAGGATGTTCCTTATGATAAGTGGGTGCAATTTTTACATCAAAGCTCCATTACTTATGGAAACGGTGGAAAGAGAGTTTTAGATCTTGCCTGTGGGACTGGGGAAATTTCCTATCGGCTAGCGCAATTAGGCTATCACGTAACTGGTGTAGATTTATCTGAAGATATGCTTGCAATTGCTCAGGAAAAGATGGAAGCGTATGGTCAAAATCATGCTTTATTTGTGAAGCAAGATATGCGCTCCTTACACGGCTTTCAACCATTTGACTATATTTTTATCTGCGTTGATGCGATCAATTATTTATTAACAAAAGAAGATGTATTGGCGACATTTCAACATGTGTTTGAACATTTAAATGATGGAGGCTTGCTCATTTTCGATGTTCATTCTGTTTATAAAGTAGAAAACTTATTGAAAGGAAATACTTTTGCCGATAACGATGATGAAATAAGTTATATTTGGAATTGTTTTGAAGGATCGTATCAGCATAGTGTTGTACATGAGTTAACTTTTTTTGTGAGAAACGGTGAAAATTATAAACGCTATGATGAGGATCATGAACAACGGACATTTTCGGTTCAGGAATATAAACAAATGCTAGTGGAATGTCGCTTATCTGTATTGAAGGTTTTAACAGCATTCGAACATACTCCAATGGATCAAGCTGAAAGAATCTTCTTCATTGCAAGAAAAGAGGGAAAATGAGAAACCATCGATATTACTTCGATGGTTTCAGACGAAAAGCATTTTAGGATCACTATTTTGCAAAAAAGCTACCCTCCCTCTGCTTTTGTCAATGACTGTATAAAATATTTAAAAAATATTGAAGGAATTTGTTTAAAGATTAGCGAAGTATATATTACACATTAAGAAAAATTCGTTTCAACGATACAGTGGCAAAGTTTAGATCAGGATACGGCTTACTTTTCGCTTCATGAGATCGTTGACGATTTACATTTCTTTAGGAGTGAAATTGCTCAGTCACTACTTTGACATCTTCGTCATATTTTGCATGTGTACGCTGAAATAAATGAATAAAAAGATCCCCAATTTCAGAATCCAACACTTTAATTCCTTCTCCTGTTACTCCACCTTTCACACATACTTTCTTTTGTAAAGCAGGTAATGTATAGTGACCGCTTTCTATTAATTTCCCCAGCCCTATAAGCATTTCACTTGCTAGTTGAACCGCTTTTTCTTGAGAAATTTCTGTTTCTTTTACAGCTGCTTCTATAAATTTTTGCAAAAGGAAGCTAAAAAAGGCAGGTCCACAGCTAACAATGTCTGATGCAATTCTCGTAATGTTGTTTTCAATTTCTATCGGTGTCGAAATATGGGAAAATAATTCTTTAATGGTTAATTTCGCTTCCATTGAACATCGGCTCCCGAAAGTGAATAATGATACACCTGATAAGGCTCGATTCGTAATACTCGGAATCACTCTTGCTGCTTGGCACGATACCATGGATTCAATTTGTTCAACAGTTAGCGGACTTGTGATCGAAATTAGGCATTGCTTTTCATGTAAATGCTCTCGAATTTTCATTAAAAGGGGGTGTATATCTAAAGGTTTGACACAAATAAAAATATAATCCGCATTTTTGACAACTTCTTCTACGGTTAAACAAAGGTTGATGCTAGGATATGATTCTTGAATTTTTTCCGCCTTTTTTATTGTTCTATTCGTAATATAAATTGACGAGGGAGATAGGACATTTGCGTCGAGAAATGCTTCAATGAGAATCCGCCCCATATTTCCTGTTCCAACAAAACCTACATTCATTTAATCACCCCTCCTTTTTAAAACATTTTCTCTCCTACACAATATGAAAAAGAAAAACAATTTATGAACAATGAAAGGAGATTTTTTATCAAATGGATTATCGGTTGCTTTTTAAAAAATATTGGATCGTTCCTGTTCTTTTTGTGATCGGTATAATAACATTGGTTCAATATACAGAACGAGATGAGCATGTTGTCACAGAAAATGAACAGCAGCTTCAAGAGCATGATATGCCTGAATTTGAAAGGATAAGTCAAGAAAATGACCAGCAAGAGGAGATGATCATTTATGTTGATGTTAAAGGGGCTGTGAAAAATCCAGGTGTTTACGAAGTGAAGGAAACGGACCGTGTATTAACGGTAATCGAAAAGGCTGGTGGGTTTCATGAAAATGCAGATATTAACCAAGTGAATTTAGCAGCGAAGCTTGTTGATGGCTCGATCGTCTATGTTCCGAAAATAGGGGAACAAGCTAGCAATGATAACAATCAATCCCCTTCGAATAATAAAATAAATATTAACAATGCGACGATGGAAGAGCTGCAAACGTTAACTGGAATTGGCCCATCAAAAGCAGAAGCAATTATATCATATCGTGAAGAAAATGGACCATTTCAAGCAGTTGATGAAATTAAAAATGTTTCAGGCATTGGCGAAAAATCGTTTGAAAAAATAAAAGACGATATTACAGTACAATAAGGATTGACGGTTAATGAATAATATAGCTAAACTGTAATGGAATAATCATAGGACGGAGGAAAAAGGATGGAGCGAATTTCATGGAATCAATATTTTATGGCACAAAGTCATTTGCTTGCACTTCGGAGCACGTGTACTAGACTAGCTGTAGGTGCAACGATTGTTCGTGATAAACGCATTATTGCAGGAGGCTATAATGGTTCCATTGCTGGTGGAGTTCACTGTACAGACGTTGGATGTTATGTGGTTGATAACCATTGTGTTCGAACGATACATGCGGAAATGAACGCCCTATTACAATGTGCTAAATTTGGTGTTCCAACAGAAGGAGCGGAAATTTATGTTACTCATTTTCCATGTCTGCAATGTAGTAAAGCCCTTATTCAAGCTGGAATCAAGCAAGTCTACTATGCGAAAAATTACAAAAATCATCCGTATGCACTTGAGTTGTTCGACCAAGCAGGTGTACAAGTCGAGCAGGTGGAATTTGATGAAACAACTTTAGACCTTAAAAAAAATGAAAAATGGGATTATGTCAAGCAATTGTTAAATCATCTAGCCCAATTAGGGGTATCGGAAAAAGAATTAAGTCAATGGAACGAACAAGCCATAAAGCTTTTTAAAACAAGGCTGTTTTCGTAAACTTTGATGCTTTTCGACTGTCTATGAACTGAACAAAGCACATGATCGGACAAATTACATTTGTCCGACCAACGATTTTTGTTCGCATCACACGTCACGCTTGCAAGTGACATAGCAAGCGTCTCTTTCTTATGACAGTCGAAAAGCTATAGTAAAGATCAATCTTTTAGAAACAACCATGAGCTTTCACTCCCAACCCATGTATGAAAAAGTTTTTTCTCAGAAAAAGAGCTTAAACAAAACATCGTTTAACGAAAAAGGAGGCCAAATGATTGAAAGGTCAATGGACATATGTTGCCATGACAGTTTTGTTGGCAAGCATTGCCTCCTTTTCTGCCTTTCTCGTCTTAATTTGTTTAGTTATATGGATTAACAAAAAATACTCGATGAAAACGAGTATCCTTTATATGACCATTTATATATTAATGTTCACATACTCAAGTTATGTACAAACGAAAAATGTAACGATATATTCAAAAGGCGAATATAAAGGGTACGGAAAAATAATCGAATCTCCATCTATTGATGGGGAGAAAATGTCTTTTATAATCGAAATGGATGGAAAAGAAAAAATAAAAAGCTATTATACATTTCAAAAACAGTCAGAGCTTGAAAAAGCAAAGCAATGGAGATCAGGTGCAGTTTGCTTCTTTGAAGGGGAATTGATCGAACCAAAACAAAATACGATTGAAAACGGTTTTAATTATAAAAAAAATTTAAATTCCAAAAAAATACATTGGATTTTTTACGTTACATCTATTCGTCAATGTCAGGATCAACGAAATATATTTGATCAGCTTCAACTTTACCGTGAAACGATCCAGCAATTTATTGAAAGCCATTATCCTGATCGAAGCAGCGGATTTGTTCAAGCTTTAATCATAGGAGAACGAAGGAATATTGAAGAAGGAGACTATCAAGTTTATCAGCAATTAGGGATTGTTCACTTATTAGCGATTTCAGGTTTGCATGTCGGATTCATGACAGGCTTTTTATATTGGTTGTTATTACGCCTAGGATTAACGAAGGAGCAAGTGATTTTACTGCTTTGTTTCATGTTGCCCATTTTCGCCATGATAACAGGAGCAGCACCTTCTGTTTTAAGAGCGTGTTTAATGGCAGAAATTGTTCTTCTTAGTCAATTATTTTATAAATCCGTTATTCCAGCAGATTGTATTTCCATTAGTTTCATCATGCTTTTAATCATCAATCCATTTTATGTTGATCATATCGGCTTTCAATTATCCTACATCATTAGCTACGCCCTTATTTTTTCCCAGCCTCTTTTAAAAAAATGCCATCACCTATTTCAAACGGTTATAATGGTGACATTGCTATCTCAAGTAAGCTCATTTCCTATTGTATTGTATCATTTTTACGAGTTTTCACCACTTAGTGTTATCGTCAATCTTTTGTATGTCCCGCTTTATGTTTTTTTGTTGCTTCCATTTTCCTTCATCACCATTTTTTTATTACTCATGATGAAACCACTTGGGAAAATGGCTGTTTCACTCCATCATGCAGTTTTTGACTTTTCTTTGCAATTTGCCGAAATGATTAGTGATTGGAAAATTTCTTCGATCACTGTTGGCGCCATTTCGGAAGTAAGCCTAGTATTTATTTACATCATCATTTTTTATTTCATGATTCATATAGAAAAATCAGAAACGATTCACCGAACCGTTTCATTACTATTGAAATTAATCGTTGTCCTATTTTTATATGTGATTGTAATGAAAGCTTTCCAGCCGGGAGAAGTGACTTTTATTGATGTTGGTCAAGGAGATGCGATTTTCATACGTGAACCTGGATTTGGTAATTCTTTCTTAATTGATACGGGAGGAATCTTAACATTTGACAAAGAAGATTGGCAAAAGAAAAAATCCCCCTTTTCAATAGGGGAGGATAACCTGATACCATTTTTAAAATCAAAAGGGGTCGCAACACTTGATGGACTTTTTTTAACACATGGGGATATCGATCATGTTGGTGAAGCGATCACGATTTTAGAAAGCGTTCATGTAAAACATTTATTCATACCTAAATTTTTCATAAAAGGAGATATGGAGCGATCGATCCTTTCAGCTGCAACAGAAAAGGAAGTCAACATTGTGGAAGTAAGTGGAGGTGACCAAATTTCCATCTCTCCGACTTTTCTAGTTCTTTCACCTCTTGGGAATCCCGGATCAAGCAATGATGGCTCTTTAGTTTTATATGCAAAAATCGGCGGGAAAAGGTGGCTTTTTACAGGGGACTTGGAAGAAGAAGGTGAATTCAAATTACTAAATGTGTATCCAAACCTACAGGTTGACGTATTAAAGGTTGGACATCATGGCAGTCGAACATCATCAAGTGAAGCATTTCTTCATGCAATAAAACCAACATATGCCATCATTTCTGTAGGGAGAAATAATCGCTACAATCATCCACATCAAGAAGTGTTAACACGACTTCATACAGAAAATGTGATCATATTCAGAACGGATGAAATGGGTTCAATTCAATATCGTTTTCGCCAAGGGAATGGAACCTTTTTGATTTACCCACCATACGATATAGCAGTAGAATAAGAAAAGTGAGCGTTGTAATAGATATAATAAAGGTTCCGAAACAAACTTTGACAATGTCGAAGACTTGAGAAAAGAGACTGCTTCCTTTGCAGCCTCTTTCACAATTAGGAACCAAAAAAATTGACAAGTGTTGCAATAATAAACAATGTCGCAAAAAATCCAAATGAAACAATAAATCCAACTGCAGAATCGACAGCATCATTACGCTTACTTTGTACGTTTTTTTCAAATTCGTTCACTAGTTACCCCTCCTATTTCATCACTAGTATAAGTGATTTTTCTAAAAAAATCTATACATCGTTGCCAACTCACACCATGTTAACGATTAACAACTATATTCACAATGAATCGGGAAAACATAAAGTTAAGCAATCATTTTTTTGTAAGTTTCCCGGGGCTTACAAAAAAATGTTCATATAGATTTTAGGGAATTGGACATCATCCAATTCCCTCATTCATTATGCCCAATACTTGTCAAAATCATGAATTCCTTTTACGATATATGAAGTACAAAATTTGTAGGAGTCGACATGCATGATTGTGAAAATATGGAATGAATTAAAACATAAAAACTTTAAACCAATATATGTTTTTTATGGTAAAGAAACCTTCTTATTATCGGAAACGGTACGTTTATTGCAAGAACATACAATACCTGAAGAGGAGCGTGATTTTAACTTTTCAATGTTTGATATGGAAGAAACAGAAATTGATACGGCCATTGAAGATGCAGAAACTTTGCCGTTTATGGGGGAAAAACGTGTCGTTGTCATCAAAAACCCTTATTTTTTATCAACGGAAAAGAAAAAAGAAAAGGTTGAGCACCATTTAGAAAAATTTGAAAGGTATATTGAAGAACCATCACCTTTTACGATTTTAGCTCTTATTGCACCTTATGAAAAGTTGGATGAAAGGAAAAAAATAACAAAACTTTTAAAAAAGAAAGCAAATGTCGTAGAGATGAATGAATTATCTGAAAGCGAAACGATTGCTTGGATGAATGAATTAGCGAGACAAGAAGATGTTTTGATTGAACAAAGTGCAATCGATCAACTATTTGCGCTAACCTCTGGAAATTTAATGATTATAAGCAGTGAAATGAAAAAGTTATGTACATATGTTGGGAAAGGAAATACCATTACTGAGGAAGATGTAAAAAAACTTGTTGCCAGAACATTAGAGCAAAATATTTTTGAATTAATTGATTATGTCATTCAAAAGAAAAAGGAAAAGGCTTTAGAGCTTTTTTACCATTTATTAAAAATGAATGAAGAGCCCATAAAGATATTAAATTTGATGGCGAGTCAATTTCGGCTTCTTTACCAAGTTAAGCAATTGGGGGCTTCTGGGTATACACAGCCGCAAATTGCAAGTATTTTAAAGGTTCATCCATATCGAGTGAAATTGGCCTATAAGCAAGCAAAAATGTTTCAAGATCATGAGTTAACTAGTATCATCCAGCAGCTTGCAGAAGCTGATTTTGAAATGAAAGCAGGAAAAATGGACAAACAGCTCGTGTTAGAGTTGTTATTAATGAAACGATTTCAAACGTAAAAATGCAACATTACAACTGATAAACAAAAACGATCCTCCATTATGAGGATCGTTTTTCATTAGGCAGATAAGTTGTTAAGCTTTTTCGCTAAGCGAGATTTGAAACGAGCCGCTGCATTTTTGTGAATAATCCCTTTTTGGGCAGCTTTGTCAATCTTTTTAGATGCTTCTCGAAAAGCAATTTTTGCATTTTCAACATCGTTATTTACAACTAATGATTCAAATTTTTTCATCGCAGTGCGCATTGCAGACTTCATTGCAACATTTTGAGCACGGCGTTTTTCACTTGTTTTTACACGTTTAACAGCTGATTTAATATTTGGCATTGAATTTCACCTCCTACAAGTAACCGAGATAGACATACTCGACGTTTCTAAACAATTAGAACAAAAGATATTCTATCAAACGCACATTTCTTTTGCAATACATTGTAAAGGAATTTACGTTGAAACACGCCCAGAAGAATGAGATGCACCGTGTTTGGAAAAAATGAAAATAACTCGTTGCTTGGAAAGGATGTTCAAAATGAGCGATGCGATTGATTTAAGTAAATATGCAGTGCGAACAGATTTAGCTGTAGAAGCACGAAAATTGGTCATGGAGAAAAAAGAACAGTCATCAATCGATGGTGTAGTGTATGAAGAAAAAAATGAAAATGGAATAAAAGTGTCAAAAGTTGAAATTCAGGATCAAGGGGCAAAATCTTTAGGAAAAAAGAAAGGGAAATATTTAACTCTTGAAGTTCAAGGAATTCGAAAAAAGGATACAGAGCTGCAAGAAAAAGTAATGGATGTATTCGCTAAGGAATTTAGTACTTTTTTAAAAGAATGGAATATTTCCAAAGAGGCTAGCTGTCTTGTTGTCGGACTTGGAAATTGGAATGTTACACCAGATTCCTTAGGTCCACTTGTATGTGAAAATTTGTTAATTACCCGACATTTGTTTCAGCTTGAGCCTGAGAATGTACAGGAAGGATATCGACCAGTAAGCGCATTGGCACCTGGGGTGATGGGACTTACTGGAATTGAAACGAGCGACATTATTTTAGGAGTTGTGAAGCAATCAAAGCCAGACTTTATTATTGCAATTGATGCTCTTGCGGCAAGGTCGATTGAACGGGTTAATACGACGATCCAAATATCTGACAGCGGCATTCACCCAGGATCTGGTGTCGGCAATAAACGAAAAGAATTAAGTAAAGAAACATTAGGAATCCCCGTTATTGCTATTGGCATTCCAACCGTTGTCGATGCAGTATCCATTACGAGTGATACGATTGATTTTATTTTCAAGCACTTTGGCCGAGAAATGAAAGAAGGTGATCGCCCATCACGTGATTTAGCACCGGCAGGGCTTACATTTGGAGAAAGAAAAGTTTTAACAGATGAAGATTTACCAGATGAAAAGAAACGAAAGCAGTTTTTCGGACTAATCGGCAGCTTAGAGGAAGAAGAAAAAAGAAAATTAATATATGAGGTCTTATCACCACTCGGACATAACTTAATGGTTACACCGAAAGAAGTAGATGTCTTTATTGAAGATATGGCGAATGTAATCGCAAATGGACTAAATATGGCACTTCATCATCAAGTCAATCCCCATAATTCAGGTGCATATACCCATTAAACAAGATTACTGTTCTACTCTTTCAAGTGCTTTCATACGTTTTAATAGATAAAGCCTTGAAGGAGGATCATGATGAAAAAAAACGGAATGGTAGTGACGATAAATGGGACAAGCTTATTGAAAATGATGGCTGGATTATTTGTCGGGATGATTCTCGTATTTTTGCTAGTAGGCATGCTCACTTCCTTAAAACCTGAATTCCGGCCATCGTCCGATTCTATTCATGAATTTTCAAGTGAAGTGAATGGAGAGGTATTTCTTCATTTATTGAGCTTAGAAAACCATTATTTTTCTCAATCACTACCATCTCATTCAATAGATTTTAAACTTTCATCTCTGTTTTTAAAATTAACAACAAGTATTAATCCAGATGATCCTAGAAGCTTATTAGGTCGTGAGCTACCAGGATTTTCCCTATTTGATAGTGAGATTTTAGTGGCCGGAGAAGGAACGAATTATACTAATATGCCTATTGAGTCAGCACCCCCAACAGAAGTCCTTCTGGAAGAAAGAGAAGCCTCGATTGAAAGCTTACAGGATCATGAGGGGCAAGAGAATGTTCCCCCTTCGCCCCCTTTAACGACAGAGGGGAGAAAAGTTGTTTATATTTATCATACCCATAACACAGAATCGTATTTTCCGTTTTTAAAAGCAGATGACACGAGTGATCCGAACACGGCCTATCACTCAACAGCGAACGTTACTCTAGTTGGGAAAAAGCTGAAGGAAGAATTAGAAGATCGAGGAATTGGTGTTCATTTTGAAACAGAAGATTTTCAATCTTTATTAAAGAAAAAAAATCTAAGCTACGGTGCGTCATATGATGCATCTCGGCCAGTTGTTCAAAGTGCACTGGCCAAAAATCGTGATCTTCAATACTTAATCGATATTCATCGCGATGGATTACGACACAAAGATACTACCGTAACGATCAATGGTGAGAGCTATGCGAAAATTGTTTTTGTCATTGGAGGAAACAACCCGAAGGCAGATAAAAATACAAGATTGGCTAAAGAATTGCACCAATTATTTGAAAAAAAATATCCTGGTTTAAGTCGGGGTGTTGTTGCCAAAAAAGGAAAAGGGGTCAACGGGATATACAATCAAGACCTATCAGAAAATGCGTTGTTAATAGAATTCGGTGGTGTTGATAACAATATGGAAGAATTAAGTCGGACAGCTGAAGCAGTTGCAGACGTTTTTAGTGAATATTACTGGCAAGCTGAAAAAGTGAACGCAAACAGTATTGAAAAGCCATAAACCTTTCATTGTTGAGGAGGGAAGATAAATGGTAAAATTTATGGCAAAAAGTTTTTTCGTATGTCTAGTTCTATTGATCGGCGTCATTATCGGTATCCAACAAGCAAATGAAGGATTAAAAAAGATGAGAGGGTATGAAGCCACGGAAACGTTAGGAGCTTTACAAATTCATGAAAAAGAAAATGGAGAATTAGAAGCATCGATCCTTGGCAATAAATTAACAAGTCAAGATATAAAGAAAAAACAAGAGCAGCTAGAGCGGATAGAATCGTTTAACTTCTTCTCTGAGCTTGGAAAATGGCTATCTAATTGCGTACAAACTTTTATGTCAACGATGATCCATCTTTTATCAGAGCAAATAGAACAATGGCTCAATAAGGATAAGACCTAAATCTCCTTGGCAAGTTCCTTTATATAATAGGAGATTAGGTCTTTATTTTTTACATTGAATCTTGTATATCCAATTGATATAATCAAATCTAGTGTAGTTGGCCAGTAGTAGGAGTGATGAGAACAGATGAATAGAGAAGAAAAGCTGAAGCGACAAAAACGAATTCGTAATTTTTCTATTATCGCTCATATCGACCATGGAAAATCAACATTAGCTGACCGGATTTTAGAGAAAACGGCAGCTGTTACACAGCGTGAGATGAAAGATCAGCTCCTCGATTCAATGGAATTAGAACGCGAACGAGGAATAACAATTAAGTTGAATGCTGTTCAATTAAAATATAAAGCAAAAGATGGAGAAGAGTATATTTTCCATTTAATTGATACACCTGGTCACGTCGATTTTACGTATGAAGTATCACGAAGCTTAGCTGCTTGTGAAGGGGCGATTTTAGTCGTAGACGCAGCTCAAGGAATCGAAGCTCAGACGCTTGCCAATGTTTACTTAGCCATTGATAATGACTTAGAAATATTGCCAGTCATTAATAAAATTGATTTACCTAGTGCAGAGCCTGAACGTGTACGCCAAGAGATTGAAGATGTGATTGGTTTAGATGCAAGTGAAGCGGTATTAGCTTCTGCAAAAGCAGGAATTGGAATTGAAGAAATTTTAGAGCAAATTGTGGAAAAGGTACCTGCACCTGAAGGCGACCCAGATGCACCGTTAAAAGCGTTAATCTTCGACTCCCTATATGATTCTTATAGAGGTGTTGTTGCCTATATCCGTGTTGTGGAAGGAAGCGTAAAAGTAGGTCAAAAAATTAAAATGATGGCAACTGGAAAAGAATTTGAAGTAACGGAAGTAGGAGTATTCACCCCAAAACCTGTTGCTGTTGATGAGTTGACCGTTGGGGATGTTGGCTTTTTAACGGCATCCATTAAAAACGTTAGCGACACACGTGTAGGGGATACGATTACAAGTGCAGACCATCCAGCTGACGAGCCTTTACCAGGTTATCGAAAACTGAATCCAATGGTATTCTGTGGAATGTATCCAATAGATACAGCAAAGTACAATGACCTACGGGAAGCTTTAGAAAAATTACAATTAAACGATTCTGCCCTTGAATTCGAACCGGAAACTTCACAGGCGTTAGGCTTTGGATTCCGTTGTGGATTTTTAGGCATGCTTCATATGGAAATTATTCAAGAACGGATTGAACGTGAATTTAAAATTGATTTGATTACAACAGCACCAAGCGTTATTTATCATGTTTATTTAACAGATGGCCATTTAGTCAAAGTGGATAATCCATCGAACATGCCAGATCCACAAAAAATCGATCGTGTTGAGGAGCCGTATGTAAAAGCAAGCATCATGGTGCCGAACGATTATGTCGGCGCTGTTATGGAATTGTGTCAAGGAAAACGCGGAATTTTTATTGATATGCAATATTTAGATGAGAACCGTGTAAACATTATTTACGAGATTCCATTATCTGAGATTGTTTACGACTTTTTTGATCAATTGAAATCGAGTACGAAAGGATATGCCTCATTTGATTATGAATTAATTGGTTATAAAGCGTCCAAGCTTGTGAAGATGGACATACTTCTAAATGGAGAAAAAATTGACGCATTATCGTTCATTGTTCATCGGGATTCTGCTTATGAACGTGGAAAGGTGATTGTAGAAAAGCTTAAAGAATTAATTCCACGCCAACAATTTGAAGTGCCTGTTCAAGCGGCAATCGGAAATAAAATTATTGCTCGCTCAACGATTAAAGCGATGCGCAAAAATGTCTTGGCCAAATGCTACGGAGGAGATGTTTCTCGTAAACGCAAGCTTCTAGAGAAGCAAAAAGAAGGTAAAAAGCGCATGAAGCAAGTTGGATCAGTAGAAGTTCCACAAGAAGCATTCATGGCTGTATTAAAAATGGACGATGACCAAAAATAACAAACGAAGCCGCAGTTTCATGCTGCGGTTTTCTCATTTCTAATTTTGGTAAGGTAGGTGAACGTCATGCCAAAAGCTGTTTATATTCATATTCCGTTTTGCGAACAAATTTGTCATTACTGTGACTTTAATAAATTTTATATTCAATACCAGCCTGTTGATGAGTATTTAACCGCTTTGTACAAAGAGATGCAAGCTTCATTCAAACGGTATTCACATAACCGGATCCGGACGATTTTTATTGGTGGGGGGACGCCAACAGCTTTAACTGCTGAACAGCTCGACCATTTAATGAACTGGATTCATGAATTATTGGATATGCGTCATATAGAGGAATTTACAGTCGAGGCGAACCCTGACAATTTAACAGCCGACAAACTATCTGTCCTGAAAAACGCCCATGTTAATCGCTTAAGCATCGGTGTTCAAACCTTTCAAGAGGATTTGTTAAAGAAAATTGGTCGAACACATACAAATGAAGTTGTATTTAAAGCTTTGAAAAGGGCAAAAAAATATGGTTTTGATAACTTAAGTATTGATTTGATCTATGGATTACCTGGACAGTCGATCAAAGATTTTAAAAAAACGCTTGAAACGGCATTATCTTTAGATTTACAGCATTATTCCTCCTATTCTTTAATTCTAGAACCGAAAACGGTTTTTTATAATTTATGGAGAAAAGGCAAGTTAACCCTTCCCCCTCAAGAAGAAGAAGCGGCCATGTATGAAATGTTAATGGAGAAAATGGAACAGAAAGGGTTCCATCAATATGAAATAAGTAATTTTGCCTGTAAAGGATATGAAAGCAAACATAATTTAACATATTGGAATAATGAAGAATATTTCGGTTTTGGAGCAGGTGCTCATAGTTATGTAAATGGTGTAAGAAGAGCGAATATAGGACCATTAAAAAAATATATAACATCTATTGAACGAAGCGGATATGCTTATTTAGAAGAACATGAGGTTACACTTGCTGAAAAAATGGAGGAACAATTATTTTTAGGCTTAAGGAAAACAGAAGGGGTTTCATTCAATATGTTTGAACAAAAGTTTGCAAAGCCACTTTACAGCGTCTTTGGTGAGCAAATAGAGGCGCAAAAGAAAAAAGGATTGCTGTTTGAAAAGGATGGGTACATTTTTTTAACCCATAAAGGAAAGCTTTTAGGCAACGAAGTTTTCCAAGCATTTCTTTCTGTATTGAATAATTGACATTTCCCGTCTCTTTTGATAACTTAATCATAGAATTAGCACTCACTTCATTCGAGTGCTAACAGAGGTGATGATAATTGCTAACGGATCGTCAATTATTAATTCTTCAAGTTATAATTGATGATTTTATTCGCTTTGCTCAACCAGTTGGTTCACGTGCTTTGTCGAAAAAGGAATCGATTTCGTTTAGTTCGGCAACGATACGTAATGAAATGGCGGATCTTGAAGAGCTTGGGTTTATTGAAAAAACACATACGTCTTCTGGAAGGGTCCCATCTGAAAAAGGATACCGATACTACGTGGATCATTTATTGTCACCACAAAAGTTATCGAAAGTAGAAATGATGAAAATCAAATCCATTTTTGCTGAAAAAATATATGAACTTGAAAAGCTTGTGCAGAAGTCTGCGCAAATTTTGTCCGATTTAACGAACTATACAGCCATTGTTTTAGGGCCAAAAGTATCAGAAAATCGGCTGAAGCGCCTGCAAATCATCCCAATCAATGATAATACTGCTGTAGCGATTATTGTTACAGACACAGGACATGTTGAAAATAAGCCTATTTCATTTCCAACCCATATCAATCTTGATGATTTAGAAAAAATTGTTAATATCTTAAATGAACGATTAGTAGGTGTGCCATTAATTGAATTAAAGGATAAAATTTACAAAGAAGTTGTTAATATTTTACAGCAACATATCCGCAATTATGATGTATTTCTAAAAATTCTTGCTGGCACATTGACGATCAATGGGAATGAAAAGCTGTATTTTGGCGGTAAAACTAATATGCTAAGTCAACCGGAATTTCATGACATTGATAAAGTACGAGATTTGCTGAATATCATTGAACAAGAACAGGAGTTTTATCGCCTATTAAAAACGAATCGTTCAGGAATATCTGTCAAGATTGGCACCGAAAACGAAATTTCTGCGCTTGAAAACTGCAGTTTAATTACAGCCACCTATTCGATCGGAGATAAGCAGTTAGGTACGATTGCTGTTTTAGGTCCGAAAAGAATGGAATATTCACGAGTCATCAGTTTGTTGGAGTATTTTACAAATGACTTGTCACAAGTACTAACAAGCTTGTATCATGAATAAGTATTATGTCCATATTGATGGAGTAAGAGGGGAAGCAAACAGCCTCTTACTTTAGCTTTGTCTCAGTTATATTTTTTATGAGTGATTATGAAAAGGGAGGTGACAATGATGGTAGAAGAAAAAAATAAAACAGAATCATTTGAAAAAGAAGAAGCTGCTGAACTAGAAAGCGAGCCTGTGAAAGATGAGGCTGAAGAAACGATTGAAACAGAAGAACAAGTAGAAGAGCACAATGAATTAAGCGTAGCTAAGGCGAAAATTGAAGAGCTAGAAGCAAAATTAGAGGAAACTGAAAATAAAATGCTTCGTATTCAAGCTGATTTTGAAAATTATCGCCGTAGAGTTCGTTTAGATCAAGAAGCAGCCCAAAAATATCGTGCGCAAAGCTTGATTTCGGATATATTACCTGCTCTTGATAATTTTGAAAGGGCATTGCAAATCAAAACAGACGATGAAAAGACAAAGTCAGTGCTGCAAGGAATGGAAATGGTATATCGCCAGCTTCTACAAGCACTTGAAAAAGAGGGAGTAGAGGCAATTGATGCCGTTGGGAAGGAATTCGATCCAACTTTGCATCAAGCGGTTATGCAAGTAGAGGATGAAAATTATGAATCTAACGTTGTCGTAGAGGAACTACAAAAAGGTTATAAGCTAAAGGATCGTGTCATTCGCCCTTCAATGGTGAAAGTTAACCAATAATACATATCAACATTAACAGGAGGTTGTGAATATGGGAAAAATTATCGGCATTGACTTAGGGACAACAAACTCTTGTGTTGCGGTTTTAGAGGGTGGAGAGCCTAAGGTCATCCCAAACCCAGAAGGCAACCGCACGACTCCATCTGTCGTTGCGTTTAAAAATGGTGAACGTCAAGTAGGTGAAGTTGCTAAACGTCAAGCCATTACAAACCCTAACACCATTATTTCCATTAAGCGTCATATGGGTACAGATTACAAAGTAAACATTGATGGGAAAGAATATACACCACAAGAAATTTCTGCCATCATCCTTCAATACTTAAAGTCTTATGCGGAAGATTATCTAGGAGAAAAAGTTGATAAAGCGGTAATTACTGTACCGGCTTACTTTAATGATGCTGAGCGTCAAGCGACAAAAGATGCAGGGAAAATTGCCGGACTTGAAGTAGAGCGTATCATCAATGAGCCTACAGCTGCCGCACTTGCATACGGTCTAGATAAAATGGAAGAAGATCAAACGATTTTAGTATATGACCTAGGCGGTGGTACGTTTGACGTATCAATTTTAGAGCTTGGTGACGGTGTTTTTGAAGTTCGCGCTACAGCTGGTGACAACCGCTTAGGTGGAGATGACTTCGACCAAGTGATTATTGATTACTTAGTAGATGAATTCAAAAAAGAAAATGGCATTGACTTATCAAAAGATAAAATGGCGCTTCAACGCTTAAAAGATGCAGCGGAAAAAGCGAAAAAAGATTTATCTGGTGTAACGAGTACGCAAATTTCTTTACCATTTATTACAGCAGGTGAAGCAGGTCCACTTCACTTAGAAGTAACGTTAACTCGTGCGAAATTTGAGGAATTATCTGCTCACTTAGTAGAAAAAACAATGGGCCCTGTTCGCCAAGCATTACAAGATGCTGGACTTTCCAAAGATGATATCGATAAAGTCATTTTAGTTGGAGGTTCTACACGTATTCCAGCTGTTCAAGAAGCAATTAAAAAGGAAATTGGAAAAGAGCCTCATAAAGGTGTAAACCCAGATGAAGTTGTGGCATTGGGTGCAGCCATCCAAGGTGGAGTTATTAGTGGAGATGTAAAAGATGTTGTCTTACTTGATGTTACTCCATTATCACTCGGTATCGAAACAATGGGTGGAGTATTTACTAAGCTTATTGAACGTAACACAACGATTCCAACAAGCAAATCACAAATTTTCTCTACAGCAGCAGATAATCAAACAGCTGTTGATATTCACGTTCTTCAAGGTGAACGTCCAATGGCTGCCGACAACAAAACATTAGGCCGCTTCCAGCTAACAGATATTCCACCAGCACCTCGTGGTGTACCACAAATTGAGGTTACATTTGATATCGATAAAAATGGTATTGTCAATGTCAGTGCGAAAGACTTAGGTACAGGTAAAGAGCAAAAAATTACGATTAAGTCTTCCACTGGTCTTTCAGATGAAGAAATCGAACGAATGATTAAAGAAGCGGAAGCAAACGCAGAACAAGATAAAAAACGGAAAGAACAAGCAGAGCTTCGCAATGAAGCCGACCAGCTCGTCTTCACAACAGAAAAAACATTAAAAGATCTTGAAGGAAAAGTAGACGAAGCAGAAGTGAAAAAAGCAAATGAAGCGAAAGATGCGTTAAAAGAAGCGATTGAGAAAAATGATTTCGAGCAAATGAAAGCAAAAAAAGATGAGCTTCAGCAAATTGTACAACAATTATCTATGAAGCTTTATGAAGAAGCTGCGAAACAAGCTCAAGCAAATCAAAACAATGAAGCAGAAGCGGCGAAAAAGGATGACAATGTTGTGGATGCCGAATACACGGAAGTAAATGACGACGATAAAAAATCATAACAGTGACATTGGTGGCGGTACGTTCGCCTGCCTGATTTGTCACGTTCTGAACAAGGTAAAAAGTCAAAGTCAGGCGCGTCTTGGCTTTGGCTTTTTCATCTTTACTAGATCTAGTCAAAAACGATAGGCCTTTTCAAGAATAAAAGTTGCCTCTCTATAGGAGCAGTGATAAAATTTACTCTATGTGAGAAAATCGGGAGTGAGAAAAACATGAGCAAGCGTGATTACTATGAAGTGTTAGGAGTTAGTAAGAGCGCAACAAAAGATGAAATAAAAAAAGCTTATCGTAAACTATCAAAAAAATACCATCCAGATATTAATAAGGATCCAGATGCTCCAGAAAAATTTAAAGAAATTAAAGAAGCTTATGAAGTGTTAAGCGATGACAAGAAGCGTGCCCAATATGATCAATTTGGCCATGCTGGTCCAAATCAAGGTTTCGGTGGCTTTAGTGGATCGGATTTCGGTTCGGACTTTGGCGGCTTCGGGTTTGAAGATATTTTCAGTTCTATTTTTGGCGGCGGCAGCCGAAGACGCGATCCAAATGCGCCGAGGCCTGGAGCTGATTTGCAATATACGATGACGATATCTTTTGAAGATGCTGTTTTCGGGAAAGAAACGACGATTGAAATTCCGAGAGAGGAAACGTGCCATACGTGTAATGGATCTGGTGCGAAGCCCGGAACATCTCCGGAAACGTGTTCGCATTGTGGGGGAACTGGGCAATTAAGTACGGAACAAAACACTCCGTTTGGCCGCATTGTCAACCGCCGTGTCTGTCATTACTGTAATGGATCAGGAAAAATCATTAAAGCAAGATGTTCCACATGCGGTGGAACTGGAAAAGTGAAAAAGCGCAAAAAAATTTCGATTAAAATCCCTGCAGGTATTGACGATGGACAGCAGCTTCGGGTAGCAGGCCAAGGAGAGCCTGGAATTAATGGCGGACCTCCAGGAGATTTATATGTTATATTCCATGTGCAAGATCACGAATTTTTTGAACGGGATGGAGACGATATTTATTGTGAAATGCCGTTGACATTTGCCCAAGCTGCTCTAGGAGATGAAGTTGAGGTTCCAACTTTACATGGAAAGGTTAAACTAAAAATACCAGCAGGAACACAAACTGGGACAAAATTTCGACTTCGTGGAAAAGGTATACCAAATGTTCGGGGATATGGGCAAGGAGATCAGCATGTCATCGTTCGTGTCGTAACGCCAACAAACTTAACAGAAAAGCAAAAAGAACTACTACGTGAATTTGCCAATATATCGAATCATCGCCCAAATGAACAAGAAGAAAGCTTTTTTGATAGAGTTAAGAAAGCCTTTCGAGGAGATTAAAAAATTAGGATTGGAGCTTGGTGAATAATGAAATGGTCAGAAATTAGTATCCATACAACCCAAGAAGCTGTTGAACCCATTTCTAATATATTACACGAGGCGGGCGCAAGCGGAGTTGTGATTGAAGATCCGTATGAACTAGAGAAAGAACGAGATAACATTTTTGGGGAAATTTATGAATTGAATCCGAATGATTATCCGAAAGAAGGAGTAATCGTCAAAGCTTATTTACCGATCAATAGCTTTTTAGGTGAAACGATTGAAGGTATTAAAGAAGCGATAAATAACTTATTAATTTACGATATCGATCTTGGACGCAACGAAATATCGATAAGTGAAGTAAATGAAGAAGAATGGGCAACAGCTTGGAAAAAATATTATCATCCAGTTAAAATTTCTGAAAAATTCACCATCGTCCCAACATGGGAATCGTATGAACCTGTTCATACAGATGAACTTATCATTGAATTAGATCCTGGAATGGCTTTCGGAACGGGAACGCATCCGACAACGGTTCTCTGTATCCAAGCTCTTGAAAGAACGGTTCAAAAAGGTGATCAAATCATTGATGTTGGAACTGGCTCTGGCGTATTGAGTATTGCTGCAGCAATGCTAGGGGCAAAAAAAGTTATTGCCGTAGATTTAGATCCTGTAGCTGTTGAAAGTGCTAGATTAAATGTGAAATTAAATAAAGTGCAAGAAATCGTTGAAGTAAAACAAAATAACTTGTTAGATGATTTTCATGAGCCTGTTGATTTAATCGTGGCCAATATTTTAGCCGAAGTTATTCTTCGTTTCCATTATGATGCCGCCAAGCTTTTAAAAAATGGAGGCTATTTTATTACATCAGGTATCATTCAAAATAAGAAAAATGAAGTTCGCGATGCATTATTAGAAGCGGGCTTTACGATTGAGGAAACGTTAGTCATGGAAGATTGGGTATCGTTTATTGCACGTAAATAAGAGGGATGGTTTATGCAGCGATATTTTGTTGATCAGTTCAAAGACGAAATGAAAAATAAAGCGATCATTACGGGAGATGATGTTCACCATATCTCCCGTGTTATGCGTATGAAGAAACATGATCAGGTTATTTGTTGTTCAAAAGATGGCTATACTGCCATGTGTGAAATTGAACATATTTCCAATGATCAAGTAACATGCATTGTTTTAAAATGGATGGAGATGAACAATGAATTACCCGTCCGTGTACAGATTGCGAGTGGGCTGCCTAAAGGGGATAAGCTTGAATGGATCATCCAAAAGGGGACAGAATTAGGGGCAGCCCAGTTTATCCCTTTTATTGCGGCTCGTTCCATCGTGAAACTTGATGCCAAAAAAGCAGAAAAAAAGAAAGAGCGATGGCGAAAAATTGCGAAGGAAGCAGCGGAACAGTCACATCGAAATGCCATTCCAACGATCGATGCTCCTGTTACATTCCAAGAGCTTTTAAAACGATCAAAATCCGCCGATTTAAAATTAGTAGCATATGAGGAATCAGCCAAAAAGGGAGAATCAAGTTCGTTATATCAGGCTCTTTCTTCTCTTTTACCAGGTCAGACGATAATCGTTGTATTTGGACCAGAAGGTGGAATGACTGAAGACGAAATTCGGCAGCTTGAGCAAGTTGGTTTTATTTCTTGCGGATTTGGACCGAGAATTTTAAGGATGGAAACAGCGCCATTATACCTGCTTTCCGCAATTTCTTACCATTTTGAAATCATGAGGTGATTAAGATGCCATCAGTAGCTTTTCATACACTCGGCTGTAAAGTGAATCATTACGAAACAGAAGCCATTTGGCAGCTTTTTAAAGAAGCCGGTTATGAACGAAAAGACTTTGATCAAATGGCCGATGTTTATGTGATTAATACTTGTACGGTAACAAATACAGGCGATAAAAAAAGCCGCCAAGTGATCCGTCGTGCCATTCGTAAAAATCCAGATGGAGTTATTTGTGTGACGGGTTGCTACGCCCAAACATCTCCTGCAGAAATCATGGCGATTCCTGGTGTTGATATTGTGATAGGGACACAAGATCGTCATAAAATGCTCGACTATATTGAACAATATAAACAGGAGCGCCAGCCGATTAATGGTGTTTCAAACATTATGAAAGCGCGCGTTTTTGAAGAGTTGGACGTTCCGACCTTTACAGATCGTACACGCGCCTCTTTAAAAATTCAAGAAGGGTGCAACAACTTCTGTACGTTTTGCATCATTCCTTGGGCTCGTGGTTTAATGCGTTCTCGCGATCCAAAAGAAGTCATTAAACAAGCTCAAAGCCTCGTTGATGCTGGTTATAAAGAAATCGTATTAACAGGTATTCATACAGGCGGATATGGGGAGGATATGAAGGACTACAACTTTGCCATGCTTCTATCGGATTTAGATGAACAGGTCAAAGGGTTAAAACGCATTCGTATTTCCTCCATTGAAGCAAGTCAAATTACCGATGAAGTAATCGAAGTATTAAATCGATCCGATAAAATTGTGCGCCATCTACACATTCCGCTTCAGTCAGGTTCAAATAGTGTTCTGAAAAGAATGAGAAGAAAATATACGATGGAGTTTTTCGCCGAGCGCTTAAATCGTCTTCGTGAGGCTTTACCAGGTTTGGCTATTACGTCTGACGTCATTGTTGGCTTCCCGGGTGAAACGGAAGAGGAATTTATGGAAACATTTAATTTTGTAAAAGAACACCGCTTCTCTGAATTACATGTCTTTCCTTACTCAAAACGTACAGGCACTCCAGCAGCTCGCATGGAAAACCAAGTTGATGAAGATGTGAAAAACGAGCGTGTTCACCGTTTAATTGCACTTAGCGATCAGCTAGCAAAAGAGTATGCTTCCCAATTTGAAGGTGAAGTGCTTGATGTCATACCGGAAGAACGCTATAAAGAAAATCCAGAAAGCGGGCTATATGAAGGATATTCAGATAATTATTTAAAAGTTGTGTTTCCGGCCACAGAAGAAATGGTTGGGAAAATAGTCAAAGTAAAAATAACGGAGGCTGGCTACCCATACAACGAAGGAGAATTTGTCCGTGTTGTAGAGGATGAACCATTCCTTTCAGCTATTTAATGATCTTTTTCAGAGTCTCTGTTTCAGAGGCTCTTTTTTCTTTTGTAAAGGCTCTTTTCTAAAAGATTGTTGCTTTACTATACGATAGCTTTTCGACTGTCAAGCAAGCGAAGCGCTTGCTATGTCACGCGTGTAGCGTGACGTGAACCGAACAAAAGTCGATGGTCGGACAAATGTGATTTGTCCGACCACGTGCTTTGTTCGGTTCATAGACAGTCGAAAAGCAACAAAGTTTACGAAAACAGCCTTTATAAAAGAAAAAGTAATAATGTTTTGATAATGGTTTATCATATGAAGGGAACGAAAAATGCATAAAAATGTCTCGACTTTTAATCAATTAGTGGTAAAATTGAGAGGTACGTACAACTGAAGAGAAGAAGGGAGACTAACAGAATGGAAAACATCGCAAGAATGATTGACCATACAGCTCTGAAACCAGAGTTAACAAAAGATGATATTTTAAAGCTTTGTGAAGAAGCGAAACAATATAAATTTGCTTCTGTATGTGTAAATCCGACATGGGTTAAAACAGCATATGAAGCCTTAAACGGAACAGATGTAAAAGTTTGTACAGTAATCGGCTTCCCTCTTGGGGCAACAACTCCTGAAACGAAAGCGTTTGAAACGAAAAACGCCATTGAAAATGGAGCTAGTGAAGTTGATATGGTTATCAATATTGGTGCATTAAAAGAGAAAAACTACGATCTTGTAGAAAAGGACATTCGTGCCGTTGTCGACGCAGCAAATGGGAAAGCGTTAACAAAAGTTATCATTGAAACTTGCTTACTAACAGAGGAAGAGAAAGTAAAAGCCTGTGAGATATCTGTAAAAGCAGGTGCCGATTTCGTCAAAACATCAACTGGCTTTTCAACTGGTGGAGCAACTATTGAAGATGTTCAATTAATGAGAAAAACGGTAGGTCCTAAAATAGGAGTAAAAGCATCTGGTGGCGTTCGTGATTTAAAAGCGGCAGAAGAGATGATCAAAGCAGGGGCAACTCGTATTGGTACAAGCTCTGGTGTCGCGATTGTAAATGGCCAAATATCTGAAAGTGATTATTAATCATTGGTATGAGTTAAAATTACTCGAAAAAAGTATATGCTTTGACTTAAAGAATTTATTTGGAAATGACTTGGCTAGATATAATGTTAAAACTCTAATGGTAAATCATTGACCTCATGAGGGGATTATATTATACTATGTTAGTACATGTTTCTTTCTGAAACATGAAAGCTGATGGTTTTCGTTCGGAGGGAGGGAAATAGGATGTCTAAAACGATCGTTCGTAAAAACGAATCGCTTGAAGATGCTCTTCGTCGCTTCAGACGCCAAGTATCAAAAACTGGTACTTTGCAAGAATTTAGAAAGCGCGAGTTTTATGAAAAGCCTAGCGTAAGACGTAAGAAAAAGTCTGAAGCTGCAAGAAAACGCAAATATTAAAAGAGGGTGTAAGTATGAGTCTTCTTGAGCGTTTAAATCAAGACATGAAGCAAGCGATGAAAAATAAAGAGAAAGATCGACTCACAGTTATCCGCATGGTGAAAGCCTCGTTGCAAAATGAAGCGATAAAATTAGGAAAAAGTGAGTTGACAGAGGAAGAAGAGCTTACCGTTCTTTCTCGTGAAGTAAAGCAACGCAAAGACTCCCTCCAGGAATTCGAAAATGCAGGTCGTTCAGATTTAGTAGAAAAAGTACAAAATGAAATTAACATTTTAAATGATTATATGCCTGAACAATTATCTGAAGAGGAATTGCTCGAAATTATCAAACAAACCATTGCTGAAGTAAATGCTACTTCGAAAGCAGAAATGGGAAAAGTAATGGGAGCGATCATGCCAAAAGTAAAAGGGAAGGCAGATGGATCGCTTGTAAATAAATTAGTTCAACAACAACTATTATAAATTCAGGAATGAAGGGGCTGTCCAAAAAGTCAGGGTTAACTGACTTTTGGGAGCCCCTTCATTTTAAGAACTTACCGGACAGACCATTTTCCTATCTTGTTTATATCCTTCAGAAGACTTATGAAGGACTTTTCTTATGCTCTCTTTCTGAATTAGGTTCTTCAAAAGTTTTATGACGGACATTCAGCACATACAATTGCTTCTTGTTGGACTTCATTGCCTCTATGAAGGACATTAACAAATTTTATTCCAATATTTTTGTCCTTCACAGTAGTATTTCGCCCAAATCCTTCATTTTAGGAACTCATTAGGCAGCCCCTGATTATTTATTTAACCAGCCAATTCCTTTTTTCGTAGCCATAAGTTAGAATTCATTTGAATTAGTACGTTGTCAATCCTACTATTAAACATCGTATATGAATCATATTATAAAATGAAACCAAAAAGGAATTGTAAACGTATTATTATTAGACGAAAAAGAGAGGAGGGAGGGGGCATTTGTTAAAGAGCAGGAAAAAAACAACATTCATATTATTTTTTGTACCGATTTTTTTTCTTTTATTTTCCTCACACGAAGCACGAAACCCTCAGGCAGCAAAACCAACCGTTTATTTTATTTCAATAGAAGAAACGGTTGAAAAAGGGCTTGCCGCCTTCATTGATCGATCTATTACCGAGGCAGAAAAGCAAGGTGCAGAAAAAATTGTGCTTGAGCTTAATACCCCTGGGGGAGCAGTTGATGCCGCTATCACCATAGCTAAACGATTAAATGAAACGAATATTGAAACGATTGCTTATGTAAATAAACAAGCGATATCTGCTGGCGCTTATATAGCCTTAAATACAGATCAAATTTATTTTCATCCTAGTGGTACAATGGGTTCGGCTGCTATTATTGATTTGGAAGGAAATGCAGCTGATAAAAAAGCAGCATCATTTTGGAAAGCGGAAATGATTAACGCAGCAGAATCACATCAATTAAATCCCATTTATGCTGAGGCGATGGTCGATGAAGATGTTGATTTGCCGCAATATGGAGCTGGGAAAGGCGAATTGCTGACATTAACAGCAAAGCAGGCGCTTGAAGTCGGCTATGCTAAAGCAATTGTATCTGATCGCCACGATCTTATACAGAAGCTAGGTTTAGCGAATGCGGCAATAGTCGAATCTACGATTAGCTTTGCTGAAAAAGTCGCAAGGTTTTTAACTCATCCTGTCGTCATTCCGATATTATTGTCAATCGGTAGTATCGGCCTCGTTCTTGAACTATACACACCAGGGTTTGGAATCCCTGGATTGATGGGGCTTACTTCATTACTGTTGTTTTTTTATGGTCATCATGTGGCCGGTTTTGCGGGCTTGGAAGCCATTATTCTTTTCGTTGCAGGAATCTTGCTAATTATAGCAGAATTCTTTATTCCTGGTGGAATTGCTGGTTTAATCGGTACTATTTCCATTATAATTAGTTTGTATGTAGCTTCTGGAAATGTTATGCAAATGACCGTTTCCTTAATAGTCGCTCTATTCGTTACGATTTTTGTTGTTATTATTATGACAAAGGTGTTAGGAAAGCGTATGAAATTTTTTAGAAAAATCATATTAAATGATGCGACAACAACTGAAAAAGGCTATGTTTCGAACCGCAGCAGATCAGAGCTTATAGGTAAAAAAGGAGTAGCTTTAACGGCTTTAAGACCTTCTGGAACGGCGATGATTGACGATGAACGCGTCGATGTTGTAACAGAAGGGGAATATATCGCAAAAGGGCAAAAAATTAAAGTTGTTAAAACAGAAGGAATGCGAATTGTCGTAAGAGAATTAAACGAATAGGAGGATTTATATGGAACCGTCAACTTTTATATTATTAGGATTAATTGTCATTGGTTTTATTTTATTAGCGGTCTTATTTACTTTTGTTCCAGTTATGCTGTGGATATCAGCATTAGCAGCTGGTGTTCGTATTAGTATTTTTACATTAATAGGGATGAGATTGCGCCGTGTTATTCCAAGTCGAGTCATAAATCCGTTAATTAAAGCTCATAAAGCGGGATTAAATGTAGCCATTAATCAGCTTGAAAGCCATTATTTAGCTGGTGGGAATGTTGATCGAGTTGTGAATGCTCTCATTGCAGCAGAACGTGCGAACATAGAGCTAAGCTTTGAGCGCTGTGCTGCGATCGATTTAGCGGGTCGTGATGTATTAGAAGCTGTACAAATGAGCGTTAACCCAAAGGTAATTGAAACACCATTTATTGCTGGTGTTGCAATGGATGGGATTGAGGTAAAAGCAAAAGCGCGCATTACCGTTCGCGCCAATATTGACCGTCTTGTTGGTGGTGCAGGAGAAGAAACGATTATTGCCCGCGTAGGGGAAGGAATTGTCAGTACAATTGGTTCTTCCGATAATCATAAAAAAGTATTAGAAAATCCTGATTTAATTTCACAAACTGTGTTAGGAAAAGGGCTTGACTCGGGGACGGCGTTTGAGATCTTATCAATCGATATCGCCGACGTTGACATCGGTAAAAACATTGGGGCCATTCTGCAAACAGACCAAGCAGAAGCAGATAAAAACATTGCCCAAGCGAAAGCGGAAGAGCGTCGTGCAATGGCTGTTGCAAAAGAGCAAGAAATGCGTGCGAAGGTTGAAGAAATGCGGGCAAAAGTTGTGGAGGCTGAAGCGAAAGTTCCGCTTGCGATGGCCGAAGCGTTGCGAAATGGGAACATTGGAGTGATGGATTATATGAACATTAAAAACATCAATGCAGATACGGAAATGAGAGATTCAATTGGTAAATTAACAAAGGAACAAGATGATGAGGATTAAAATGATCGGTTACATTAAGGTGATAAAACGATGAATATATTTGATTTAATTTTTGAAAACCCTCTTTTTATTGCAGCCATTATTGGTATTATGACATCTATTTTCAGGCGAATGAATTCAACAAACGATGAGAAAAAAACGGTCCCTAAACAGCCAAGACAAAAAAAGCCGACCATTCAAAAGGATGTCTCTCAACCTACTCAAGCTGTCGTCAAACCAATAGAAAAGCGTTTTCAAGAGGTGACGAATCGAAAAAAAGTTCAACCATTAAATTCTAAAATATTAGCTTCTCATCTTCAACAAACAACAAAGAAAAGGAAACATTCAAAACGGAATTACAAGCCTTTTTTAAATTCACCGATCGAAGGGATTATTTGGAGTGAAATACTACGAGAGCCAAGGTCGAAACGACCGTTTCGCCCTTCTATAAGAAAATAATGAATTTTTGTGTTAGAACCTCCTTTTATCTCATAAATATGAGGATGAAGGGAGGTTCTTTTTATGGCGAAAAAATGGCATCAAAGAATGAAAAATTGGATGACGAAAACATTAGAAGTACCTCCTGATGTGACGATGGATCTTCCACGTATTACCATGATTGGACAACTACATATATACATAGAGAATCATAAAGGATTATTAACTTTTACTGACCAAGAGATACGTTTGTTATTAAAGCAAGGTCAGTTGCTCATAAAAGGTCACCATTTTGTCATAAAAACGATATTACCTGAAGAAATCATGTTAGAAGGACATATTGAAAGCGTGATATTTATTGAATCGTAAAGTTAGGAGGCCAAGGATGAAAAATAATTGGATCTATTTTTTTACTGGAACGGTACAAGTCTCTTTAACTGGACTAGGAATAGAACGATTTATAAATGAGTGTATACGCCAGGGGATCATTATTTGGAATGTCAAACGTCATCAATCAGGGGGGGTTTCATTTTTTATTCGCCTCTCAGATGTACATGCTTTAAGAAAAATTGTGAAAAAGTATGAATGTAAATGTTCATTTCAAAAACGTATGGGAGCGCCATTTTGGCTGAAGCGTTCCTATAAAAATGTAGGATTTGTTATAGGGATCGGAATTTTTTTTATCATTACTTTTATATTATCAAACATGATTTGGGGAATTGAAATTAAAGGGGCAGAACCAAAAACGGAACATTTAATTGAAAAAGAGCTCTCCAAAATAGGATTGAAAAAAGGTGCTCTTCAATTTTTATTGCCCGAGTCTGAACAAATCCAGGCACATGTCATGAAGAATGTAGAGCAAATATCGTGGATTGGAATTGATTTAGTCGGTACAACCTACTATATTGAAGTTGTCGAAAAAAGTGAACCACCTAAAATGGAGGTTTCAAGTCCGCGCCATATTGTCGCAAAAAAAGAGGCTGTGATTGCTAAAATGTTTGTTGAAAAGGGACAACCAATGGTAAGTATCAACGACCATGTAGCAAAAGGCCAAATATTAGTTTCTGGATTAATAGGAGATGAAGAACATCAAAGATTAGTTTCTGCAAAAGGAGAAATTTATGGTGAAACATGGTATGTAACAACTGTACAAGTTCCAATCACCTCAACATTACAAGTTTTAACAGGCAATCGTTTAATAAAACATAAACTGCAAATGGGTTCCATTACATTACCCATTTGGGGGTTTCAACATGTAGAATATGAACAATTCCAAAAGGAACAAACGATCAAGCCCTTTCGCTTTCTTAAATGGACATTACCAATCGCTTATAAAAAAGAAATCTATTATGAAGAAGAAGCGGTAACGAAAAAATATAATGAAAAAGAAGCAAAAGAAAAAGGGATAGAGATCGCCAAAAAAAAATTAAAGAATCAATTAGGGAAAAGAGATCAAATCATGGACGAAAAAGTTTTGCACGTAATGCGTGAGAATGGTAAAGTAAAATTGAAAATACTGTTCCAAGTGATGGAAGATATTGTGGAAACAAAACCAATTGTACAGGGAGATTAAAGAATGCCAGAAGAGTTAGTAACGATAAATCAACAACTAGAAAATGCAAACGAAGCAATCGCCTTGTTTGGAATTCATGATGTGAATTTAAAACGAATCGAAGAGGAACTAAAAGTAACGATTATCACACGTGGTGAGGCCGTTTATGTTTCAGGTGAACAAGAAAAAGCTGAGCTTGTTGATCATCTTCTCAAATCTCTATTAACCGTCATACGTAAAGGTGTGTATATTACGGAACGAGATGTTTTATATGCAATACGTATGGCGAAAAACGGGACATTAAATGAATTCGAAAGCTTGTTTGATGATGAAATTGCCAAAAGTGCAAAAGGAAAGTCTATACGTGTTAAAACATTAGGTCAACGAAGATATATTGAGGAAATTAAGAAAAAAGACTTAGTGTTTGGAATCGGTCCAGCAGGAACCGGAAAAACGTTTTTAGCAGTTGTGATGGCCGTTCATGCATTGAAAAACGGATTTGTGAAAAGGATTATATTAACACGCCCAGCTGTTGAAGCAGGTGAAAACTTAGGTTTCCTTCCAGGTGATTTAAAAGAAAAGGTCGATCCATACTTAAGGCCTTTGTATGATGCTTTACACGAAGTTTTAGGGAGCGATCATACAGAAAGACTCATTGAAAGGGGAACAATCGAAATTGCCCCGCTTGCATATATGAGGGGGAGAACGCTTGAAGATGCGTTTGTTATATTGGATGAAGCCCAAAATACAACTCCAGCACAAATGAAAATGTTTTTAACCCGTTTAGGTTTTGGTTCAAAAATGATTATTACGGGTGATATTTCTCAAGTGGATTTGCCGAAAGGTGTAAAATCTGGTTTAGCGGTAGCAAAAGAGACGCTTTCAAAAATTCATGGCATATCTTTTGTTTACTTAGAACAAACCGATGTTGTTCGACACCCATTAGTTGCAAAAATTATCGAAGCCTATATTAGGCAGGAATGAATTTCATTTGGCCCGTCACCCCGTATTGAACGGGTCCTTTTTCATGATCAATATCCATCACGTTTGAAAGATGAAAACAGGTGATGGGGAGGTTATCAAAAATGAGAAGGATCGTTAAAAAGAAACTAAAAAAACGAAAGGAAAATCATTTATCTAAATCGATTCAGTCCCTTCATTTTATTCATTATATCGTCTTAGCGATAATTTTATTTGTTGTTCTTTTTAGCAATGTAAAACCGGATACATTCGATGCAAAGCTTTTTAGCATATCTGAGCAAACCATTTATGCACCAACAACCGTCGTTGATGAAGAAATGACAAAGAAAAAGCAAGAAGAAGCAGCGGCAAATGTTGAAGACCAATACGTATTAAATCAAGGATATGTAGAGAATAGTGTCACAATGGTTAAATCTATTTTTGATTCGATCATCGAAGTTTCAAAGCTTGCAGAACAAAATGGAGAAAATGAACATGTAGTGTCTGATGATATACAGAAAAAGCTACAAGAAACGTTAACTTCTGCCGTTTATGAAAAAATTCCAACGGATGTTTTTACTATTTTACTAAAAGCGAATGAATCGGAATTAAATTTAGCAAGAGATTCTGTTGTTACGGCCGTTCATAACATTATGAGCAAGCCGATTAAGGTGGAGCAAGTAGCAGAAGCTAGAGCTAGTGTGAAAAATGAACTGCAATATGTCAATTTATCAAATGAACTCGTTCAAGCAGCTGCTAAAATTGGTGAAATGGCGATTATTCCGAATTACACATTTGATGTACAAGCAACTGAAGCAAAAAGACAACAAGCCCGTGAAGAAGTTCAGGAAGTCCAAATTAAACAAGGACAAATTATCGTTGAAGAAGGACAATTAATTGACAGGGAAGTCTACCGAAAGCTTGAATTGCTTGGATTATTGGACAATAAATATACGTTTCAGCCTTTTATTGGACTTTCCTTGCTGATTTTACTCATGATTTCTTTACTTATTTATTATGTGGAAAAGGAAAAAAAATTTTACATTAGTAAACATCAATCTTTATTACTATACACGATTATTTTTAGTATTACACTTGCGATGATGAAAATCATCAGTTTGTTTCAAGAAATGGATTATTCCCATATTGGTTTTATCGTCCCAGTTTCAATGGGTGTTATGTTAATTAAACTGCTGATTAATCCTCGATTAGCGTTCGTAACGAGCTTAATCTTTGCGATATGTGGAAGTTTAATTTTTAATGAAGATGTAACGAGTACATTTAATTTTATTGTTGGTCTTTATTATTTATTCGGATGTTTGGCAGCCATTTTGTTTTTAGGAGAACATAATGTTCGTGCCAAAATCTTACAGGCTGGTCTTTTTGTTTCTTTAGTCAATGTTTTTGTCGTAACATCCGTTACATTAATTCAAAATGGCAGCACGTCTAATCTTGAAATAGGCTCATACTTTGTTATGGCTGCTGTTTCTGGTGTTGTTTCATCTGTGTTAGCCATTGGGTTTCTGCCGTTTTTTGAATCAGGATTTGGTATTTTATCGACGATGAAATTAATAGAATTATCTAACCCAAACCATCCGCTGTTACGTAAAATTTTGACGGAAGCCCCAGGCACTTATCATCATAGTGTCATGGTTGCGAATTTAGCAGAGTCTGCTTGTGAAGCGATAGGGGCAAATGGGTTGCTAGCTAGGGTCGGCAGTTATTATCATGATATCGGTAAAACGAAACGACCTCACTATTTCATCGAAAATCAAATGAATATGGAAAACCCGCATGATAAATTGTCAGCCCAGCTTAGTAAAAATATTATTATTGCCCATACAACAGAAGGGGCGGAAATGTTAAGGAAGCATAAAATGCCTAAAGAATTTATTGATATCGCCGAGCAGCATCATGGTACTTCATTATTGAAATACTTTTATCATAAAGCTAAAGAAAACAGTCATCATGAAATATTAGAAGAAGAGTTTCGCTATCCGGGACCAAAGCCACAAACAAAAGAAATTGCCGTGATCTCCATTGCCGATAGTGTAGAAGCTGCGGTACGATCCCTAAAAAATCCAACACCTGATAAAATCGAAAAGCTTGTGAAAGCTATTATTAAAGATCGGATTCAAGATGGACAGTTTGATGAATGCAATATTACATTTAAAGAACTTGATATCGTGGCAAAGTCTTTATGTGAAACATTAAAAGGAATTTTCCACTCACGAATTGAGTATCCTGAACTTGCAGATAAGAAGGTGAAACAAGCATGAGATTAATGATTGATTTAGTAGATGAAACGAATACGTTGTCTAAAGAACAGTTGCAAATGGTTGAAAAATTATTACATTTTGCAGCAGAAGAAGAAAAGGTGGAAGACGGAGCTGAACTGTCTGTTACTTTTGTGACAAATGAAGAAATTCAAAAAATAAACCGTGAATATCGTGGGAAAGACCAGCCGACAGATGTTATTTCCTTTGCTTTGGAGGAAATGGGAGAAGGGGAAGTAAAAGTTATTGGGGCTGATTTGCCGAAGGCGCTAGGAGATATTATTATTTCCGTGGAAAAGGCCAAGGAGCAAGCGGAAGAATACGGACACTCGTTTATTCGTGAAATCGGCTTTTTAACGATACATGGTTTTCTTCATTTATTAGGATATGATCACATGACAGAAGAAGAAGAAAAAATCATGTTTGCAAGACAAAAGGAAATTTTGGAGAATTATGGCCTGCATCGATCCATTTAAATCAAATGGCAAAAGGTTTTTTCATAGCTTCGTATTTGCTTGGCAAGGAATCATCTCAACTGTAAAAAGTGAGAGGAATTTTCGAATACATCTTCTTGCATCTGTTCTTGTGATCATAGCCGGTATTTATTTTCGCATTAGTTTGCTTGAATGGATCATTCTTTTTTTATTGATTGGGGGTATATTGGCATTAGAATTAATCAATACAGCGATTGAATGTGTCGTTGATTTAGTTATGCAGAAAAAATATCATCCCCTTGCGAAAACGGCAAAAGATGTAGGGGCAGGAGCGGTTTTGGTTTATGTGATCATTTCTGTTATAATTGGAATACTCATCTTTATTCCTAAATTAACCATTCATCAATAGTGAGAATTTTCTAAAAATTACACATGGAAAATATTGTGGATATGCGGTAAAATATATTTATAAGCTGCTAGTTCAACATGAAAGGAAGAAATGGAATGAATACTCAACAACTACTAGAAGAAGCAAAAGTAGCAAGAGAAATGGCTTATGCTCCGTATTCAAAATTTAAAGTAGGGGCGGCCATTGAAACAGTAGATGGAAAAATTTATAAAGGTTGTAACATTGAAAATGCAGCTTACTCAATGTGCAATTGTGCCGAAAGAACGGCATTATTTAAAGCGATTTCTGAAGGAGATCAAGAGTTTAAAGCCCTTGCAGTTGTGGCAGATACAAACAGGCCTGTCCCGCCCTGTGGTGCTTGTCGCCAAGTCATTGCTGAACTATGTCCAATAGACATGAAGGTCATTTTATCTAACTTAAAAGGCGATATACAGGAATTAACGGTCGAAGAATTGCTTCCTGGAGCCTTTTCACCGGAGGATTTAAATGAATAATTCATTTAAATCAGGATTTGTATCTATTATTGGTCGACCAAATGTTGGAAAATCAACCTTCATCAACCGTGTAATTGGACAAAAGATCGCGATTATGAGCGACAAGCCACAAACGACACGAAACAAAATTCAAGGAGTATATACGACCAATCAATCGCAAATTATTTTTATCGATACACCTGGAATTCATAAGCCAAAGCATAAACTAGGCGACTTTATGATGAAAATTACCCAAAACACATTAAAAGAAGTTGACTTGATTTTATTTATGGTCAATGCGATGGAAGGGCTCGGACGGGGTGAAGAATATATTATCGAAAGATTAAAAGAAACCAATACCCCGGTTTTTCTAGTTATTAATAAAATCGATCAAGTGCATCCTGATGAATTATTGCCAATTATTGATCAGTATAAGGATAAATTTGATTTCCAAGAAATAGTTCCAATTTCCGCATTACAGGGGAACAATATTGATACCCTTTTAAAGCAAATCGAAACGTATTTACCAGAAGGCCCACAATATTATCCAAGCGATCAAGTGACTGATCATCCGGAGCGTTTTATTATCTCTGAATTAATACGTGAAAAAGTACTGCATTTAACGAGAGAAGAAGTCCCACATTCTGTTGCGGTAGTAGTCGATGCCATTGAAAAAAGAGAAAATAATCAAGCTGTTTATGTAGCTGCCACTATTATTGTTGAGCGTGATTCACAAAAAGGGATTATCATAGGTAAGCAAGGGGGAATGTTAAAGGAAATTGGGCAACGGGCAAGAGTAGATATTGAAAACTTGTTAGGTTCTAAAGTGTTTTTGGAGTTATGGGTAAAAGTACAAAAAGATTGGCGTAACCGTTTAACGCAGCTTCGCGATTTTGGCTTTAAAGAAGATGAATATTAAGCCTTTTGCCTTTTGATTAGAAAAATTTGTGTCTCATGAATTCGGAAAATAGTGGTCAACATAAAAAATGAGTTGAATATCGCTACTACTCCTAATGAGGGAAGGTGGGGTTACTATGTTAGATTTCACCTGGAGATTATTCACAAAAACTGGTAATATTGATACGTATCTTCTTTTTAAGGAAATTGAAAAGGAATTGACAAACGGAGCTGAAACAGAAAAAGAAGAGTTAACTGAACTTGATTTTCCTGTTTCCTAAAGCTATATCCAGTTGGATGGTGAACATGGTTGCTGCATAAATGTGAAGGAATTGTGATTCGAACAACTAATTACGGAGAAACGAATAAAGTTGTGACAATATATACGCGTGAAAAAGGAAAAGTTGGAGTAATGGCAAGAGGTGCGAACAAACCGAATAGTCGCCTCGCAGCTGTTACCCAACTTTTTACTTATGGAACCTTTTTGTTTCAAAAATCATCTGGATTAGGCAGCCTTCAACAAGGGGAAACAATTCAATCTATGCGTGCAATTCGTGAGGATATTTTTCTTACAGCTTACGCTTCATATTTAACAGAACTGTTAGATAAAGGGACCGAAAATGAAAAACCAAATCCTTTTTTATTTGAACTTTATTATCAAACGCTACACTTTTTAATGGAAGGGCTCGATCCAGATATTTTAATCAATATTTATGAGATGAAAATGTTAAATGTTTTTGGACTATATCCAGAATTAAATAAATGTGTCATTTGTTCACAGAAAGAAGGAACCTTTCATTTTTCATTAAAGGAAAATGGTTTTATTTGTCATCGATGTTTTGAACATGACCCATATCGTTTAATGATTTCATCTACAGTTGTTAAACTGTTGAGAGTATTTTATTATTTAGATCTGTCACGTCTTGGTCAAGTTTCAGTGAAGGATGAAACAAAAAAAGAATTAAGATGGGTCATTGATGAATATTATCAAGAATACTCGGGACTTTCATTAAAGTCAAAAAGGTTTTTAAAACAGCTTGACAATTTGCGTAATAAGTTGTAAATGATAATATTGACAATATGATCATTTTTCATTACGATTTTTATAATTGCATAGTGATTGCGTTGAAGGAAAGGAGTACTTACGTTTTCCATAAAAAGCGACCTTAGGATGGTGGAAGCTAAGGTATGGATCGTAAGGAAGGGCGTTCTGGAGCAATGCGTTGGAAAAGTGGCTGATGGATTTCAGCAAATAGGGTGGAACCGCGGGTTAACTCTCGTCCCTATGCATAAAACTTGCATAGAGATGAGAGTTTTTTTGATGCTTTTTATTTTCTCAATGATTTTTAAAGATTTATTGGAGGTGCTAATATGATGAATATTCAAGAAATGATTTTAACCTTGCAAAAGCATTGGGCTGATTATGGCTGTATTTTAATGCAGGCATATGATGTTGAAAAAGGGGCGGGAACAATGAGCCCTTATACGTTTTTGCGCAGTATTGGTCCAGAACCATGGAATGTAGCCTATGTTGAGCCGTCAAGAAGACCAGTTGATGGTCGCTATGGTGAGAACCCAAACCGTTTATATCAACACCATCAATTTCAGGTGATCATGAAGCCATCACCACATAATATTCAAGAAATTTACTTAGATTCTCTCAAAGCATTAGGTATTGATCCATTAAAACATGATATTCGCTTTGTTGAGGACAACTGGGAAGCCCCTACACTAGGAGCAGCTGGTCTAGGCTGGGAAGTATGGTTAGATGGGATGGAAATAACACAGTTTACGTATTTCCAGCAAGTTGGTGGTTTGGAATGTAAACCCGTATCTGTAGAAATCACATACGGTATTGAACGTTTAGCCTCTTACATTCAGGATAAAGAAAATGTTTTTGACTTAGAATGGACAGATGGTTTTACAGTTCGTGATATTTTCTTAATGCCTGAATATGAACATTCTAAATATACATTTGAAACATCAGATACGGAAATGCTTTTAAATTTATTTAATATTTACGAAAAGGAAGCACATCGTCAAATGGATGAAGGTCTTGTACATCCAGCTTATGACTATGTTTTAAAATGTTCTCATACGTTTAATCAATTGGATGCTAAAGGAGCCATATCTGTAACAGAGCGAACCGGTTATATTGCAAGAGTTCGTCAATTAGCTAGAAAAGTAGCGAAAACTTACTATGAAGAACGAGAAAAATTAGGTTTTCCGATGTTAAAAGAAAAGGAGGCGAACCGTGATGAGTAAACGTGATTTATTAATTGAAATAGGTCTTGAAGAGATGCCTGCAAGATTTGTCTCTGATGCGATTAACCAACTCGCAGAGAAGGTCGAAAATTGGATGTGTGAACAAAATATTTCCTACAGTGAAATGAAACAATTTTCAACCCCAAGGCGCTTATCTGTTTTGCTTACAAATGTTGCCGAAAAGCAGAAGGATATTCAAGAAGAGGCAAAAGGTCCTGCCAAAAAGATTGCTCTTGATCATGAAGGAAATTGGACAAAAGCAGCAATTGGTTTTTCACGTGGCCAAGGTGCATCTGTTGAGGATATTTATTTTAAAGAAGTGAATGGGACAGAATATGCCTTCGTGCAAAAGTTTATGAAAGGAAAAGAAACGAAAGAATTGCTAGTAGGTTTAAAAGAGATCATTGAAAGTTTAACATTCCCAAAAAATATGCGCTGGGGAAGCTATGATCTTCGTTATGTAAGACCAATACAATGGTTAACAGTTCTTTTTGGCAATGACGTGATTCCATTTTCCATAACGGATGTCCAAACTGGAAATATTACATATGGACATCGTTTTATTGGACAAAAAGTTGAACTAGCGGATCCTTCTGAATATGAAGAAGCCTTATTAGAGAATTTTTGTATAGCAAATGCTGATAAAAGAAAGCAAGTCATTCGGGATCAAATAAAAGCTATTGAAAAAGAAAAGAACTGGGTGATTCCGATTGATGAGGACCTGTTAGAGGAAGTCACAAACCTAGTAGAATATCCTACAGCCCTTTACGGTTCATTTGAAAACGAGTATTTAAATCTTCCGGAAGAAGTGTTGATTACAACGATGCGTGAACATCAGCGTTACTTTCCGGTAAAAGATCAGTCAGGCAAGTTGCTGCCATATTTTATCACTGTTCGAAATGGAGATCGCCATTACTTAGAAAATGTAGCGCGAGGAAACGAAAAAGTATTGCGTGCGCGATTAGCTGATGCAAATTTCTTCTATCGAGAAGATCAAAAATTAACAATCGAAAAAGCTCAGGAAAAATTAGAGAAAATTGTCTTCCATGAGGAATTAGGAACAGTTGGCGAAAAAGTGCGGCGAATCGTAAAACTTTCCAAGCAATTGGCCAATAGGCTTCCAATACCAGAACATGATATGGAAAATGTAGAAAGAGCCGCATCTATTTGTAAATTCGACTTAGTTACACAGATGGTTTATGAATTTCCTGAGTTGCAAGGAATAATGGGTGAAAAATACGCACGGCTAAAAGGGGAAAAAGAAGAAGTAGCTACGGCTATCAATGAGCATTATATGCCTCGCCTTGCTTCCGACGATACGCCTAAATCGACAATTGGAGCTATTGTAGGGATTGCAGATAAATTAGATACGATTGTTGGATTTTTCTCGATTGGGAAAATTCCTTCAGGGTCACAAGATCCATACGCATTACGGAGACAGGCTAGTGGGATTGTGCAAATCCTAAAAGATAAGAAATGGCGCATCCCATTACATGAACTTTTTTCAATGGCAATCGAACAATATCCTATTAAAGATGATGAGTCTTTACAATCAGAGCTGCTGTCGTTTTTGCAAATGCGTGTTAAACATGTATTACAAGAAGAAGGAATCCGCTACGACATTATTGACGCTGTATTACAGTCTACGTATCATGAAATTAATTCATATTTTGAACGAGCAAGGGAGTTAGCGAATGAGGTCCATTCACAAGATTTTAAAGAAGTAGTCGAAGCTTTATCACGTGTGATCAATATTTCTAAAAAAGGAGAATATCGAGAAATTCATCCTAATTTATTTGAAAAAGAAGAAGAACATGCTTTATATAAAGCATATCTTCAATTGCAGCAACAATATAGCACATTATCTAAAGTAGGAGACTTCAAGGAAATATTTGCACAGTTCAAAGCATTAAAAGAGACCATTAGTAAATACTTTGATCATATTATGGTGATGACCGAGGATCAAGATGTTCAAGAAAACCGGCTTGCCCAAATGGTTCATTTAGCTCATATCATCACATCCTTTGCAAATATGAATACCATTGTCGTAAAATAACATATAAAGGTTAAGACGATTATCCTGTGGATAATCGTCTTCCTTATTTTTTATCATCCATAAATAGTATATAATATTTCTATATAGTATAACCTAATCATTTCCCTTTACGTCATTTCTGAAGGTTAAAATTTCCTTTTTTTATTATAGGCTTTTGCTTGAAGGTGGTGAGGACAATAGAACTGAATAAACGGCAAGAACAGATTTTACAAATCGTGAAAGAGAACGGACCGATAACAGGCGAGCATATAGCGGATAAGCTCAATTTAACAAGAGCAACACTTCGTCCAGATTTAGCGATCTTAACAATGGCTGGATACTTAGAAGCACGACCACGGGTAGGTTACTTTTATACAGGAAAATCAGGTACGCAATTATTATCAGATAAATTAAAAAAGCTTAAAGTTAAAGATTTTCAATCCATACCAGTTGTTGTGAATGAAAATGTATCAGTCTATGATGCAATATGCACGATGTTTTTGGAAGATGTTGGAACTTTGATTGTCGTCGATGACAAATCATTATTAGTTGGTATATTATCAAGAAAAGATTTGTTGCGGGCAAGCATCGGTAAACAAGATCTAACATCCATTCCAGTTCATATTATCATGACGAGAATGCCGAATATAACGGTTTGCAGGAGAGATGATCTCATTATCGATGTGGCGAAAACGCTCATCGAAAAACAAATTGATGCGATCCCGGTGATTAAAGAAACAGATGAAGGCTTTGAAGTAGTTGGGAGAATTACCAAAACGAACATGACGAAAATTTTAGTTGGACTTGTGGATAATGAGATTATCTAATTAGAAATGGGGGAATGGAATGAGTAATCGGATCATATATGTCGTGTCTGACTCTGTAGGAGAGACAGCAGATTTAGTCGTAAAAGCAGCAATCAGTCAATTTAATGGGTCAACACACGACACCATTGTCAAACACATTCCGTATGTAGAAGATAAAGAAACGATTAAGGAAGTCATTTCATTAGCTAAATTGGATCAAGCGATAATTTGCTTTACACTAGTTGTACCTGAACTGAGAAATTATTTAATTGCAGAGGCGACAAAAGAAGGAGTTGTCTATCATGATATCATCGGGCCATTAATAGATAAAATGGAAAGTTCTTATGGTATGAAGGCAAAATATGAACCTGGCCGTGTACGAAAGCTCGATGATGATTATTTTAAAAAAGTAGAAGCGATTGAATTTGCCGTAAAGTATGATGATGGCCGAGATCCACGCGGAATTATGAAAGCAGATATCGTACTTATAGGTGTTTCTAGAACATCTAAAACACCTCTTTCACAATATTTGGCTCTAAAGCGATTTAAGGTTGCTAATGTTCCAATCGTTCCTGAAGTTGACCCGCCAGAAGAGCTTTTTAAAGTTCCTTCACAAAAATGTATTGGTCTTAAAATAAGTCCAGAAAAACTAAACTTTATTAGACGTGAGCGTTTGAAATCGTTAGGTTTAAATGATCAAGCTGTCTATGCGAATATTAATCGAATTAAAGAAGAATTGGCCTTTTTTGAAAAGGTAGTAGAAAAAATTGGTTGTCAAGTGATTGATGTTTCAAATAAAGCTGTAGAGGAAACGGCTAACATTATTCAAACGATTATGAACAGCTAAATGAAATAGTTAGCCAAGGAAACCTGCTTTTTTCCAATATGTTGATGTGGAAACAAGTAGGTTTTTGTTTGCAGCTGCACTAAACCACAAATGTTAATATGTTTGTCGTTCAATAACGATTTAATATTTTTGGCCTTTTCTAAAAGATTGTTGCTTTACTATACAATAGCTTTTCGACTGCAGGAAAGCGATACGCTTGCTATGTCACGCTAAAGCCAGTCGAAAAGCAACAAAGTTTACGAAAACAGCCATATTTTAAATAAATAATAATGGAAGATTAAAGAGGAATGTATTATAATAAAAAATTGTGATAAAAATATACGATTTTAGGTTTAGACTTAAAAAAATGCGAATAAACTATTTATTGTAAGTTGTCAAGAGCCCTGATCCAAATATATTCGACATCAACTGTCATGAATAAGCACAAATTCCCCTTTTTCTTTAAAAATATTGCAGGAATTTTTGAAGTGATGGAGAATTAGTGAAATATAACGAAAAGTTTTGTCGATGCTTATGCCATGTGTCGCAATGTGTTGCCAAATATGTGGTCATGATCTAAAATATGTAAAATGTTAACTGCCATCATTATATCAAAAATTTAGAAAAAATATTGTCGAATCTTGAAGGAGAATAAAAAAGAATCTCGAATATGTTTTTACGGAGTGTTTTGCATGGGAAAACGAATTCCCGATGAATTGATCGAAGAAATTCAAAAGTCGGTAGACATAGTTGATGTCATTGGTGAATACGTTCAACTAAGAAAGCAAGGACGTAACTATTTTGGTCTTTGTCCGTTCCACGGTGAAAACACCCCTTCATTTTCTGTTTCGCCCGAAAAGCAAATTTTTCATTGCTTTGGCTGTGGAACTGGCGGGAATGTTATTTCCTTTTTGATGCAAATAGAAGGATATACCTTCTTAGAAGCTGTGACAAATTTGGCTGAAAAGGCAGATATTTCACTACCAGATGAGCTTCAACAAGCTCAAGACTTTCCGAGAAAGACAAGCAATGAAGCGGAACGAATGATTCAAGTATATGAGCTTGCAAATAAATTTTACCATCATTTGCTGCTAAATACAAAAGAGGGGCAGAATGCTTTAAATTACTTATTGACAAGGGGATTTTCAGAAGAAATCATTAAAACATTTGAAATAGGCTATGCGCTCAATCAGAAAGAATTTATGACAAGGTTTTTAATGAAAAAAGGCTTTTCACTAGAGTTTTTAGAAAAAGCCGGATTGATGATTCAAAAAGAAGACGGATCGTATTTTGATCGGTTTCGAGACAGAATTATATTTCCAATTAAAGACCATAATGGAAAAGTCATTGCTTTCTCGGGAAGGGTCATGAATAATGGTGATCAACCGAAATATTTAAATAGCCCTGAAACGAAAATTTTTAACAAAAGGAAAATATTGTATAACTTCCATCAAGCAAGGCTACATATTCGGAAAAAACAAGAGGTTGTTTTATTTGAAGGTTTTGCTGATGTTATTTCTGCCGTTAAAGCGGGTATTCTTCATTCTGTTGCAACAATGGGGACATCGCTTACAGAAGAGCATGCGAAGTTGTTAAGTCGTCATGCAGAGACTGTGATCATTTGTTATGACTCGGATTCTGCTGGTGTTGAGGCTACCTTTCGCGCTTCAAAGTTATTGAGCCATGCTGGATGTAAAGTAAAGGTTGCCATGGTGCCTGAAGGTTATGACCCTGATGACTACATTAAACAATTTGGTGAGGAAAAATTTAGACAAGATGTAGTAGGGGCAAGTGTTACGTTAATGGCATTTAAAATGCAGTATTACCGGAAAGGAAAAAAACTTCAAGATGAGGCAGATCGGTTAAAGTATATAGAAGAAATAATTGACGAACTAAGTATGATTTCAAATGAAATAGAGCAAGAGCTATACTTAAAACAGCTTGCGGAAGAGTTCTCCTTATCAAAAGATACTTTAAAATCCCAGCTGAAAGAGCGGCTCGCTGCAAAGAAACGAGATCGTGACCGAAACAAACAAGCAGCCATTTTTTATCAAGTTCCGCAAACTCGACCGCTATTACCAGCATTTCATAATGCTGAACGCATGTTAATTGCTCATATGCTCCGAAATAAAGAAGTGGCGGAACGAGTTTTACGTGAAATTGGTGTAGAGTTTAACATCGAAGAGCATCGTGCCATTGTCACATATTTATATGCCTATTATGAAGAAGGGCATGATCCAAATATTAGCCACTTTTTAAGTAAGCTTCCTCATGAAACGTTGTCTCGTGTCGTTTCTGACATTGCCATGATGAACATAAATACAGAAACAAATGACAAGGAAATAAAGGATTACATCACTCATGTGTTGAAACAGAGAGAGATGTCTATCTTAAAAGAGAAGGAGGCTGAAAAAAAAGAAGCTGAAAGACAGAAGGATTATATAAAAGCAGCACAAATTGCCATGGAGCTAATTCAATTGAAAAAACGTTAAATCGTTTTAAAATAGATCTGATGTTTGTAATAGTTTGGAAGGAGGGGATCCAATGGCTGAAAAACAAACCCATGCAGATTCTTTGCTCGATCAAGTAAAAGATCAGCTTGTGGAGTTGGGTAAAAAACGCGGAGTTCTAACATACGAAGAAATCGCTGAACGTATGTCAAACTTCGATCTTGATTCAGACCAAATGGATGAGTATTATGAATATTTATCGGACCAAGGAATTGAATTAATTGGAGAAAGCGGCGACAATGACCCGAATCTCCAAGACTTAGAAAAAGAAGGGGAGGAAGAATTTGATTTAAATGATTTAAGTGTTCCTCCAGGTGTTAAAATTAATGATCCAGTCAGAATGTACTTAAAAGAAATTGGTCGTGTTGACTTATTATCAGCTGATGAAGAAATTGAACTTGCAAAACGTATTGAACAAGGAGATGAGGAAGCGAAACGGCGATTAGCAGAAGCAAACCTTCGACTTGTTGTAAGTATTGCGAAACGTTATGTAGGTCGAGGAATGTTATTCTTAGACTTAATTCAAGAAGGCAATATGGGTCTCATGAAAGCCGTAGAAAAATTTGACTACCGAAAAGGTTACAAATTCAGTACGTATGCGACTTGGTGGATTCGGCAAGCAATTACTCGCGCTATCGCTGATCAAGCGAGAACGATCCGAATTCCGGTTCATATGGTTGAAACCATTAATAAATTAATTCGCGTTCAACGACAATTATTACAAGATTTAGGTCGTGAACCGACACCAGAAGAAATTGCTGAAGATATGGATTTAACTCCTGACAAAGTAAGAGAGATCTTAAAAATTGCCCAAGAACCGGTTTCACTCGAAACTCCGATTGGTGAAGAAGATGATTCTCATTTAGGTGATTTTATTGAAGACCAAGAAGCTACATCACCATCGGAACACGCTGCTTATGAGCTTTTAAAAGAACAGCTTGAAGATGTTCTTGATACATTGACAGATCGTGAAGAAAACGTTCTTCGCTTACGATTTGGGCTAGATGATGGTAGAACTCGTACGTTAGAAGAGGTAGGAAAAGTATTTGGTGTAACACGTGAACGTATTCGCCAAATTGAGGCAAAAGCTCTTCGTAAATTGCGTCATCCAAGCCGCAGCAAACGTTTAAAAGACTTTCTCGAATAAATTTTTGACTGGACAGACAAACCGTCTGTCTTTTTTTGCTGTTTCCCCATAACCAAAACAAAAAATAACAAAATTATGTATATCTTGTGATGTAAGACATGAAACGACCCATTATCATTTTTAAACAAGTCGAAAAGTTCGTTAAGTATAAGTTAGAAACGAACGACTACATATTTTTCGACAAATACTATTTATACATTATTTTACTGAATCTTCTTTCTTTTTGCAAATTGTTCTTTTAAAGATATATGAAAATATAGATAAAAATTTTTAATATTATGACATCTATATTCACTTTATACTATAATTGAAAGCGGATACAAAGTCAAATATGAGATATAAAATGGATCGATGGAGGATCACTTGACTGAATGGCAATTAAACGTTGAAACGTATATAGGCAATTTATATGAAAAAAATTTGTCAAAAAAGTGAACTTCCATATTTCCTTTACATAAATACTTTTACTTCTTGTAAAATTAAAGTAAAATAGAGGTTGTTTAAGTTTTTATTTATCTAACTTATGAGTCTATACATAAGGGAGGGTACACGATGAATCGCAATCCACTTATACCTTTCGTCTTGATTATGGTATTCGGAATCGGACTTATGTTTGCATTCTCCTTCATTGGATTAGATAATGCTAAGGAAATGGCAGAAGGGGAAAATGGAGAAGGAAAAACAACGGAAAATGTTGCTGATGCAAAGCCTGAAGAAATTTACCAACAAAGCTGTGTCAGCTGCCACGGTCAAAACTTTGAAGGGGGAGTAGGACCAGCTCTTACTGGCGTAGGGGATCGTCTTTCAGCAGATGATATTAAAGAAGTGTTAAAGAATGGTCGTGGCTCAATGCCTCCTGGTTTAGTACCTGAAGAGAAAATCGATGAGATGGCACAATGGGTATCTGAAATTAAATAATTGAAAACGCTACGATTTATAGTGAACAGATGAAAAGTCTTCCAATATGGGGGACTTTTTTTATTGCTTCAGATTTTATAAAATGGTAACGAAACGATGCATGCCAGATCATAACAGAGTTAGGTGAAAAGAATGAAAGATATTCAACTATCAAATAGGCTTTTAACGGTGGCAAATTATATTCCCCCTCATTCCGTTTTAGCGGATATTGGTTCAGATCATGCTTATTTGCCTTGTTACGCGATCCTCAATTATTTGGCTAAGAAAGCCATCGCTGGAGAAATAAATGATGGACCTTATCAAGCAGCATTCAATCAAGTGGCACGATTAGGGCTGTTGTCCAAAATTTCCGTTCGCAAAGGAGATGGCCTATCTGTTTTAAAAAAGAATGAAGCTACTTGCATCACGATTGCAGGAATGGGCGGTACATTAATAAAAAAAATTTTAGAAGAAGGAAAGGAAAAGCTTTCAAAAGTTGAGAGGCTCATTTTGCAGCCTAATATTTACGCTATTGAAATTAGGAAATGGTTATATGAAAACGGCTGGGAGCTTATTGATGAAAAGATACTGGAAGAAGATTGCCACATATACGAGGTGTTAGTAGCAGAAAAAGGAGTACCTTCTCGTTCATATAAGGGAGTTAGCTTGGAATCTGCGTTTTTAATGGGTCCATTTTTAATAAAGGAACGAAATGAAACCTTTTTGAAAAAATGGGAGCATGAGCTCTACCATTGGGAACAAGTATTAAAACAGCTTAACGAAGCAAAGGAAACAGATGTGTTAATAAAGAAAAAATCAGAAATTCATCATATGATTTCATGTATTAGGGAGGTTATGAAATAAATGGGAAATGAAGTGAATGGAAATTATGTCATTCAGCTTTTTGAACAGTTTTCGCCGAAGAAATATGCTGTTGAAGGGGATAAAATAGGACTTCAAATCGGTACGTTAAATAAGCCAGTAAAAAAGGTAATGATCGCCCTTGATGTTTTAGAAGAAGTAGTAGATGAAGCAATTGCGAAAGAAGTTGATTTAATAATCGCACATCATCCTCCCATTTTTCGGCCGTTAAAAAGTGTTCTAACCGATCAGCCTTCAGGACGCATTGTTGAAAAATGCTTAAAGCATGATATATCAGTATATGCAGCACATACAAATTTAGATGTCGCAATTGGTGGTGTCAATGATCTATTAGCTGCAAAGCTGCAATTAAATCATACGGACGTTCTTGTTCCAACCTATACAGAAAAATTAAAAAAATTAGTTGTTTTTATTCCGGAAGATTATGCCGAACAAGTACGCGAAGCATTAGGAAGAGCAGGAGCTGGGTTTATAGGTAATTACAGTCATTGCACCTTTAATGTTAAAGGGCAAGGAACCTTCTTACCACTCGCAGGAACGAACCCTTTTATCGGTGAAAAAGGGAAGCTCGAAGAAGTAGAGGAAGTGCGTGTTGAAACGATTTTCCCTTCTTCCATACAAAGAAAAGTGATTAATGCGATGATGAAGGCACATCCATATGAAGAAGTTGCATATGATATTTACCCGCTTGAAAATGAGGGGAAAAGATTAGGATTAGGAAGAATAGGAGAGCTTCCTTTTGAGATGTCATTAAAGGATTTTGCTGAACATGTGAAAAACTCATTAGAGGTCGATCGCGTCCGCGTTGTCGGAAATCTTTCTGATCGTGTAAAAAAAGTGGCTGTGTTAGGTGGAGATGGAAATAAATATATTCACGAAGCGAAGATGAGAGGGGCAGATGTTTACGTAACGGGAGATATTTATTATCACGTTGCTCATGATGCGATGATGCTAGGTTTAAATATTGTGGATCCAGGCCATCATGTTGAGAAAGTCATGAAGGAAGGCCTGGCGAAAAAAATGAAAGAGCTTTGTGAAGAAAATGGGATCAACATTTCTATTTTCCCTTCCGAGCTTTCAACCGATCCCTTTCAATTTGTATAAGAAGAAGATCTTATGAAGCAATAAAGGCTAAAAAACGAGCTCATCGACATAGTCGTTAAGCTCGTTATTTTTTTACTTTTACTTTTGGTAAAATTTTTTCAAGTGGAACGCGTGAAGTACGGTCCCAAGTAGATTCGTCATTTGGATCGTATTTTTCTAAAAATTGGATAACTTCTTTGACAATTGGTGTTGGGGTTGATGCACCTGCTGTTACCGCCACTTTCTTTACATTTTGAAGCCATTCAAGCTTAATTTCACTAACATTGGCGATGCGATAAGCCTTTGTTCCAGCGATTTCTTCTGATACTTGTGCTAATCGATTTGAATTGTTGCTTCTTGGGTCACCAACGACTAATGTTAAATCTGCCTCTTTCGCTTGCTCGGCAACAGCTTCTTGACGAACTTGAGTAGCAAGGCATATTTCTTTATGAAATTCAACATGTGGATATTTCTCTTTTACTTTTTCCATAATGTCAGCGACATCCCATTGGCTCATTGTTGTTTGATTCGTCACGATAATTTTATCGCTTTGAATGTTAAGTGCTTCAACATCTTCTTCCGTTTCAACAAGATGTACGATGTTTGGAGCTGCCCCTACGGCACCTTCAGGCTCAGGATGTCCTTTTTTTCCAATATAAATGACCTCATAGCCTTCTTCTTTTTTTTGTTGAATGAGTTCATGTGTTTTTGTAACATCTGGACATGTAGCATCAATCATAACAAGTCCTTTTTCTTTTGCTCGTTGACGAACTTGAGGAGATACCCCATGAGCGGTAAAAATGACGGTGCCTTTGTCAATTTTTTCTAAAATTTCAAGGCGGTTTTGACCATCTAGTGTAATAATGCCCTCCGTTTCAAAGGCATCTGTCACATGTTTATTGTGAACGATCATACCTAAAATATAGATCGGTCTAGGCAGAGATTTATCCATTGCTGCATTTTTGGCAATAACCATGGCATCGACGACTCCGTAACAATAGCCGCGAGGTGAAATTTTAATAACTTCCATGAGAGTTTCCTCCTAATACGGTAAATGAAAAAAGCCGTTGAACGGCTTTTTGCTGATTTCATTATATCGGACATATCGAAAAAATACAAAGTAGAAATATTAAACATACAGCTTTGGAACCGACTTGCCAGTAGCTTTTTTTGACGTATCTCGTTTTGGTTTCGATGAACTTTTCGTCCCTTTTTTAGTTGATTTTGGTGTCGTTTTCTCATGATGATCTTTCATGTTTTCAACGTTTTCTTTATCATCCTTTTCTTTGTTATTTGCTTCATCCTCATGATGATTTTCTAAATCATTGCTTTCTTCATCATTATTATTTTTTAATTGTTGATATATTTTGAACATAGCTGGAACATTTTTAATTAAGGGCCCATATTGTTGAACCATTGGTGTAACTTGTTGAGCTACTCCTAACATTTTTTGGACATTCCCTAACATGCTTGATAAGCTTCTTGGATTAGTAAGTCCTTGAATTCCACTAGCAGCAGTATTCGCTTGTTGTATTGTCCCTAACGGCATTTGACTTGAAGGAAAAAATCTTGATAACAACCCCCTCAAACCACCACCACGACCCATTCCACCGCCTATCATGTGCTGTGGTCGATTTAGTAGTTGAAAAGGATTATTCATTGGAGGTCTAGGCATCATAGATCGTTGAAAAAGTGAAGGACCCGGACGGTGAGGAAACATTTCTTTTCCTCCTTTCTATGTTTCAGTATCACTACAACTAAAATATGCATGTAACAAGAAAAATGTTTGTCAAAGAAAATGTAATTGGAGTTTTTTTATTTTTTTGTTTATAATCAAAAAATGGGTTTAGAACATTTAAAGGAGTTGTGTAAAGGCATGAGAACGAAATTTACAAAGTTTTCGTTTCAACCTTTTATCATAGATGCAATCGAGTCACTAGGCTTTAAGGAACCAACAGAAATACAAGAACAAATGATTCCTGTCATTTTAAGTGGAAAAAGTGCTATTGGACATTCGCAAACAGGGACCGGGAAAACACATTCCTATATTTTACCATTAATAGAAAAAGTGAAGCCGGAAGAAAAACATGTTCAAGTCGTCATCACAGCACCAACAAGAGAGTTAGCGAGGCAAATATATCATGAAGTGTTAAAGATAATAAAATTTTGTCCTAGTCATCAGCAAATAACGTGTCGATTATTTATTGGGGGTACAAATAAACGACGAACGGTCGAAAGGTTAACGTCTCAGCCACATATTGTTGTAGGAACGCCCGGACGTATTTTAGATTTAGTAAAAGAGCAAGCGCTTGACATTCATACAGCGACAAGCCTTGTTGTTGATGAAGCTGATTTAATGCTTGATATGGGGTTTATTTATGAGGTTGATCAAATCGCCAGTCGACTGCCAAATGATTTGCAAATGCTTGTTTTTTCAGCAACGATTCCAGAAAAGTTAAAACCATTTTTAAAAAAATATATGGAAAATCCAGTATATATCCAAGTCGATCCGAAAAAGGTTACAGCTGAAAAAGTTGAACAAGTGCTAATACCGTTGCGTCACCGTGATAAGGTTCAGTTAGTTTATGATATACTTAAATCGATTAACCCATATTTAGCCATCGTTTTTGTCAATACGAAAGCAAGGGCTGATGAAGTAGCGGATTCGCTCATACAAAAAGGTCTACAAGTAGGAAGAATTCATGGAGGTTTAACACCTAGGGATCGCAAAAAGGTGATGCGCCAAATTCAAGATCTTCAATATCAGTATATTGTTGCAACAGATTTAGCGGCACGTGGGATTGATATTGAAGGGGTTTCGCATGTGATCAATGCAGAATTACCATCTGATTTAGACTTTTATATCCATCGTGTAGGTAGAACTGCAAGAGCAGGTCTTTCAGGTATTGCCTATACGATTTATGAAGATAAGGATGAACAGGCGTTAATAAAGCTTGAAAAGAAGGGAATACATTTTCGAAACTTAGATATTGAAAATGGAGAATGGAAAGAAATAGACGATCGACATCGTCGACAAAAGCGAAAAGCACAAGGAAATGAAATGGATCTTATAGCTAAGCACCTAGTGCGAAAACCAAAAAAAGTAAAGCCAGGCTACAAGAAGAAATTGAAAGAACAAATCGAACAAATGAAAAAGAGAAAAGTTCGTGCTAGAAAAAAAGGGAGATAGGAGAGGTTTTCAATGCTTAAAATAGGTTCACATGTGTCGATGAGCGGAAAAAAGATGTTGTTAGCAGCAAGTGAAGAAGCGGTTTCTTACGGAGCCAATACCTTTATGATTTATACTGGAGCTCCACAAAACACAAGAAGAAAAAAGATCGAGGAATTAAACATTGAAGCAGGACGAGCCCATATGGAAAAGCATGGGATAACAGAAATTGTCGTGCATGCACCATATATCATTAATATCGGAAATACGAAAAACCCATCTACATTTCAATTAGGGGTAGACTTTTTAAAAATGGAAATAGAACGGACAGAGGCATTAGGGGCGAAACAAATTGTTCTTCATCCTGGAGCGCATGTTGGAGCAGGCAGTGGGGCTGGGATCAAAAAAATTATCGAAGGGCTAAACGAAGTGCTTGATCGCAATCAAACGGTGCAAATTGCCCTTGAAACGATGGCAGGAAAAGGATCGGAATGTGGACGGTCATTTGATGAGCTTGCGAAAATTTTGGATGGAGTCACTCATAATGAACACCTTTCTGTCTGTTTTGATACATGTCATACACATGATGCAGGATATGACATCGTGAACGACTTTGATGGAGTGTTAGAGGAATTTGATAAAATCATTGGACTTGACCGCCTAAAGGTTATTCATATTAATGATAGTAAAAATGAGCGTGGTGCACGGAAAGACCGCCACGAAAACATTGGCTTTGGACATATTGGCTTTAAGGCGATCAACTATATCGTTCATCATCCGCAATTAAAGGATCTACCAAAAATATTAGAAACTCCATATGTCGGGGAGGAGAAAAACAAGAAAAAGCCTCCATATAAATTTGAAATTGATATGCTAAGAAATCAGACATTTGATCCTGATATATTAGAAAAAATTTTACAACAATAATCGAATGAAAATAAGCTGCTCCAAAAACGGCAGCTTATTTAACAAATTCTAAAAATAATTGATTCACTTTTTGTGCTACATCTGGAGAAGTAATTTTTGCCACTTGTTTTAAAAGGTTTAAACGCTCCTTATCATCGAAAATATTTAAGTTTTTTCCTTTGATTACCTTTACAATTTGTTTTGCTTGTGATTCAGTTAAAGGGATTTCATACTGATTGGCATAGGATAGTAATTCATCATATTGCAAATTGTTCAATTTTTGATTCACAATTTTTTGAAATAATATCAATTCTCTCTCCCCCTCTAACATAATGTATGGGGGAGAAAACAAAATGTGAATGGATTTTACCTAATTCATCGTTCTGATTAGATCATAAATATACATAAATTAGATATATCTTGAAGCATCTCGTTAAATGAAAACATTTTCTTACAATAAAGAACAAAAGATCAACATAATGGGGGAGTTTGCCATTCCAATGCAACATAAAAAGGAAAAATTGAGTCATTTATTGTATCGTTTGTGCATGATTTTTTTCGGTGCTTCCTTAGCAGCCTTTAGCATCGAATTGTTTTTAATGCCAAATAATATTATCGACGGAGGTATTATCGGCATCTCTTTAATTATTGATTATTTATTTGCAGAAAAAGTATTTTTATTGAATTTCGCCTTTGTCGTTGTCATCTTAAATTTACCATTTATGTATTCGGGTTATAAGCAAATCGGAAAAACGTTTATGCTTTCCTCCTTTTTTGGCATTGTTAGTTTAGCCGTGATGGAACGAATATTCCATTCTTTTGAGGCATTTACGACAGAACCGATTTTGGCAACCGTATTCGGTGGATTTTTGCTTGGTGCGGGCGTCGGTCTTGTGATTCGTCATGGCGGCTCTTTAGATGGGACGGAGATTTTAGGAATTTTATTAACAAAAAGGCTTCCGTTTTCTGTCGGCGAATTCGTTATGTTTTTTAATATCTTTATTTTTCTATGGGCTGCGTTTGTTTTCGGAGTTGAACAGGCGATGTATTCAGTGATGGCTTATTATATTGCTTTTAAAATGATCGATACGGTCATTCAAGGTCTTGATGAAACGAAAGCGGTTATCATTGTCTCTGACAAATATGAAGAAGTTTCAGAAGCGATTTTACACCGTTTAGGTAGAGGGACAACGAAGTTAAAAGGGAAAGGAGGTTTTACAGATCTTGAAAAAGAGGTCATCTATGTTGTGGTGACAAGATTAGAAGTGACAAAATTAAAAACAATTGTTCAAGAAATTGATTCAAATGCCTTTATTACAATTATGAATACGCAAGAAACGAAAGGTGCAAAGTTTAAATCCGCTATTCATTAAAAAGTATATCCTTTACAAACTTTTTTCATTACTGTATACTTTTTTTGTTATATAGTAAATCGTAATGATTCTGAAAAGAAGTAAGGTGAAAAATAAATGAGAGAACCTGTTATTGAAATACAAAATCTTTCATTTCGATATAATCTACGCTTCGTACTTGAAAATATTAATTTAAAAGTTGAAAAAGGCGAATTTTTAGGATTAGTGGGTCCTAACGGATCAGGAAAATCAACTTTATTAAAATGTATACTCGGGTTATTAAAACCAAACAGTGGTACCATTAAGTTGTTTGGAACTGATATTCGTCATTTTCAAAATTGGAACCGAATTGGATTTGTCTCACAAAAAGCCAATAGTTTTAATACAGGCTTTCCAGCCACTGTTTTTGAAGTAGTTGCAAGCGGCTTGACAGCAAAAATAGGACTATTTAAATTTTTGAAAAAAAACCATCATGAGAAAGTAATGGAAGCCCTTCGTTCTGTTAGAATGGACGAGTTTGCCAAAAGAAATATTAGTGAGCTTTCCGGTGGTCAACAGCAACGAGTATTTATTGCTAGAGCACTAGTAAGTGATCCGGAATTGTTAATTCTTGATGAGCCGACAGTTGGAGTTGATGCAAAGACAGTGCAAAGCTTTTATGAGCTTTTAGAAAAATTAAATAAAGAGCTAAACATCACGTTAATTTTAGTCACCCATGATATCGGAACAATTACGGATAAGGTAACACATGTTGCGTGTTTAAATAAAACGCTCCATTTCCATGGAAAAACGAACGATTTTGAGCAAATTCAAGATGAAGATGTCGCAAAATTTTATGGCCATTCTCTTCATGTATTAACGCACAATCATTAAAATCTGGAGGAGTAATCATGCTTCAAAATATTTTTCAATATGAATTTTTACAAAATGCATTTTTATCGGGGATATTAATTGGATTTATTGCTCCTTTACTTGGTGTTTTTATCGTTGTACGGAGATTATCGTTAATAGCGGATGCGTTAAGTCATGTAACGTTAGCAGGTATTGCGGCCAGCCTTCTTTTATCAAAAAAAGTTTTGATCCTTTCGTCTTTAAATCCGATCTATCTTGGAATGGGTTTTTCAGTCACTGGAGCTCTTTTTATTGAAAAATTACGAACCGTTTATAAGCATTACGAAGAACTGGCGATTCCGATTATCTTATCAACAGGGATAGGGCTCGGAGTTATTTTTATTTCAATTGCCGATGGATTTAATACAGATTTATTTAGTTATTTATTTGGCAGTGTTAGTGCTGTGACGAGAACAGATTTATACGTTATTATAATGGTAGCGATTATTGTTCTGCTTTTTATTGTATTGTTTTTTAAAGAATTATTTAATTTATCTTTCGATGAAGAACATGCCATTGTATCTGGTATCCCTGCAAAATGGATTCATTTTCTATTTATTGTAACGGTTGCCCTTGTTATTAGTGCTTCTTTACGAATTGTTGGCATCCTTCTAGTTTCTTCTTTAATGACATTGCCGGTAGCTGCAAGTATTCGCCTAGCAAAAGGGTTTAGACAAACGGTGATCCTTTCCGTTATTTTTGGGGAGATTGCTGTATTATCTGGATTATTTTTAGCGTATTTTTTAGATCTTGCTCCAGGTGGGACAATTGTGGTTTTATCTGTTTTGATTTTAATTATTTCTATTTTATTCACAAAGGCTAAAAGGGGAAAGGTGTTATGAACGTACAAGAAGCCTTAGATTGTTTAAAGAAGAAAGGTTACAAATATACGGCAAAACGTGAGGATATGTTGAAGATTTTTGCTGAGTCTAATAAATATTTAACGGCTAAAGAAGTATTAGAAAAAATGAAGGACGATTATCCAGGACTCAGCTTTGATACCATTTATCGAAATTTATCATTGTTTGCTGAATTGGACATTTTAGAAAAAACAGAACTATCTGGGGAAAAACATTTTCGGTTTCGTTGTGATTTACATGATCATCACCATCATTTTATTTGTATGGACTGTGGAAAAACAAAGGAAATCAAATCTTGCCCGATGGATGGACTACAAGAGCATTTAAATGGATACGAAATCAGTGGTCATAAATTTGAAATATACGGACTTTGTCCAGATTGCAAATAATAAAAAAAATAGAAGTAATTCCGATTTTTACCTGTGGGAATCCGGTTAATAGATCCATGAAACGGCCTGTTCTTCCACGTAGAGCTTGTTATCATTGCAAAGCCGCATCGCTTCTTATGAAGCATGCGGCTTTAACTTTGATTATCACGGAAATTTTGTTTCACCGGATACCAATATTCCAGCCATTCCTTTGCTTCAAACCAATTATTCACACGAAAAACATTTTTCGGAATTGGTTCTTGATTGTACGGAGTATTAAATAAAAGAACTGGAATGTTTAATTCTTCTGAAATCATGACGGCATTGTCATGTTTATCTTCAAAAAATATGTCAACACCATGCTTTTTTGCTGACAAAATCTTATCATGGGTACCAACTAATTCGATGTGATGAAAAGGGATATGATGTTTTTGAAACCAGTCGTATGTTAATTTTTGTAAATGTTTTCTCCGGGCTGTAATATAAATTAATTGATGAAAATCTTTCCATTCATTTAATACCTCTTTTGCAAAAGGAGCAAGAGGTGCATTTTCGTAAATCATTGGTTCATTTTGATTCATCCATTTCCAAAATTCTTCTTCGTTGATTTTTAATAACTTCGTCAAATCGTATTCCTTAATGTCCTCTAGTGTGATATTTAATTGAAAGGATTTGTTTAAATAAGGGACAAACGTTTCAGGTGACGTAATCGTTCCATCGATATCAATTCCCATACGTAGCATTTTTCCCACTCCTTAACCGATGTTCACTACAACAAGTGTACCATAATGTACTTTATTTGACTGTCAACTTTTACATTCATAATGCTTTTCATACAGACCCATACTATAATTGCTCCTACTTTTTGAAAGGGAGGTTTTCAGTATGGCAAACAATAAAAACATGAATGCTCACGGTGATAAAAACTTCCGTGAACGTCAAGAAAAAGAAGCCATTCAAACTGACCGGAACTATATGGAAGAAACAGCTGCACAATTAGATTCACCTGTTCAGGCTGTAAATGAAGAGGAAGTTAAACGCGACAACGAACGTGTTAATAGTCAAACAATGGGTTATGTTGCCTTAGCCCTGTCGATTATTTCTTTATTTGTTTTACCTGTTTTATTAGGAGCAGCGGGTATTGTGGTTGGATTTATGGCACGAAGACGTGGAGCACTCAATTTAGGAAATTGGGCGATCGGTATAGGGATCGTTTCAGTGCTATTAGGAATTTTCGTCCTGCCATTTTTCTAATCAGTAAAGCTTATGGGCATTTCTTTAAAATAAAAAGCTTGGGGCATAGCTCCAAGCCTTATGAAGTTTGTTCTTGTGCTTTTTTTGCGAAATATTCCTCTGCTAATTGATCGACTTCTTTCTTTAGCTCCTCTACCATCGTTTCTTCTGGAACTTTGCGAACAATTTTTCCTTTTCGGAATAAAAGACCTTCACCACGGGCACCAGCTATACCAATATCAGCTTCACGTGCTTCACCAGGACCGTTGACGGCACATCCAAGAACAGCGACTTTGATTGGGGCTTTTATTTTGGAAATATATTCTTCAACCTCATTTGCGATACTTATTAAGTCAATTTCAATTCTTCCGCAAGTCGGACAAGATATTAGCGTAGCGGCATTTGATGCTAGCCCGAAAGTTTTCAATAATTCACGTGCTACCTTTACTTCTTCAACTGGGTCTGCACTCAAAGAAATTCGAATCGTATTTCCGATTCCTTTGTTTAAAAGAACTCCTAATCCAGCGGCACTTTTGATCGTACCTGCAAACAAAGTTCCTGATTCTGTAATTCCTAAATGAAGAGGGTAATCAAAAGCTTTTGCAGCTTTTTCGTATGCCTCAATTGCTAATGGCACATCCGATGCCTTCATGGAAACGATGATATCATGAAAGTCTAAGTCTTCCAGAATTTTTATATGATGTAAGGCGCTTTCTACCATACCATCAGCTGTTGGATACCCGTACTTTTCTAAAATACGCTTCTCTAATGAACCAGCATTCACTCCAATGCGAATAGGGATTCCGCGTTCTTTTGCAGCATTCACAACGGCTTCCACTTTTTCTCTACGGCCGATATTACCTGGGTTGATCCGAATTTTATCTGCCCCGCCTTCAATGGCTTTTAAAGCAAGGCGATAATCAAAATGTATATCGACAACAAGCGGGATATGAATACGCTTTTTTATTTCTTTTATAGCGTTTGCAGCCCGTTCATCTGGACATGCAACACGAACAATTTGGCATCCCGCTTCTTCTAACCGATGAATTTCTTTAACTGTTGCATCAACATCATGTGTCTTTGTTGTCGTCATACTTTGGATGACAACTTCATTATTTCCACCGATTGTTATATTACCAACTTTAACGGGTCTAGTTTTTGTACGATGTGTTATTTCACTCACGAGTATATCGCTCCTTAAGAATTGATAGAAGTTAAAACATCAGATTCTCTCCAATATTTTAACAATGTCTATTGTCAATTGACAAGGAAGAAACGTATTTGATTGGCTTTTCGTAAAAGCTTTGTTGCTTTTCGACTGTCTTTGAACCGAACAAAACTTGATCCGACAAATTACATTGTCCAACCATCGACTTTTGTTCGGTTTAGGTCACAATACAAGTGTGACATAGAAGCGTGTCGCTTGCCTATGCAGCCGAAAAGCTATAGAAAAGGAACATTCTTTTAGAAAAGAGCTTTTCGATTTTATTTATAAACAGGGAATTTATAGGAATTTCCTATTTTTAATTGGTGTACAGAGATATTCGGATTTAATTGTTCAAAATCATGAATGATTGTTTCGATTGATACTGGAAGAGTATGGTTATGAAGATTTTCAACGACCGAAAGAACAGTATCTCCTTCTTTTACTTTTATGACGACGTATTGTTGGTGATTGACAACTTTGTTATTAGGAGTCTGCTGCGATAGAAAAACTGGTTGAGTAAAGGGTAAAGTACCAATTTTTAAATCATAATAAATGATATATATCAAAAAGAGGATTGTAAAAAGGGTGAGCATTCGTTTCATCATACCCCCTCCAATTGGACAAAAAAATGATTTTTTTACACTATTATGCTTGTCCATAAAAAAAATACATAAAAAATCACCGTGCTCCAAAATATGAAGTTTTATACCCCCTTCCATTATGGAAAAGAAATGGTGTTCGTTTTTGATCATAATTAGAGAATTTATTCGATCTTTACATTCACTTAATAATTTTCTGTCATAATGTATGTTGAAATCGAAAAAGAGGGAAGGTTGTTATGTTTACACAAATACGAAAGAATACAGAAATAATTCGAAAATTCCCACAGTATGCTGGTTGGAAAAAATTACATAGGTCAATGAATTTACGCTTTTTATCTTTTTCTGCTCGGTTAAACCTTTTTGTTCTTATATTATTAGTAAGCTCAATTTGTATTGTTGGTTTTAGTGCCTATAAAAAAGCAAGTGAAACGACGTATCAAACAATTGAAAAGCGGTTAATGAGAGAAGTGAATATGACAGCAGATATGGCCGCTAACTTAATGTTTGCTTATGTTGGAAATGAGAAAGAATTTTATCAGCGTTTTAATAATCAAGTGCTTCCTAAGCAATCATCTTTGCTCATACAGGATGGTTTGCCTGCAGATTTTTTTGTAGTCAAAGATGAACAAGTCGTTCCTCTGCCAATAAGTGAAAGGACAGGTTTAACATTTTCAAAAGAACTAATTCGGGAAATCATCAAGACAGATCATGGAGTGTTGCATAGTGAAATAAATGGAAAGCCATATACGTTAACATTTAAACAAATTCAAGAATTGAAAGGGATATTTTTACTAGCTGTTCCAACAGATAGTTATATGAGTCCGATAAAAAAATTAGCCCATTATACACTTTGGACTGCCATTATTAGTACAGCCATTATGACCATTATGCTTTTATTTGTTGTGCGTAGTATTACTAAGCCGTTAACGATTTTAAGAAATACGATGAAGGAAATTCGAAAAGGGAATATCCAAAAAGATGTGAAAATCAATACATCTATTCCTGAAATTTATTCCTTAATGAAAAGTTTTAATGAAATGATAAGAAACATGCGAATGATGCTGCGAAAGATCAACTCAACGACCGTTGAATTAACGAACACAGGAGAGAATCTAAAAATATCTTCAGAAGAAGTAATGAACTCGAATCAAGCATTATTAAATTCGATTCAAATTGTCAAAAAAGGGGCTGAGCAAACAGCAGATAGCTCAGAAAAAAGCGTAAAATCATTTCAAGATATGAAAAAGATGACCCAGCTAGTGCTTGGTAATATTGACCATCTATATAAACGAGCAAATGATATGAATGAATCAGCCAAAGTTGGTGAGCATGTCATGGCGAATATGATTCAAACAATGGATTCATTTGAACGTGAATTTAATAAGTTAATCGAAACTTTTAAAGGAGTGAAAGACTATTCACTATCTATTACAAAAGTCGTTCACATTATTCAAGAAATTGCTGGAAAAACAAAGCTATTAGCTTTAAATGCAACAATAGAAGCACAAAGAGCTGGAGAGGCAGGGAGAGGTTTTGCTGTTGTGGCAAACGAGGTGCGAAAACTTGCTGAGCAATCTTCAAAGGCAACAGTAGATATTAATCGCTCTGTTACGATGATGGAAGAAATGACGATAAATGCCTCTCAAGAGTTTGAGTGTATGTTCCAAAATATGTTAGAACAATTATCAATTGCCAAACAATCAAGAAATTCTTTCGATCATTTAATGATTGAAATTGAAAAAGTAAATGAAGTATTACGTCAAACTACAAAAAATCTACAAAAGTTTCATCGAATTATTCCTGAAATGGAAAAGGATACAGAAAACCTTTTATCGGTATCACAAGAAACACATGCTAGTGCCGAACAAATGCAAGTAACAGCACATGAGCAAATGGAGCGGATTCATGAAACTCATCATATTGGGTTAAAACTTTCTGAATTAGCCATTCAATTATCTTCCATCTCTAAAAAATTCACAACATCATGACATAAAAAAAGCTATCCCATAAATGTCAAACAGTTTGATGTCTGACACTATAGCTTGGGACAGCTTTTTTTAACCTTGTTTTTTCGGACTAGGTATTTCTTTTAATGTTAAATAAAGGATAATTAGATGTACACACCAATTTATATAAAATTCAAATGGGACTGTTGACTTGAATATATCCATAATCATAAAAAATACGGTTGCAAGGGTTATGGAATAAGCTGAAACTGTCCAAAGCTGTTTGAAATTTAGTTTTTTTCCAAATCGATTTTTCAATAAGATCGCCATAAGTGCTAAAAATGAAATTTCTATGAACTTGACAAAGGATGAGGACAAATACAATAAGAAAAGGAAAACAGATAGAATAATGGGCATTAATTTTGTTAATTGTTGTATAATCTGAATGAGATCTTTTTTCATTAATGTGTTTTCAAACATCGTATATTCAAATGTTTGGGCTTGTCCATTTGTTACGACAACAAATTGATCGGTCAACAATCCAATTGCGTTTCTTCTTTTTTCTAAATCTTTTTTTGTTAAAATCCCTTGGTTATCCAAAACTACAATATAATCACCTTTTTTCACTTCAATTGGCTGATCAACTTCCGATATAAGCTTTCCATTTTTTATAGAGAAATCAGGTAGTTCTTTTTCCATTGTTTCATCCAAACCTTTAAATCCACTAATTATTCCTTGTGAAATATAAACGGCATTTGGTAAAAAGGCAAGGAATGAAAGCAGGAAAGCATACAAAATCGTTTTTCCGATCTTTTGAAACCTTGTCATTGCAATGATTTTTGGTGAATATAAAGACTGAATGAGCTGCAAAACCATATTCATGAGCTATACACATCCTTTAATTTAAATCCTTTTTCATTTTATCTTCGTTATTATATTCAAGCAAGGAAAGTGTATATCAAAAATGTTGCAAAAAATGGTATGAAAAATATTTGTAAATTTTATATTAAATATATGAATAAACCTTTACAAAAAATAAATAAATCGTTAATAATGATAAAGGTTGTTGATGTTTGTCGAGGAAAGACGAAATAAGGGGTTGAATTACGTTGGAATTCGATGTACAAAAGATGATTTTTGAATTTATTGGCGGCCTTGGGATTTTTTTATTCGGTATCAAGCTAATGGGTGAAGGTTTACAAAAGTCAGCAGGAGATAAACTGCGGGATATTTTAGACAAATTCACAACAAATCCTATTATGGGGATTTTGGCAGGTATTCTTGTTACCGTTTTAATCCAATCTAGCAGTGGCACAACTGTATTAACTGTTGGTTTAGTATCAGCTGGATTTATGACTTTAAGACAAGCGATTGGTGTCATAATGGGGGCAAACATCGGTACAACGATTACTGCGTTTATCATTGGTTTTGAAATTAAAGAATATGCATTACCGATTATTTTTATTGGAACTCTCTTCATATTTTTCTTTAAAAATAAAAAAATTCATAACATCGGTGAAGTATTTTTCGGTTTTGGGGCATTGTTTTTTGGTCTAGAATTAATGGGTGATGGAATGAAGCCTCTTCGTTCATTAGAAGCGTTTCACGACTTAACGGTAAGTATGAGTCAACAGCCATTACTCGGTGTACTCATTGGTACAATTTTTACAGTTATCGTCCAAAGTTCTAGTGCAACGATCGGTATATTGCAAGAACTTCATGGACAAGGGCTTATCGATTTACAGGGTGCTTTGCCAGTTCTTTTTGGTGATAATATCGGTACCACGATAACAGCTGTTTTAGCATCCATTGGTGCATCAGTAGCGGCCAGAAGAGCAGCATTAACACATGTCATATTTAATTTAATAGGAACAGCGATATTTTTAATTATTTTAAAATTTTTCACATCTGTTATAAGTGCTTTACAAATGAATTTAGGCTTAGGTCCTGAAATGACGATTGCGTTTGCTCATGGTATTTTTAATACGACCAATACACTGATTCAAGCTCCGTTTATTGGCGGACTTGCATGGTTAGTAACGAAAATTATCCCTGGCGAAGATTTAGCCATTGAATATAAACCGAAGCATTTAGACCCACTATTTATTGAACAATCGCCATCTATAGCGTTAGGACAAGCGAAAGAAGAAGTATTAAGAATGGGAAAATTTGCTTCAATCGGATTGGAGGAAGCAAAGCAATATGTCTTTACTAAACAGCAAAAGCATGCGGAAATCGCGATGCAATTGGAAGACGCCATTAACAATTTAGATCGAAAAATTACGGATTATCTCGTGATGATTTCAAGTTATGATATGTCAAACGCTGATTCTAGGCAACACTCTATTTTAATGGACACTGTACGCGATATTGAACGAATAGGTGATCATTTTGAAAATATTGTGGAGCTAGTCGATTACCAAATTTCCAATAAGGTAAAACTGACAGAGCAAGCTCAACAAGATTTAAATGAAATGTTTGAAATTACCGTATCGACTGTAAAAGATGCTATTCAATCATTAGATGACCATAATACAACTTTAGCATCAAAAGTACTGAAGGCTGAAGAAACGATTGATAAGTTAGAACGAACATTCAGAAAAAAGCATATTATACGAATTAACGAAGGGGTGTGTTCAGGACAAGCAGGTATCGTTTTTGTAGATATTATTAGCAATTTAGAGAGAATTGGCGACCATTGTGTGAATATAGCGGAAGCTGTTTTAGGTTATCGAAATTAATTATATAATGAAATGATAAAAGTAAGAGGTCTATGTTGGATTTCTTACTTTTTTTATGAAAACTAAATGCAATATATAATGGCCATCAGATTGTATTGACACAATGTTATATTGATATTAAAATTTATATTGTCCATTTGAAATATTAAGGACCCTTAGCTCAGCTGGTTAGAGCAGACGGCTCATAACCGTCCGGTCGCAGGTTCGAATCCTGCAGGGTCCATTCCAGCATTGCGTAAAAAGCAATGCTTTTCATTTTAAAAAAAGCTGTTTTCGTACGCTTTGTTGCTTTTCGACTGTCCATAAATCACAAAGTATGTGGTCGGACAAACCGCATTTGTCCGACCATCGACTTTTGTTCTGTTCATGTCACGCTTGCAAGTGACGTAGCAAGCGTATCTCGAAAAGCTATAGTAAAACAACAATCTTTTAGAAAAGAGCTAAAAAATAAGTGTATATATCTTAATTAAAATGGGTAAGATCACATTGATTGATGAAATTTATGCATATAAATTGAAACATCTTGGTAAGTTTGGTAATCTGAATTTAAGCTTATAAAATTATTTATAAGCTATTTTTTCAAGTACATAAATTTAAAGGAGGAGATATGATGGCATTTGAATTACCAAAATTACCTTATGATTATGATGCATTAGAGCCTCACATTGACAAAGAGACGATGAACATTCACCACACGAAACATCACAACACTTATGTTAATAACTTGAACGCTGCACTTGAAGGAAATGAAGAGCTTTTAAGTAAAAGTGTGGAAGAAGTTATTGCCAATTTAGATGCAGTTCCAGAAGAAAAACGTACTGCTGTTCGCAACAATGGCGGTGGACATGCGAACCATAGCTTATTCTGGACAATTCTTTCGCCGAATGGTGGAGGAGAACCTTCTGGCGAATTACTAGAGGCAATTAACAAAAAATTTGGAAGCTTCGAAAGCTTTAAAGCAGAATTTGAAAAGGCTGCAGCTACTCGTTTCGGTTCTGGTTGGGCATGGCTTGTTGTGAATAACGGTGAGCTTGAAGTCATGAGCACACCTAACCAAGATTCTCCTTTAATGGAAGGGAAAACACCAATATTAGGCCTTGACGTGTGGGAACATGCCTACTACTTAAAATACCAAAACCGTCGTCCAGAGTATATTTCTGCATTCTGGAATGTCGTCAATTGGAGAGAAGTTGAAAAACGTTATAACGAAGCAAAATAATGAAAATATTTGATATGGAGACAGGGAGCTTATTCCCTGTCTGTCTTTTTTTTTGGCTGTTTTCGTAAACTTTGTTGCTTTTCGACTGGATTTAGCGTGTAGCAAGCGTTTCGCTTGCTTGACAGTCGAAAAGCTATCGTATAGTAAAGCTACAATCTTTTAGAAAAGAGCCTTTTTTATTTGATCGAGTTTTCTTTATCAAAATTGTTCTTTATATGCATACATAACTTCCCTTGCATCAGGCACACTAAACAGTAGATGCAAAAGGGGAGTTTCAATATGGCAAAAATCCAAAAAATTATCGGCGATGTAGAATTAAATCGTGATTTAGTACTACTTCTTTTAATTGGTGGTTTATATTCATTAAGCATTTCTTTATCAAACACCTTTGTAAATGTTTATTTATGGAAACAATCAGGTGAGTTTTTAGATTTAGGGTTATATAATTTGTTTAGCGTTATTTTTCAGCCTTTAACGTTTATTATTGCAGGCCGATGGGCAAAAAAAATGGATCGCATCATTGTATTGAGGCTAGGAGTTACTTTTTTATCAATATTTTTCATGACCGTTCTAGCAATCGGAGACTTAGCATCTCAATACATTATTCTTCTTGGCTCATTAATTGGAATTGGATATGGTTTTTATTGGCTTGCTTTTAATGTATTAACGTTTGAGATTACAGAACCAGAAACGAGGGACTTTTTTAATGGATTTTTAGGCGTTTTAACTTCAACAGCTGGTATATTTGGACCTATTTTAGCTGGATTTATTATTTCGCGATTAGAGAACTTTAAGGGATATACAGTTATTTTCACGATATCCCTTCTATTATTTATCTGTTCTGTAGTATTAAGTATGCTGCTTAAAAGACGAGAAGCAAAAGGGGATTATATTCTTTGGGAAATTTACAAAGAGAGAAAACGAAACAGAAATTGGCGGTATATAACAAATGCTCATTTTTTTCAAGGGATTAGGGAAGGGACATTTGTTTTTATCATTAGCGTCTTTGTATTTATCAAAACAGATAGTGAATTAGCACTAGGTACATTTGGATTGATCAATTCAATTGTCGCCTTTTTTGGGTATTATTTAGCTACAAGAATCATAACGAAAAAAATGCGGAAAAAGGCGATCCTAATCGGCGGTTTAATTTTATACTTCTCCGTTTATATTATTATTTTTCAATTAACATACACGAATTTATTAATTTATGGAATATTAATTGGAATTGCCTATCCAATTCTATTAGTTCCATATGTTTCTATGACGTATGATGTAATAGGAAAAGGCTGGAATGCGGCGAAAGCAAGAATTGAATACATTGTCATTCGTGAATTATTTTTAAATTTTGGGAGAATTGTGTCCATCCTAATCTTTATACTTGTTGTGCAGGTATATGATGCAAAAGAAGGCATTCGCTATTTATTGGCAGTATTAGGAATTGGGCATACGTTGATTTATCCATTTGTAAAAAGAATAAAATTGCAAGAAAGTAATCGGACAATGAAGCAAGAAAAACAAATCAGAAAACCAAATTTAGCGGATGGAGGAAATGGATAATATTTTTGAAATACGTTTCAATTAGTTATGGTAGAATAGCCGCAGCACTCAAATACGAGATTTACAAAACCTTTACATTTGTTTAAAACTTATTTAATAGTTCAACGTTATTCTATTACTCGTAGGACTTAAACAAGAACATTAGGGGGAATTTTAAAATGAAAAGCTTTAAGTTTTTAGCAATGTCCATCATGATCGGTTCTTTGATGGCATTTGCTGCAGCATGTGGAAATGGAGAATCTACAAACACAAATACAAATGAAGGTCAAACAACTGAAGCTGGATCGGAAGAAAAGCAATTACAAGGTGAAGTAGCCATTGACGGTTCTTCTACAGTAGGACCAATCATGGAAGCTGTTTCTGAAGAATTCTCTAAAGAATATCCTGATGTTAAAGCACCAGTTGGTATTTCTGGTTCTGGTGGTGGATTCAAACGCTTTGTAGTAGGTGAAACCGATATTTCGAACGCATCTCGTCCAATTAAAGACGAAGAAGCTGCTCAAGCTAAAGAAAACGGAATTGAATACACTGAATTTAAAGTTGCATTTGACGGTTTATCTGTAGTAGTAAACAAAGACAACGACTGGGTTGATCAATTAACAATTGAAGATCTTAAAACAATGTGGACTGGCGAAGCGAAAAAATGGTCTGATATTAACCCTGAGTGGCCAAATGAACCTATCAAATACTTCTCCCCTGGTACTGACTCTGGTACTTATGACTATTTTAACGAAGTAGTTCTTGAAGAAGAGCCTATGGTAAAAGATGCTACATTATCTGAAGATGATAATGTACTTGTAAAAGGTGTTGCTAACGATAAAAATGCTATTGGTTTCTTTGGCTATGCTTACTACTTAGAAAATAAAGATACATTAAAAGTTGTTCCAATTGTTAACTCTAACGGTGAAGCTGTAGAGCCAACAAATGAAACAATTGAAAACGGAACATACGAGCCGCTTTCTCGTCCGCTATTCGTATATGTTAACAACGCTTCTGTAAAAGAGAAAGAGCAAGTTTACGAATATGTGAAGTTTGCGTTGGAAAATGCTGGCGACTTAGCTGAAGAAGTTGGTTATGTACGTTTACCACAAGAAGAATATGACAAAGCTATAGAAACTCTTGAAAGCTTAAAATAACAAAATATATGATGAGAAGCAGCTCAGCTATGCTTCTCATCTTCCTATGTAAATGGGAAAGGGGTTTTCAATTATGTCTTTATCAACAGGACAGTCAGTAAGAGATTTAATACAACAAAAAAAATCTAAGAAATCCGGTTTGCAAATAGTTGAAAAGCTTGTACCAAAAGTATTGTTTGTTACAGCATTCATTTCCATTTTAACGACAATCGGAATTTTATTAACATTAACTACAGAAACGGTGACATTTTTTACACGTGTTTCAATTGTTGATTTTTTAACAGACACAGAATGGTATCCTTTTTATGAAAATGATGCATCTTACGGAATTATGGCGCTTATTTCAGGTACTCTTTTGATTACATTTATTGCAATGCTTGTTGCACTGCCAATTGGACTTGCATCCGCTATTTTCTTGAGTGAGTATGCATCTGATCAAGTTAGAAGAATTGTTAAGCCGATTTTAGAAGTGCTTGCAGGAATTCCTACAATCGTTTACGGATTTTTTGCCCTTACATTTGTTACCCCATTATTACAAAAAATGATTCCAGATCTTGGTTTTTTTAATGCTTTAAGCCCTGGTATTGTTGTTGGAATCATGATTATACCGATGGTCGCATCCCTCTCTGAAGATGCGATGAGCTCTGTACCAAATTCTATGCGTGAAGGAGCTCTTGCATTAGGGGCAACGAAGTTTGAGGTAGCGATTAAAGTTGTGTTGCCTGCTGCTATTTCAGGTATTGTAGCTTCATTTGTGCTTGCGATTTCCCGTGCAATTGGTGAAACGATGATTGTAACATTAGCAGGTGGTGCTACCCCGAAATTAACATTTGATCCTACAGAGTCTATCCAAACAATGACTGCTTATATTGTTCAAGTAAGTTCAGGTGATGCTGGTTATGGAACAACTATTTATTATAGTATTTACGCAGTAGGGACAACATTATTCATGTTTACATTAATCATGAATATGCTTGCTCAATATATTTCTCGTCGTTTCAGGGAGGAGTATTAAGATGAAATTAATAGACCAATCGGCAGTTGTCAAACGAATGGGTGGTCGACTCGTTAAAAATAAATTATTTTACTTGATTTTTTTGTTCGCAACGTGTTTTGCATTAGTCGTTCTTGCAATCCTTTTATATCGGATATTCACTCAAGGAATTAGCTATGTCACACCAGAGTTTTTCCAAAATTATGCGTCTCGGAGGCCGTCAGCATCCGGTATAAAGGCAGCATTGGTAGGTTCGATTTGGCTGATGGGTGTAGTAATACCGGTATCTTTATTTTTAGGTGTGGGTACAGCCATTTACTTGGAAGAATATGCAAAGAAAAACAGATTTACAAACTTCATTCAAACGAATATTTCTAATTTGGCTGGAGTGCCTTCCATTGTATTCGGATTGCTAGGTTTAACTGTTTTTGTTCGTACGATGGAACTAGGTCGAAGCATTCTTGCTGGTGGACTCACCATGAGCTTGCTTATTTTACCTGTAATTGTCGTAGCATCACAAGAAGCTATTCGTGCGGTACCGAAAGAATTGAGAGAAGCTTCATATGGAATGGGAGCAACAAAATGGCAAACGATTTATCGCATTGTCCTTCCAGCAGCTCTCCCAGGCATTTTAACAGGTAGTATTTTGGCGTTCTCACGTGCAATTGGAGAAACAGCTCCATTATTAGTTGTTGGTGCTTTCGCATTTGTAAATTATTTACCGGAAAACTTGTTAAGTACATTTACAGTTATGCCAATCCAAATATACAATTGGGCATCTCGTCCGCAAGCTGAATTCCAAAATGTTGCTGCAGCAGGTATTATCGTATTGTTTTTGTTCCTTATTGTAATGAATTCAATTGCTGTATTTATTAGGAATAAATACCAGAATCGCTATTAAATGTTCCGCAGAATGAAGGAGGTTTTTCATATGTCAATAACATTAATGAAAAAGGAATCAGATATGTTAAACAAAAATGATCATCATCACATGGAAAACGAAAAGAAAGTGGTTTATGAAACAAAAAATTTAAATTTATGGTACGGTCAAGATCAAGCTTTAAAAAACATTGATCTTGAAATATACGAAAATGAAGTCACTGCCATTATTGGACCTTCTGGGTGTGGAAAGTCAACCTATATTAAAACATTAAACCGTATGGTAGAATTAATCCCGATCGTTCGTACGTCTGGTGAAATTTTATATAGAGGTAAAAATATTTTTGATAAATCATATCGTGTTGAAGAGTTGCGTACGCAAGTTGGAATGGTATTCCAAAAGCCCAATCCATTCCCTAAATCCATTTATGATAATATAGCTTATGGTCCTCGTATTCATGGTATTCGTGATAAGAAAATATTAGACGAAATCGTTGAAAAAAGTTTGCGAGGGGCAGCCATTTGGGATGAAGTAAAAGATCGTTTACATGAAAATGCTTACGGTCTTTCAGGTGGTCAGCAGCAAAGATTATGTATTGCCCGCTGTTTAGCGATTGAGCCTGACGTTATTCTAATGGATGAACCAACTTCTGCCTTGGATCCTATTTCTACCTTAAAAATTGAAGAGCTTGTACAGGAATTGAAGAAAAATTATAGTATTATCATTGTTACACATAATATGCAACAAGCTGCGCGTATTTCTGATAAGACGGCTTTCTTTTTAAATGGTGAAGTAGTTGAGTTTTCAGAAACGGATAAACTATTCTCTAATCCTATTGATAAACGTACTGAAGATTACATTACAGGACGATTCGGTTAATAGATCAAGATTTGTACGGATTGATGACAGACTCCCTGTAAGTCTGTCATCCACCAATTATGTTTTTAAGAAGGACCAAAATGGGGGTACATGAATGATTAGGGAAAAATTTGAATTAGATTTAAAAGAGCTTCAATCAAAATTAGTCGAATTAGGTGATTTAACGGAAACTGCTCTGAATAAAGCAATGGATGCGTTTCATAAGCAAAATATCGATTTAGCTTTAGAAGTAATTGAAGATGATAAAAAAGTTGATATTTTGGAAGAAGAAATCAATGATTTTGCTATTATTTTAATTGCTAAACAACAGCCTGTTGCTATTGATTTACGGAGAATTGTAACAGCCATTAAAATAGCAGCAGATATTGAAAGAATGGCGGATTTTGCTGTGAATATTGCAAAGGCAGCCATTCGCATCGGAAATGAACCATTTATTAAACCGATAGATAACCTTTTGAAAATGCATGAAATAGCTACAAATATGCTTTCAATGATAATTAAAGCGTTTAATGAAGAGGATGTTTTGCTTGCGAAAAAGGTAGCGGATATGGATGATCAAGTCGATGCATTATATGGAGAAACCATTCGCGAATTGTTTAACATCTTTCCGAAAAAAAATGAATCGATTAATCAAGTCACACAATTAGCTTTTGTTAGTCGTTATATTGAAAGAACGGCAGATCATGCAACTAACATATCTGAAAACATTTTTTATTTAGTTAAAGGTCGACATTATGATTTAAATGATTAACTAACATGTTTTCATCTTTTCCCATTAAATAGGAAGAGGGTGTCCCAAATTGTATACTTTTGGGACACCCTTTTTATTATAATATCAGAATTTATATCATGATCACGAAGGAATCAACCCTTTTATATAGTTATGGATGTCTAGTGAAAGCCGCCCAGCGACTAGTGAACTTCCCTCTCCTCCTTCCGATAAGTCAACATCGACGCTTTCGCTCTTCGTGTTTCCTTTATCTCATGCGGAGCGGTCCAGTTCATACGTCGCTAAGCGGGGCGCTTGCGTTTTTCTTATCTCGTAATAGCTTCTGCAATTTCATAAAAGCTCATATTTTCATTTACTTCAAATGTTCCGATTTGTACCCGTGTATGATAATCGTTTTTAATTAAATATTGATTAAATTCGGATGCGGATTTGATAATTCCTGCGCTTTCAAGTGCTTTAGAAACATCACTAGTCGTCATGCCTTCTTGAATTGTAATCATTACTTTTTTCGGTTCTTGTTGAACTTCCTCTTTACTTTGTGTTTGTTCGTTGTTATTTTTTTCTGTTTCCTTTGTATTTTCTACTGCTTCTTGCTGATTTTGTTCTTTTGTAACCTCTTGATCCTTTAAAGCTATTAATTGTTCATATTCTTTTTTGGAAATTACAATTTGCTCATTTTCTGATAAATATTTGTTAATATCTGTTTCTGTTATTTTTTTTTCAGCGACAGTTGGTTTGTTATATCCACCAAGATAAAATGTTAGGCTTAAAAGCGATGTAGAGACAATCATTCCTGCAGAAAAAGCTTGTAAACTTTTTTTGTTCATGATAACTCCCTCTTATTTTGTTCAATAATTAGTTTTACTTCTTCAGCTGTCACATTTTCAGATTTGGCGATATCCGTAATGGACATTCCTTGTTTATATTTTGTTAGGATTTGATTTTTTGTATAGTAATCAAAATTAATAATAGGTTGAGTGTTTTGACTAATTGAGCCGTTTCCACTTTGTAAAAGCTCTTCTTCAAAAACTCTCATTTTTTTCTTAATTTTATATATTTCCTGCATAGCTGAGACGGATAAGTGTTCCACTTCTTGCTCTAATTCTTTGAAGTGATCCCGTCCAGTAAATGATATTCCTAATAAGACGATACTTATTAAAAATAATAAAACAATCACGAATTCCATTATTCTCACCTTCTTAAACATATTCCCTATATTTTTATAACATAAATAATGTAGAAACTAAATGAATTTTTAAGAAAAGAGTTGATTATTGTAAAATGCTACATATTGAATGGTTCGTTTTTCTAGTAAACCTAATGATATAAATACGATCTATAATTTTCTTATTTGTCGGTCGCTCAGAACATTTTCATATAATTTTTTCAAAGGCTCTTTTCAAAAAAATTGTTCGCTTGCAAGCGACTCGCTAGCAATGTCACGCTATACCGAGTCGAAAAGCAACAAAGTTTACGAAAATAAACTTTAAAAAAAAGCTATTTCTTGTTAAACGATGATGATTTAAATTGAAAATGTTGATTTGCTGTGGATTTTAAAGAATAATAATGGTATTATATAAAAGTCTGATTTAAAAATTGATGTTTGGAGGGAAATAAAAATGCGTGTAAATATCACGTTAGCTTGCACAGAATGTGGTGAGCGTAACTATATTTCGACAAAAAATAAACGCACAAATACAGAACGTATAGAGTTAAAAAAATATTGTCCAAGAGATAAGAAGCATACTTTACATCGTGAAACAAAATAAAACAGTAGGAAATGCATTTCCTGCTGTTTTTTTATGATCATAAACAACTTGGGGGGAAAATAATTGAATAAGTTACAATACCGTAACATGGTCAAACAAAAATTGGCTTTAATAAAAGATGATACTTACGAAAAGATGTCTAATCAAATCGCTCATCGCTTATATGAAAACACGTACTGGAAAACGGCAGCCACTATTGGGATAACGATATCGAAAGGAAAAGAAGTCAATACGTATCCAATTATACAACAGGGTTGGGAAGAAGGAAAAAAGATAGCTGTTCCCAAATGTTATCCAAAAGAAAAGCGGATGGAATTTCGATATATTCATTCATTCGACCAGTTAGAATCTGTATACTTTGGATTAAAAGAGCCAATTGTTGCTGAAACGGAGCTTTGTGAAGCAAAGGAAATAGATCTAATGATTGTTCCAGGTATTGTTTTTGATCCGAAAGGCTACCGGATTGGATATGGAGGGGGTTATTACGATCGCTATTTAAAACATTTTCATCAGCAAACGATTTCACTTGCTTTTTCATGTCAGATAATTGATAAAATTCCATTTGATGACCATGATATACCTGTGAAACAAATAATTACAGAAATAGGTACGGTGAACTGTATACATGACGGCCGTTAATATAATCTCCTTTCTTTTCATATTTTTTCTTTCAATCAGCGGCGTTTTTTTGAAGCTATTAACTTTTACTGGGTCTCTCGCAGCATTTGCAATTGGGTTAAGCATTTATATTGGCTTTGGCTGGAATGGACTAATCGTATTGGGCATCTTTTTTGCATCATCGAGTTTATGGAGTAAATATAAAAAAGAAAAGAAACAAAGTCTTGAAAAAATTGTAGAAAAAGGAGATCAGCGCGATAGCTTTCAAGTATTAGCCAATGGTGGTATTCCCGCAATCATGGCCATTTGTTCTTTTATCTATTATGATGTAGCTCCATGGGAGTCGTTATTTGCCGTTGCGATTGCAAGCGCTAATGCTGACACTTGGGCATCAGAAATAGGAACTTTAAGTAAAAGAAAACCACGGTTATTATGGTCATTTAAAGAAGTGGATATAGGGACTTCAGGTGCGGTGACAATGCTTGGTACACTGGCTGCTTTTTACGGTGCCAGTCTCATCGGAATAGCATTCTATATGTTATTTACACAGGATGTTATTGTTTTGTTTACGGTAATCCTGTTTGGGTTTATCGGAAGCCTTTTGGACACGGTATTAGGGAGTACTTTACAAGTGAAATATCGATGTAAAGTATGCCGTATCAAGACGGAAAAAAAGGTTCATTGCAATAATCGTGCGCAAAAAATACACGGCTTATCCTTTATGAACAATGATGGGGTCAATTTTTTATCCATAACGCTAGCCACATTGCTTTCTTATTTGTTTTATATTTTGATTTTTTAAATTTGCTGTTTATTTACGGATAAAGACTCCTCTTTTAACAAATGTTAAAAGCAGGAGGGGTTTTGATGAAACAATTAAAAAGTTTGATCCTGTTATTCATAGGTGTTTTGATGATTGTTCAATTTCGTTATCAAATATTAAACATGCTTCTTGGACAAAAAATCATTCGTCATATTTTCATTAGTCTTGCTCTTAATATTCCGTATATGAAAGAACGTTTCCTCAAAAATGCATTATTATTTCAATCTTAACATCGTAAATGTCTTGGCTGGCTCAGAGGGAGAGGCGGCCATTATTTTATTTTCTGCCTCTTTTGGTTACAGTTTCATTTATAAAACATCAATGGCTTGTTATAATAGAAAAAAATGTTTCGGAGAGATCAAAAAATGGTTATTTATCAAGACTATCTTTTTTGGCGATTAATTGAAAATTTAGTCATTCAAAAACATTTTCGACTTGTCAATCTATCATCTGATCATCATGAAGTGTGGCTTGAGCCTGCCAATCGTAAAGATTTTCAGCTAATTCGTTTAAAACGCTTTGATATTGATTGGAGCAATTGGATTGCACAAGATCTAGACGCATCCTTATCAACATTTGAATCCATTCGCAAACAATCTTATAAGCCTAGTTTAAATATTTTAAATGTTTACATATCTACATATGAACCTGTTGATGAATGGCGCCATATAGTACAAAGGCCTTTAACGAAAGGACGCACGGCATTAAAAACGATTTTCATTGACAAGGAGCATAAGACGGAAGGAATAGTTTCTCTTGAAGAAGCGCTTTCCGTTTCATTTGCAACGTTATTGAATCATTTGGAATTTTATCATGTTGACCAAATGGATTATGAACAATTAAATAGGATTAAACATACTGTTGTTACATTTGCGAATCAACAAATTAGACAAGAACGGGAAATTTTTGAGAGGGGAAAGCCGTTTTTTACTTATATTTTTTTAGGGGTACAAATGTTTATGTTTTTAGTTCTCGAGCTGTTTGGGGGAAGTACCAATACGAACACCTTAATTTTTTTTGGTGCTAAAGTGAATGAACTCATCTATCAAGGTGAATGGTGGCGGCTTATCACTCCAATTTTTTTACATATAGGCTTTTTGCACTTATTAATGAATTCCTTTGCTTTGTATTATATTGGGACTACTGTTGAAAAGATGTACGGATCTTGGCGGTTTTTATTTATTTACCTATTTGCAGGTATTATTGGTTCATTTTTAAGTTTTGTTTTTAGTCCCGCCATTTCTGCTGGAGCCTCAGGATCCATTTTTGGATTGTTTGGTTCTTTATTGCTGCTAGGCATCATGAAGCCGAATTTGTTTTTTCGTACAATTGGACCGAATATCTTAATTGTGATCGCCATAAATTTAGCTCTGGGATTTACGATTCCAAATGTTGATAATGCAGGGCATATTGGTGGATTAATGGGCGGATTTATTGCCGCCTTAATTGTACAACTACCGAAAATGTCCCGTTTATTTTTACGACTTGTTGGAGTTATATTATCGATAGGGCTAGTGTATGGACTTTTTTACTATAGCTTTTATCTTGGGAGTTAATGAGTGAGGGCTTATAAGATGTCAATGTAAAGGGAAAAGGAGTGATGTTACGTGGTACATGAAAGCTACGTAAAAGTACGTTTTTGTGAAACAGACGCATTAGGGCACGTAAATAATATCAGTTACTTTATTTATTTAGAAGAAGCAAGAATCAATTTTTTTCGTGATATCGGCTTTCAGGTTGATCCTAAAAAATGGAATTTTATTTTAGCATCTACGAAATGTGATTTTGTAAAGCAGGCCTATTTTAATCAGAAGCTCTGTATTCTTACTTCAGTTTCGCATATTGGTACAAAAAGTTTTCGTCTTAGTTCTAGAGTCGTAGATGAGGAAACGAATCAACTAATTGCGAATGGAGAGGCGGTAGTTGTTTATTTTGATTTTCAAAAACAACAAAGTGCTGCAATCCCTCCTCAACTAAAAGAAGAGTTAACAAAATATATGGCTACCTAATAAAAATCGGCCAATCGCACGAATATTTCCATGGTTTTTTCAAGAACGAATCACCCAAACTTTAATGATTCAAACAGAAGATCATCTCGAAGGAGTTCGCGCATTTCAAGAGAAAAGAAAACCTCAATTTCAAGGAAAGTAGCAAACGAATCAATCCCATTTTTACAGTTCGGTAGATTAGAAGTATTCTAGATTGTTGTTCCACGGGCTAAATTAACCCGTGGTTTTTCGCTGTTGAATTCGAAAGTTCTTGTTAGATTTATGAATGTCTATCGTCGTATATTACCTTATTCAAAACTAATCCGTTGATATAATTTATAAGGATAACCGCTTTTCCCTTCAATAAGCACAAGAAGATGAGAATGATCTTTTGCAACTAAAATAAGCGGTACACTGCTTCCAATAGGGTCTTCAATCGATCCGTCTTTTTGTTTTAGTCCGAGAAAATAATTTTTATATAGCCCTTCCCACAATTTTCCGATCACGATTTGTGTCTGTTCAAAAGTTAATCCATTTAGTGCTTTTTCATTATAGGACGATAATTCCGTGAATGGTATTGGATAATATTGAGACTCATCAATCTGAAAATGTTTCATGAGAGAATTCCAGCGATAGTGCAGATGTTGATTTTGAATATGATCCAATATTTCTTTCCATTCGTTTTCCTCCCTTGTTTCTGGTGTGCGAAAAGAGGTTAAAGGACTAAACGATGAATGAATAACATATAGGTGGTCATCACTCATTTTTTGGACACTGTGGATCGCTTCTTCATTTATATGAATTTCCCCGTAATGAAAAGAAATGGCTTGATAATGGCTGCTGTCTTTTCCAGTTACCTTCACATATTGAGCGAGTTTTTGACTATTGTCCTCCCATTCAGACAATGTATCCCTCAAAATACCGTCAGCAAATAACATCGAAATATCTTGTCGTAAATAAATTTCTTCACTCGTTGAAGAATGAACATCCCATTCAATAGCATATTCCTCTGAATTTTTTTTTCCGATCAACGATAACGTTGTATATGTTTCGGTAAAAAACACTTGATCGCTTAAAGGAAAAAAGATGATGCTTTCACGAACAGAAAAAAGTTTAGATAAATAGATCGTCATAGCAAGGACGAATGAAAGGAATAAAAAAAACTTCCATTTTCGTTTCAACATGACCATTTTGATCACTCCGACCGTACAAGTATGTTAAGAAATATGCTTGTCATGAACGAAATATCACTTAAATGGTATGTTTTTTAAAAAAATTGTCCATGATGGCTAAAGAAAAAACGTGAGGAATCGAAAAGTTACAGTGCATGTTGGCTCTTGTGATCCGACCAATGTAATTAAATTCCATCTTCGTAGATGGGTGATTCACTTTATTTGGGAAAAGCCATATAGGTGCTTTGATCTCAATAGAAATGGAGAATTGCGATGAAACAAAAAAAGATTGAACATAAAGTTTCAGCGGAAATTAGGAAAAATCGCCATTTTTTAAATGAAAAATTAGGTGTCGATAAAAGTTTTGACGTTATTAAGCTTGATGTCACATATGCTGAACGTGATATGACATTTTATATGATTGACGGTTTTGTTAAAGATGACATTCTTCATTATTTAATGGAATTTTTGGCGAAGCAAAAGCGCGAAACATTAGAAAAACATACTCTTGAAAAATTGATTAAAACGTATATACCGTATGTTGAGATTGACACAACAGATGACTTAGAAAAAATTGTTGATTATGTTCTGGCAGGGCCTTCTGTTCTCATTGTGGATGGTTTAGAGTATGCAATCGTAATTGATGCTAGAACATACCCTGTTCGGGGACCAGAAGAGCCCGATATGGAAAGGGTTGTAAGAGGCTCTAGAGACGGTTTTGTGGAAACGATTGTTTTTAACACAGCGTTAACGCGGAGAAGGGTAAGAGATCCATCTTTACGAATGGAGTATATACAAGTAGGTAGAAGATCGAAGACTGACATTGTCGTTTGTTATATAGAGGATATTGCCGACAGACATCATGTTGAGGAAGTGAAAAAAGCTCTCGCTCGTATTGATACTGATGGGCTACCAATGGCTGAAAAGACAATTGAAGAATTTTTATCTGGAAGACATTGGAATCCTTATCCGCTTGTGAGATATACGGAACGCCCTGATACAGCTGCTGTACATTTGTTTGAAGGACATGTCATTATTTTTGTAGATGGTTCACCGAGTGCGCTTATTACTCCAACGACTTTTTGGCATCATTTGCAGCATATGGAGGAATATCGAAATAAACCATTTACAGGTGCCTATTTAAGATTTGTCCGTTTTATCGGAGTATTTGCATCCATTTTTCTTTTACCATTATGGTATTTACTTGCTGAAAACCGAGAAATGGTTCCGAACTTCATGGGATTTATCGGTACAAAAGAAGAGGGGTCCGTTCCGTTATTGCTGCAGTTTATCATCATTGAATTAGGCATTGATTTATTGCGAATGGCCGCGATTCATACTCCGTCATCCTTAGCAACTGCATTAGGATTAATAGCTGCATTGATGATCGGACAAGTAGCGGTAGAAGTTGGACTTTTATCAAATGAAGTCATTTTATATTTGTCAATGGCTGCAATTGGAACGTTTGCGACCCCAAGTTATGAGCTGAGTTTAGCTAATCGATTGACTCGTATGGGGCTTTTGTTAGCAGCTGGATGGCTTGGACTATTAGGTTATGTCATTGCTGCAACATTATGGCTCTTAATGTTAGCAAGATTAAAATCATTCCAAGTCCCTTATTTATGGCCATTCATTCCATTTAATTATCGTGCACTTCGTGATGTGTTTATCCGCTCACCAATTCCTTTAAAAAACCGAAGACCGCGGTTTCTCCATCCTCGAGACCCCGACCGTTAAGACAACAGATGATTATCACTGTTGTCTCTTTTTGTAGCTTGGAAATGAAAAAGTAGAACACTTGTTGACAAGAGGGTTTTAATCTAGTCCATTAAAGTGAATTTGTTTTCTACCATTTACTTCTTGACGGCTAAATGGGATTCTTTATACTTGAATATGTACTGATACATTGAGTTAGAAGGTGACAGTGTTTGAAAACGATTTATGATATACAGCAGCTGTTAAAACAGTACGGGACGATTATTTATATCGGGGACAGAATGGCTGATTTGGAATTAATGGAAGAGGAAATCAAACAGCTATACGAATCAAAGTTGATTGAAGCGAAAGATTATCAGATGGCCCTGCTTTTGTTGAGACAAGAAATGCAGCGGGAACGGGAAAAACATTTGAAAAATAAAGGATGAGGAAAATGACAGAAACATATCTTGTTGGGGTTGATCTCGGCGGAACAACGATTAAATTAGCGTTTATAAACATGAATGGAGTATTAATTGAAAAGTGGGAAATACCAACGAATAAAAAAGATAACACGATTGTGGAAGACATCGCCAAAGCCATTGAAGAAAAAGCAAAATCCATCGGAATTTTAAAAGACCAACTTGCTGGTATAGGAATGGGGGCTCCAGGACCTGTCAATCTTGAAACAGGTGTAGTTTATCAAGCGGTAAATTTAGGATGGGAAAATTATCCTTTGAAAGAAAAGCTTGAACAGGCAATAGGTTTGCCAGCAATTATTGATAACGATGCAAACATTGCCGCATTAGGGGAAATGTGGAAAGGAGCAGGACAACAGGCAAAAGATTTAATATGTGTTACGCTTGGCACAGGTGTTGGCGGCGGTATTATTGCAAACGGTGAAGTTATTCACGGTGTACGTGGTGCTGGAGGAGAAATTGGTCACATAACTGCTGTTCCTGAAGGAGGAGCCCGATGCAACTGTGGGAAAACAGGCTGCTTAGAAACGATTGCTTCTGCGACTGGTATTGTTCGCATCGCCATTGAAAAAATGCAAAAGATTGAAACAAGTATTTTAAATGATCTTTATGAACAAAACGGTAAACTTACCGCTAAAGATGTTTTTGATGCTGCAAGAAAACAAGATCAAGCAGCGCTTGAAGTCATTGAAGAAATGTCCTTTCATTTAGGACTTGCATTAGCAAATTTAGCAAATGGCTTAAATCCAGCGAAAATCGTCATCGGCGGAGGAGTTTCACGAGGTGCTGATTTATTTATAGAAAATGTGACATTTTATTTTAACAAATTTGCGTTTCCAGCCGTAGCAAAGGGTGCTGAAATACGAGTTGCCACACTCGGGAATGATGCGGGAGTTATTGGGGGCGCATGGCTTGTAAAATCGAAAATCATGAATCACTAGCATTTTAGCGCTTATCAAGCGCTTTTCTTTTTTGTGCTAATGATACAACATTTTGAATGAATAGTGAAACTTTTTATGAAGTTTTACGTCTATATAGTGGGAGAAAGAGACACCTAAAATATAAGTCTAACATCATATTGTAATACTAATATTAAAAAACATTGATTTTTTGTAAAAGAAGTATTAAGATATGAGTTAGTTGAATTGTTGTTAACCCTAAAAAATGGAAAAAATAATTTATATGAATGCGCAGTTTCCACCGTTAAGGAGGTTTAATTATGCGTAAAAACACGTTTTCCAAGATTTCCTTTTTGCTACTAGCAACAGCTTTGATGTGGTTGAAAACGTATATTGTCTACAAAACTAGCTTTGACATAAAAATAGAAAACTTTACACAAGAGTTTATTTTATTTATCAACCCGTTAAGTTTTTTGTTGGTTATTTTTGGTATTGGTCTTTTTATGAAGGAAAAAAACCGGAACCGTTGGGTAATCGGTACAAATATTTTAATGACCATCATCTTATTAGCTAACATGATTTTTTATCGTTTTTACAATGATTTTTTAACCATTCCAGTTCTCTTCCAAGCTAGTAACATGGGCGATTTAGGAAGCAGTATTACAGAACTCATTCAACCAATTGATTTATTAATGTTTATTGATATTGCCTTTTTAATATGGATTTCACGAAAACCTTATTTCCGAAAAGCTGCCAAAACAACAAGAAAAGAACGAACTGCGTATTTTTTAATGGCGGCAGCGATTTTCTTTTTTAACTTAGGATTAGCTGAAACAGAACGTCCGCAATTACTAACCCGTTCTTTTGACCGTGAAATGTTGGTCAAGAACATTGGTGCCTATAATTTCCATATTTATGATGCATTACTTCAGTCGAAAACATCAGCACAGCGAGCGCTTGCTGATAGCAACAATTTGGTGGAAATTGAGAATTATTTAAATGCAAATGAAAAACAGCCGAATGAGGAAATGCATGGAATTGCGAAAGGACGTAATGTTTTTATTGTTTCTTTAGAATCCTTCCAAAATTTTGTGATTAATGAAGAGCTTAATGGGCAAGAAATTACGCCATTTTTAAATGATTTCATCAAGCAAAGCTACTACTTTGATAATTTTTATCATCAAACAGGACAAGGAAAAACATCGGATTCTGAGTTTTTATTAGAAAACTCATTGTATCCGCTTGGTCGTGGGTCTGTATTCTTTACTCATGCTAACAACGAGTATAATGCAACACCGGAGATTTTGAAGAATTACGGTTATTATACTGCTGTTTTCCATGCAAATAATCGCACGTTTTGGAATCGCGATGTGATGTATAATGCGTTAGGTTATGATCACTTCTTCTCAATGAAGGACTTTGAAATAATGGAAGAAAATTCGGTAGGTTGGGGACTAAAAGATATTCCGTTTTTTGAACAGTCTGTACAAATGTTAAAGGATCTGCCTCAGCCGTTCTATACAAAATATATTACATTAACGAATCACTTCCCGTTTGAATTAGAGGAAGAAGATAAGTTTATCGAGGAATTTGATTCGAATGATCGTGTTGTAAACCGTTATTTTACAACGGTTCGTTATACAGATGAAGCAGTAAAAGTGTTTATTCAAAAATTAAAAGAGGCAGGACTTTATGATAATTCGGTCATTATCTTATATGGTGACCATTATGGAATTTCTGAAAACCATAATACAGCGATGAGCCAGTTTTTAGAAAAAGAGGAAATTACACCATTTGATACTGTGCAATTGCAGCGTGTCCCATTAATTATTCATATACCTGGAATTACTGATCAAAATCCGAAAGTCTTCCATCATGTTGCAGGACAAATTGATTTGAAACCAACCATTTTAAACTTGCTTGGTATTGATCAAGAAAATGACATTCAATTTGGTACAGATTTATTTGCTAAAGATCGTTTACCGTTTGTAGTATTGCGTGATGGAAGCTTTATTACGGATAAACATGTTTATACACGAGGTGTATGCTATAAAATTGAAACTGGTGAACCGGCGGAAGATGCAAATGCTTGTGAACCGTATATGGAAAAAGCGAAAAATGAATTAGATTATTCAGATGAAATCATTTACGGAGATTTACTCAGATTTTTTGAAAAAGAAAAGGATCATCAAAATTAAGAAGCGCTCAGGTCTTTTGATCAGAGCGCTTTTTTAAATTGTATAGGGAATCAACTATATCCTCTTACCTACATAAACTGATAGTAAAAAGCATCGTAGGAAGGGGAAATGTTGATGAAAATCGTTGTAACAACTGATACTTCTTTAAAGGAATTAGCTAGAGAGTTTTCGTTAACTGAAAAATTGATTCGAGATTCCAACCTAAAGATTCGGCAGGAAGTTATACAGAAAGGAGAAATCATTCATATTCCAGGTTGGAAAATAAAAGGAGAAAATAGCCCTTCACTTGAAATTGATCGAAATCATATAATTTATTTAAAATACCCTAACGATCTGTATAAAGCTGAAATGATTTCCTCTCCCCTTATCGATACAAAGAAAAATTATGATTTTTTTTCGTTTCAAAAAGACATTTCAACGATTCAAGAATGCTATCCATTTGTAAAAAAAAGAGTGATCGGCCAAAGTGTTTTAGGAGCTCCAATTTACGAACTAATTATCGGACAAGGTAAGCTGCAAATTCATATGAATGGGTCGTTTCATGCGAATGAATGGATTACAACCGCTATTATAATGAAATGGTTAGATGACTATTTAAGAAAAATAGTCCATGATGATACCTACGAAGGCTTTCGTGCTCGAGAATTATATGAAAGCAGAACGATTTCGCTTGTACCGATGGTTAATCCAGATGGAGTCAATCTTGTTTTAAATAAAGTCCACATGAAAGAGGATCATTGGGAAAAGGTGCTGCAAATCAATGAGGGCATTCGAGATTTTTCTAGGTGGAAGGCCAATATTCGTGGAGTGGATTTAAATAATCAATATCCTGCCTTTTGGGAAATTGAAAAACAGAGGAAAATTCCTAAATCACCAGCTCCGCGAGATTTTCCAGGAACTCATCCTTTAACAGAGCCGGAAGCAATTGCCATGGCGAAGTTAGTGGATAATTCAAATTTTGATCGGATCATCGCATTTCATACACAAGGTGAAGAGATTTATTGGGGGTATTTAAATCGAGAACCGGAAGAGTCACACAAGATTGTAAAGGAATTTTCACGTATAAGTGGTTATAAAGCAGTACGTTATATTGATAGTCATGCCGGTTTTCGCGATTGGTTTATTTATCGCTATCGAAAACCAGGTTTTACGGTAGAACTTGGTTTAGGAGTTAATCCATTGCCGCTTAAACAGTTTGATGAGATTTTTGAAAAAGCACAAGGTATTTTTTGGGCATCTTTATATATGTAAGAAAATAATGAAACTTTTTGATGAAGTAATTCGTCTAAATATAATACAGATAAATGTTAAGAGTGAGGTTGGAGTTGATGAGAAGAAAAAGCTGCATCGTATTACTTGTTTTTCTTTTTTGGCTTACTGCTTGTGAAGCATCTCATCAACTAGGCGAAAAAGAGAAACAACAAAATGGTAATGGGAACGAAAACAATCAAAAAGAAACCGAAACGACTATTTACCCGATCGATATTGATGAACAATTTTTTCAAAATATCGCTGGGTGGTATGATGAATCGAACATTTTATATGTTCAAAACAAGCCCAACTTATCGGAAATTATCCGCTATAATCTTTTTAACGGACAGTCTTCAACTTTTTTTGTGGCAAACACCCCGATAATGCAAGTTGTACCAAGCCCTGATCGAAATATTTTTCTCGTTCATTTAAGTCCAAACCATTATCAAGCGACAATCCTCTTTATTGATCGTCATGGAAATGAATTGTTTAAGTGGGAAGTCGGATCATACGAGCTTCATTTTGCTTGGAATCCTTATCATTCTCAGCAAATATTGGTTACATCATTTTTAGAAGATTGGTCCTTTGAAACATATTTGATCGATCTTGCTGAACAAAGGATTGAAAAAAATGTCGTGGAGGCTCCTTTTGTTCAGTGGTCAAATCAACATCAATTTACGTATATTAAATGGAATGAAGAGGAGCCAGAACTTAGCGCCCCACTATTTTTGTATGACCTACTAGATAGGAATGAGAAAAAAATTGCCGATCATGTAATTGGTCATGTAAGTTCTGGGCCATTCTTATTATATTTACAAGAAAACTTAGATGAGAAGGGAAAGGGGCAATATGTATTCCTTCGTTTTAAAGATTTACAAAAACTTTCTTTTTTTGATGTCTCTTTAATATCCGAATATTCAGGATGGTTATTTCCATATTTTGATGTTTTTAATAAGAGAGATGAATTTTATACGTTTATCCCAATGGATACAACTGAAAACAATACATCCTTTCATTTAATTAACATTCAAATAAAGACAGGGAAAAAGAATGAGTTAGTGAAAAATATCGCCAATGAGCCTATATCAATTTCTCCATCTGGACAATATATCCTATATGGATACCGATTTGAAAAGCTCATTGATATAAAAGACAGAAAGATGATCAATCTTATTCAATAAGTAGGGGTGGTCTAACAAAAACATTAAATAACCTATTTACATACAAAATAAAAGAGGTGACCTCGAAAGGAAATGTCAACTCCTTTTTGGTCACCTTTTTTGAGATATTGAGATCGTTAATGCGCTTGAGGGAAACCTTGATGCAAAACAGTCATGACTGTAAACCAGCCAAAAATCGCTACTGTTCCGAAAGCAAATAATACTCCTAAAACATTTTTTTCTTTAAAAGAACGGAATAAGCCAAAAATTCCAAGCAACGTTACTAATGAGAAAATAATGACTAACCCCATATTCTAGCCCCCTTATTGATCAACATCAACATAATTCCACTGACAAATAAATAAAAGATTCCCTTAATATTTTAATCGCTTTCCTTTGTTTTGTCGAGGTGAAATATGAAATCACCACCTACAGGTTGTGGCAATTTTTTGAACAAGTTGTTGGAATGATTCATCAAAATTAATCGTCCTCTGTGAATTCTATCCATGATTATTTCCAGCTGATCAAATCTCTAATACTTGTGAATATTTGATTTTGGAAATATTGTGCTTGAATAGCTTTACCCACTTTGCCTCATTTCATGCAAGGGATAAAATCAAAACGATATGGTTGTTGTTTTTCGTTTTGGCTCTTTTCTAAAAGATTGTTGCTTTACTATACGATAGTTATTCGACAGTCGAAAAGCAACAAAGTTTACGAAAACAGCCTTCGTTTTTGACGTTCTTAGGAAATGACTGTATGATGAAGAAGGAAAATCGTTACATTGAAAGGGAAAGAAAAAATGAAATCGTAAAGAGAGGTGCTTGTCATGAAATGGGAAAGAATACCATTAGGTCCACTCCAAACGAATGCTTATTTATTATTTAATGAAGGGAACGATTGTATTATTTTTGACCCTGGAAGCGAAGGAGAAAAACTTATTCAGCACATAGAACAGAAAAAATTAAAGCCGTTAGCGGTAGTGTTAACACATGCTCATTTTGATCATATTGGTGCAGTAGAGGATGTTCGAACTCGCTTTCAAATCCCTGTTTATATTCATAAAAATGAGCAGGATTGGTTAGAAGATCCTGCCTTAAATGGTTCTCAATATTTTATGGCTGGGAAAATCAAAGCGAATAAAGCTGATCATATAATTGAAAAAGAAACACTACTTACGATCGGAGCTTTTCAATTCCAAATATACGAAACACCTGGACATTCACCTGGAAGTGTTTCTTATTATTGTGAAAGAGTAGGTGCCGTCTTTTCTGGGGATGCTTTATTTAAAGGAAGTATTGGCCGTACAGATTTGCCAGGTGGAAACCATCAGCAGCTCTTGCAAAGTCTCCATCAAAAATTATTAACACTTCCAGAAGAAACGGTTGTTCTTTCTGGTCATGGACCAGAAACGACCATTATGGAAGAAATGGAAACAAACCCATTTTTAAATGGATTTTCTATTGATTTATAGAAGTATTGAATAAATAGTTTTGATCGTTTCTGATTATAACCATGTTCATGATCGTGGTTCATAATTTTGAATCGTTGCCGCCTTTTCCAAATAAGTCATATAAAAAAGGCAATTCCAGCTATGAGGAATTGCCTTTTTTCTTAATGGCCTCCTTGACCAGGCACCATCATAAACGTTGTCCAATATGTAAAGCCAACGAAGAAAATGGTTAAATAGGCACCAAAAATATAAATATACATCCGCTCAGTTAATTTTAAATAAGATAAGAGCACAAAAAATCCTGTTTGGCCGAAGAAAAGTAAAGACGTAGTATGCATATCACCTAAATAAAACATAACGGCAAAAATTCCTGTCCAAAATCCAAGAACGCGGAACATACGATCCATATTGATTTCCCTCCTTTGCCTCAGGTTCCACCACTTTCTTTATTATAAAGTACCTCAACAACAGTTGTAAATACACCGTTTTCAATCGTGGCAGCTTCCATAGGGCAAAAAAACAGGTTGTTACAAAATGTTCAAAAATAAAAAAGGCTGGGCTAGCTGGATTCGAACCAGCGCATCACGGAGTCAAAGTCCGTTGCCTTACCACTTGGCTATAGCCCACTGGAAATAAATAGCGCTTTGCGACTGAACATCCATTACTATTTTCTTTTTGTGATACATCTTAGATGGAGGTATAAGATGTTGGTGATTTGTTAACTTTGTAAAATTACATTTTTCGATTGAGTAATGACATGAATTTTTATTTTTATTATGAGAATAATTTCGTTTTTTTATACGTTTTGCATTAGAAAAATTTCATTTTTAAAATTCGTCTTTTCGATCATCATTATGTAGGATAATGTTAGAACGTAAAAAAGGAGGGATAAAAATTTGTTTTCTGTTGAAAAGTTCAGTGAGCAATTAATCGAAGAAGCGAATTCGGTAAACGCATCAGATATTCATATCGTTCCAAGGGAGCGTGATTCAATTATTCAATTCCGCATTGATGAAGAATTGTTTGAAAAAAAAGTCATTCCAAAGTATTTCAGTGAACGATTAATTTCCCATTTAAAATTTTTAGCATCAATGGATATAGGGGAAAGGAGACGTCCGCAAAATGGCGCCTTAACTATTAAAACAAATTCCTATAATGTTCATTTGCGTTTATCAACATTACCGACTGTGTTTGATGAAAGTTTAGTGATCCGCATATTGCCGCAAAAAACGATTCAGCCCCTTTCCAAGTTATCGCTATTTCGGCAATCGACGAAAAAAATATTGTCGTTTTTGAACCATTCACATGGACTTATGATTTTCACAGGGCCCACGGGATCAGGGAAAACGACTACGCTTTATTCATTGCTTCAATATGCTAAGAAGCATTTTAAACGAAACATTATTACACTTGAAGATCCTGTTGAAACGAAATCTGATGATGTGCTGCAAGTTCAAGTCAATGAAAAAGCTGGAATGACATATGTTGCCGGTTTGAAAGCCATTTTACGTCACGATCCTGATATTATTATGGTCGGGGAAATACGTGATGCTGAAACAGCGAAAATTGCGATTCGAGCTGCATTTACAGGACATTTAGTGTTAACGACTATGCATACGAAGGACACAAAAGGAGCTATCTATCGGTTACTAGAATTTGGTGTAACCCTTTCAGAAATTGAACAAACGTTAATAGCTCTTGTTGCGCAAAGACTAGTTGATATCGCTTGTCCGTTTTGTCAAGAAGGCTGCTCCCCATATTGTAAAACGCTAAAGAAAACGAGAAGGTTATGTATTTATGAATTGTTATATGGCCGCAATTTGTCAGCAGCTATTCAAGAAGCAAAAGGAGAAGAGGTTTGTTTTGACTATAAAAAGTTAAAAGATCTAATCAAAAAAGGAATTGCGTTAGGTTATTTATATCCAAAAACGTATGAGCGTTGGGTGTATGATAATGAAAAAGGGTAAATGGAAGAAAAAGCTGCAGGCGCAATTTTTAAAAAAAGTGAGTGATTTACTTGATGAAGGATACTCGTTAAATGATGCGATTTCTTTTACAATGATTCATGTTCCTCACAACTTGAAAGAAGATCTTCGAGAATGTGTTCAACGACTTACAGAAGGAAATTCCATTCGTACGGCATTGGAAAAAAATGGATTTCATCAATATGTATTAAGCTATTTATATTTCGCTGAACAACATGGTGACATAAAGTTCGCATTCAAAGAAAGTAGTGCCATGCTAGAAAAACAGCTCCTTCACATTGAAAAGGCAAAGCAAATTTTAAGATATCCTATATTTCTGATTATGATGATGGTCTTTATTTTATATACCGCACAAACAGTCATTGCTCCACAATTTGTGAAAATGTATGAATCAATGAACTTGACGACATCATTCTTTTTGTTTTTATTACTATCGATGTTTGATTTGCTGAAAACAATATTTTTGATAACTATTTTATCCCCTTTTTTCATCATCCCCTATTATCATTTTGTCTTTCGCAAGTACCCCCCAACAAAACAACAAAATATTTTAGTACGCATTCCAATCATAGGAAAAGGATTAAAGATATATCATAGTTATTATTTTTCTTCACAAATGAGCTATTTGTTAAAAGGCGGGCTATCCATTTTTGAAAGCTTGACTGTATTTTGCGAACAAAACTTGATGCCTTTTTATCAAGAAGAAGCAAGGTTTTTTATGACGGAATTAAAAAAAGGGGAACGATTAGATGAAATTTTGGCCAAACGTCCTTTTTTTGAAGCGGAATTATCTGCTATTGTTCACCATGGTCAAGCTAGTGGAAAATTGGATCGGGAACTTTTCACATATAGTCAAATGTTAATTGACCGCATAGAACAAAAGACTGTGAAGGTTTTTAGTTATGTTCAACCACTTATTTTTCTCATTATTGGAATACTTGTATTAGCTGTATATTTATCCATTATGCTCCCTATGTATCAAATGATGGAAAAAATTTAGAGGAGGATCAAGATGAAAAATGAAAAAGGATTTACTCTTGTAGAAATGCTAGTCGTGTTACTTGTCATTTCGATTTTATTACTTATAACGATTCCAAACATTGCATCACAAAATAAAAATATTCAAGAAAAAGGCTGTGAAGGATTAATCGATATGGTGCAAGGACAAGTTGTTGCTTATGAAATGGAGTTTCATACACAACCCTCCATACAAGATTTAATCGATAAAGGATATTTGCCGAATAATAAAGATCCAGTTTGCCCTAGTGGAGAGAAGTTAAACATTGATAGTAATGGTAATGTGATCAAAGAATGATGGATTTCCACAAAAATAGCAAAGGTTTTACGATTGTAGAAATGATGATCGTGTTAATGGTTGTCACGTTTATGAGCTCAATCATCTGGTATAATGGGGCAAACATTCATAAACGCAAGGTCATTGATCAATTTTTCCGACAGCTCGAAACAGATATTTTATATGTACAGCAATATGCGATGGTACATCAAGAACAAATATTAATCTATTGGTATCCGGATCAATCGTATTATGAAGCGGAGCGTTATGCTTTTAAAGGAGAACTATTTGAAAGGAAATATGGAAAACATATTCAAGTAAAAGCGACAACGTTGAGATTTCCAATTATTTTTATGCCGAATGGTTCTATAAATCGTGGAGGCTCAATCTTTATTTATATTGATGATGAAACGTATAAAGTCATTTTTACGATTGGAAAGGGGCGTTTTCGTGTGGAAAAATTGTAAAGGAAGTGTATTAGCGGAATCGATCCTTTCATTTTCACTATGGTGCTTTATTACAATGATGATGATACCGATCTTAACTTCGATCATCTTAAACGAACGGAATTTAGTCATGAAAACCGAAGCTTATCAGCTTTTACACGAAGAATTACAACATTATGCTTACGAAAAAACGAAAGTAAACGGCGAAGTAAGGAAAGGGAAAAACACATACGTTTTATTTTGGTCTGAAGAAGGTGAATACTACAAATTATGCATAAAATGGGGTGAGACGAACGAAAACGAAGTTTGTGGCTATTCTTTACCGTAATCGTGGTTTCACTTTTGCTAATCTTCTCATTAGTTTTTCCATTGCCCTTCTGATTCTATTTTCGTTTAACGTCCTTTTATCTTATTTTCTCAAAACATCGGTGCATTCGAAAGATTTGCACCCATATGAATGGAAAGTGTTTTTAATTACTTTACAAAAGGATTTAAAAAATGCAAATCAACTTCAAGTGCGTTCAAATATCATCACTTACGAAGATATAAAAGGAAGAAACATTATGATTAGTCAGTACGGAAATGTGATTCGTTATCAAGTTGAGGGGCAAGGGCATATTGTGATGCTACAACGAGTGAAAACATCACATTTTCAGCAAGTTCAACATGGAGTTTCGATTGAAATTGAAAGTTTAAAAGGTTCTTTTTATGATGCTATCATTAGGGATTACAAAGGATTGGTCAAACGTGAAGAATGAAAAAGGCTATATTTTTCCTTTGACAATCGTTTTATCACTGTTTATATTTTTTATCATTATGGCGAATGTAAGCATTTATGTTCGTGACATTCAATTTTATAAAGATACGCAAGAGTTTTTCGCTTTAGAAAATTTAATGATGCTTGCCGTGCAGCACTCGTCTAACCATTTAGTCAACAGAAAGAAAGAAACGCTCTCTCTTCCGACGGGCAATATTTCTTATATTGTAAATGAAATGGATGACGGGTTGATCAAAGTTTCCATTACATGTGAAACTGTCAACAATACAACCTACTCTGCTTCATATGTGTACGATACAAATAACGAACAAATTATGAAGTGGGTTGAAAGTGAATAGCCTTCACAAATTGAAATATTTTATGATAGGGTTAAGTCATCTATAAATTGGGAGGAGAAACGATGAAAGCCATTTTTCTTACTGGATTTATGGGGGCAGGGAAAACAACGATAGGAAAATTACTTGGAGAGTATTTACAGCTTCCTGTTATCGACACTGATGAACAAATTGAAAAGAAAATGGGGCAATCCATTCCGAAAATATTTGCAGAAAAGGGAGAGGCTTTTTTTCGAAAAATAGAATCACAATGCTTGCAACAAATGCCTACTAAAGATGTCATTATTACAACAGGAGGCGGTATCGTCATAAAGGATGAAAACCGACAGTGGATGAAAGAAAATGGTATCGTGATTTTTTTGGATTGTGATCTGGATGTTTTGTATGAACGGATTCAACAAGATTCAAATAGGCCTTTAGCGAATAAAAAAACAAAACCTGAAATCATTCATTTATTTCAACAAAGAGAACGCTTTTACAAAGAAGCTGATTTTCAGATTGTTACATCGTATCTTACACCAAATGAAGTTGTATGGAAAATAGTTGATTGTTTAAAAGCTCAGCAATTAGGAAAAAATAGTTAAAAAAAGATGAACCGAGGTGCTGAGCGTTGTCAACTAACGACTATTTAAAGTTTATAACTGAACAAGTAATAAAATTTATGGATACACCGAAAGAGGAAAGAAAGATTCAAAGAAAAAAACGAAAAAGCGAGAACCCTTCATTTTTGAACGTATGGTTTGGGATCATCCCTTTCTCTATTGCTTTATCGATCAAAAAACGAAAAAAACGCACGCAGTAGAAGAGGCTGTCAGTGTCAGCGCCTTTTTAGTGTAATCTGATACTTATGGGAAGCCTCTTTCCTGTTTTTAATCGAAATGTTTATGTATGAAGGAGGAAGGATGGCAATGTGAATTTAGTCATTCGGTCCATACATGATTTGCTGATAAATAAAAAAGGCCACCATTTTCAATGTTAATATGAATACGTGGTTTATATAAACAGTTTAATGCTTCGCGTTCACTCCAATATACATCCGGTTTCTCTTTTAAATCTTCATAAAAATGGTTTAAGAGCATCATGTCGCGATTCATACGCTGCTTTGCATCCTCAGCCCATGTGTGATCATCTTGTTCTACGATGCGCTCAATATATCTTTCAATGCGTTTAAGTCCGCTTTGTGGTTTAATGATCGGCGTGATAGTAAAACAATAATCGGGGATTTTCGGTGTTAAGGATAACGATTCTAGTTTTTTTTGAAATTCTTCGACAATCGTTCCATTAATTAAATGTAATCCGATCGAGCGAACAAAATCTTTCTTTTTATCACAAACATAAGAAATGGTTACATTTACTCCAATCCAAGGGTGAAGTGCTGTATTTCCACTTTGATGTTTCGTCTTCTCATATAAACGAATAAAGCCCCCAAACTTTTTTGTTGCTTGGAAAATTTGGTGAAGTCTTGGTGAACCAAAATGTATTTTTTCACCTGATAATTCAGACGGGCTAGCTTTAGGGTCTGTAATAAAGGTTAGTTTCATTGGATTCGGAGTGCCACCTGTTTTTTCTACGTAATGCCAATAAAATGGACGGTTCATGAGCTCCTTGTCCATTTCAATTGTTAGTTGAACCGTAAAATAGCCTGTTCCTTCTTCAACAATTTCACATTGATTTGAAATAAAAAATCGCTTTAAGAAGTGTTGAATATCTGCTTGCTGCAAAGTAAAACCCCCCTTTCTTCTAAGCATCCCGTTTTTGATGATTAAGACCGAAGTGAATAACGGATGATAAATTATCCATTTTGATCTTCATTTCCCCTTCTGATTGTGAATGAAAGACAATGTCGTGAAGATAATCTTCCAAATTATTGATTTCCAACCTTGTCAAAATATCATCAAGTTCCCCAATGACTCGTTCAAATAATTGTATTTTTTCATACAATAATGTGAGTATATGCTCTTCAACTGTATTTTTCGTGGCCATATTATAAATAAATACATCTCGATCTTGTCCAAAACGATGAATTCGTCCAATTCTTTGCTCAAGCCGCATTGGATTCCACGGCAAATCATAATTAATAATATGGTTGCAAAATTGCAAGTTGATTCCTTCACCGCCAGCTTCAGTAGCAATTAATACTTGTGCATGGTTTTTAAATAAATCTTTCATCCAATCTTTTTTGCCCCTCTTAAATCCACCTTGGAAAGGGACTGACTGAATCCCGTGTTGCTTTAAAAACCATTGTAAATAAAGTTGAGTCGCACGGTATTCAGTAAAAATGATAACCTTATCGTTAATGTTTTGAATTAGCTCTAAAGCCTTTAAAGCTTTGGAATTTTGTGTGACTTGATCGACATATTTCATGAGTTCTTGTATTTTTTTAGATGGCAAGGTCTTTTCTCCCTCAGATTTCTCTAACATTTTTTTTAATGACATGTAAACGGCTTCACGGCTCGAACAGGTTTCACGCTGAAGCGTGATGATCGAAAATACACCTGCTTGATTTTTATATCCATTACGTAGGCGGGAAATCGCATCATACAATGCTCGTTCGGACTCTGAAAAATCAATGATGATACTTTTTACATGGCGTTTTGTCCATGAAATACCGGTATCTGAACGTCTGTTACGAATCATCACTTTATTCATGAGTTCACGTAAATACTCGTCTTGCTCAACATGACGTTTTTTGGCAGAAAAAACTTCTGTAAAATATTTTTCATTTCCTAAATGACCAGGCTTTAATAAAGATACGAGATTAAAAATTTCTTCGATACGGTTTTGAATAGGGGTGGCCGTCAAAAGGAGGCAAAATTTCTTTTTTAAATTTTGCACAAACTCATAGTTTTTCGTTTTTCGATTTTTTAATTTATGTGCTTCATCAATGATCACGATGTCATAATCTTGTTCATATATTATCGATTTATGCGGTTCCCGTTTTGCTGTGTCTAGTGATGAAACGACAACGTCACATTGGTCCCATACATAGCTTTTTTTCTGCTCAACGGCAGGAATATAAAATTTTTCATTCAATTCTTTGACCCACTGAGAAACGAGGGAGGCAGGCACTAAAATGAGTACTTTCTTTACTAGCCCCCGTATCATATATTCTTTTAAAATAAGTCCGGCTTCAATCGTTTTCCCGAGCCCAACTTCATCAGCTAATATCGCTTTTCCATTCATTTGTTCTACAACTCTTTGAGCAACTTCTAATTGGTGAGGGAGCGGGGTGAAATTTTGTAGATGTTTTGGCGCCTGTAAACCTTCAAATGTTGGAATCGCTAAATGATGAGAAACTTCATAAGCAAGTTTATATAAATCCCAATTTCCCCATGGCCCATCCTCTTCCATTCTTTTTAAAAATTCCTCTTGCCATTGTTGGTCCATTTGGATTTCAACATTCATGATTGACAGCCCTTTCCGAAATCGGTTATTGTTCCTAAATAAATCATAAAATAATTTTTTATTCACAAAAATTATGAGTAATAATGATTAAAAATCGAACATTATAATATAAAAGAATATTATTTGTTAAGAAAAATAAGATTGCTCAAATCGGAAGAAGATGATAGGATGTTAATAAGTAAGAAAGTTATTAAAATGCTTACTTTTCTGTTTTCCGTGCTAATGGAAATTGTCGAATAGTCCATTTTTATGTTTTCCATTTCAAAGAAAAATATGTGCGGATGAGGGCAAGGGGAGAGACTCCGATATCATTGGGGCGCCGAAGGAGCAAACGTAATGTGAATCTCTCAGGCAAAAAGACTCTTGTTTGACGCAGCTCTGGAGAGTGTTTGCATAAGCAAACCACCAAAGGGGAAAACCTTCAATTAGAAGGTAAACTTTCAGGTGCCAGGACAGAGACGACCTTAAACACGAAACCAAAGGGAATCGTGTTGGTTGCTTTGTTCTGGTTTTCTTTTTTCTCAAATGGAAACAATGAATTGAAGGTTCTCGTTTTAATCGTTGTATAGGAGGTTTCATTATGTGTACATTAAAGCGAACACCTCTTTTTGAGGTATATGCAAAATATGGTGCTAAAACAATTGACTTTGGTGGGTGGGAGTTGCCCGTTCAATTTTCTTCTATTAAAGAAGAACATGAAGCAGTTCGTACAAAAGCTGGATTATTTGACGTATCACATATGGGAGAAATCGAGGTTAAAGGAACAGATAGTTTGAATTTTTTGCAAAAAGTCCTGACAAATGATGTATCAAAAATAAAAGATGGTGGCGCTCAATATACAGCCATGTGTTACGAAAACGGCGGAACTGTTGATGATTTACTCGTCTACCGAAAAGGGGAAAATGACTATTTACTTGTCGTGAATGCTGCAAATATTGAAAAGGATTTTGATTGGTTAACATCACACCAGTTTGGGGATGTCAAGCTCGAAAATATATCTGATGAAACGGCTCAACTTGCATTACAAGGACCCCTAGCAGAAAAGGTTTTACAAAAGTTAACGACAACAGCACTTTCCGAGATCAAATTTTTTAAATTTCAAGACAATGTCGATCTAAAAGGAGTTAAAGCGTTAGTTTCTCGTACAGGATATACAGGGGAAGATGGATTTGAAATTTATTGTCCTTCAGAAGATGCTGTGATGTTATGGGATTTAATTTTAGCAGCAGGGAAAGAAGAAGGGGTCATCCCATGTGGATTAGGAGCTAGGGATACATTGCGCTTTGAAGCGACTTTGCCACTTTATGGTCAAGAATTATCAAAAGATATTACCCCAATTGAAGCTGGTATCGGATTTGCTGTCAAAACAGATAAAGAAGTAGAGTTTATTGGTCAAAAAGTGTTAAAAGAGCAAAAAGAAAAGGGAACTTTTAGAAAGCTAGTCGGCATTGAAATGATTGATAAAGGGATTCCGCGTCACGGTTATCCTGTTTATGTTGGAGAAGAGCTTGTTGGTGAAGTGACAACAGGTACGCAATCACCAACATTAAAGAAAAATATTGGATTAGTCTTAATGAAAAGAGAATATGCGGATATAGGTACTGAAGTAGAGGTTCAAGTACGTAAAAAGCGCCTGAAAGCCAAAGTGGTGAAAACACCTTTTTATAAACGTGAAAGAAACTAAAGGAAAAGAGGGTTAATGTTATGAAACATCGTTATTTACCCATGACAGAAGAAGATAAAAAGGCGATGCTGGAAGCAATCGGTGTGGAAAGCATAGACGACCTTTTTAAAGACATTCCAAAAGAGGTACGCTTTAAGCGTGAATACAATATCAAAAAGGCAAAATCTGAAACAGAATTATTGAAAGAGTTATCTATACTAGCTGCAAAAAATAAAGACTTTAAAACATATGTATCCTTTTTAGGAGCGGGTGTGTATGATCATTACATTCCTGTCATTGTTGATCATGTCATTTCTCGTTCTGAATTTTATACGGCCTATACACCTTATCAGCCAGAAATTTCTCAAGGTGAGCTTCAAGCCATTTTTGAGTTCCAAACAATGATTTGTGAATTGACAGGAATGGAGATTGCCAACTCCTCCATGTACGATGGTGGAACGGCACTTGCAGAAGCAGCAATGCTTGCAGCTGGGCAAACAAAAAAGAAGAAGGTGCTTGTATCAAAAGCTGTACACCCTGAATCTCGCGCTGTTCTTAAAACATATGCGAAAGGTCAAAACATTGAAGTATTTGAAATTCCGATCAAAGATGGTGTAACGGACATAGATGAATTAAAAAAACGAATGAATGAAGAGGTTGCTGCCGTTATCATTCAATATCCGAATTTCTTTGGGCAAATAGAGCCATTAAAGGATATTGAACCAATTGCTCACACTGGAAAAAGCATGTTTATCGTTTCAGCAAACCCACTGGCACTAGGAGTATTAACACCGCCTGGAGAGTTTGGAGCAGATATCGTCGTAGGGGATGCTCAACCATTTGGTATTCCAACGTCCTTTGGGGGGCCGCATTGTGGATATTTTGCCGTATCGAAAACATTGATGCGTAAAGTACCTGGGCGTTTAGTTGGGCAAACGACAGATGAGGATGGCCGCCGCGGTTTTGTTTTAACATTACAAGCTCGCGAGCAGCACATTCGTCGAGATAAAGCAACCTCTAACATTTGCTCTAATCAAGCATTAAATGCACTTGCTGCGTCTGTTTGTATGACTGCGTTAGGAAAAAAAGGTGTCAAAGAAATGGCTATCCAAAATATTCAAAAGGCTAACTACGCTAAGAAATTGATGATGGAAAATGGGATTGAAATCGCCTTTAATGGACCAAGCTTTAATGAATTTGTTGTTCGCTTTAATCAACCAATAAAAGAGATTAATCAAAAGCTTTTACAAAAAGGAATCATCGGTGGTTATGACTTAGGTCGTGATTACCCAGAACTTGAAAATCATATGTTAATCGCTGTTACAGAACTTAGAACAAAAGAAGAAATTGACACATTTATAAAAGAATTGGGGGATCACCATGCATAAACAAGATCAACCGTTAATTTTTGAATTAAGTAAACCTGGGCGTATTGGCTATAGCTTACCTGAACTCGACATCCCTGAAGCTTCTATTGAAAAGCTTATACCAAATGAATATATACGAGAAAAAGAGCCAGAGCTGCCTGAAGTATCTGAGTTAGATATTATGCGCCATTATACAGCATTATCAAAACGAAATCATGGGGTAGATTCAGGATTTTATCCATTAGGATCTTGCACGATGAAATACAATCCAAAAGTGAATGAAAATGTCGCCCGTATGCCTGGTTTTGCCCATATTCATCCACTGCAAGATGAAGAAACCGTGCAGGGCGCAATGGAGCTTATGTATGATTTACAGGAGCATTTGAAGGAAATTACGGGGATGGATGAAGTAACATTGCAGCCGGCTGCTGGTGCCCACGGTGAGTGGACGGGATTAATGATGATCCGTGCTTTTCATGAAGCAAACGGAGATACAAAACGGACAAAAGTGATTGTACCAGACTCAGCTCACGGAACAAATCCGGCATCTGCCACAGTAGCTGGTTTTGAAACCATAACGGTAAAATCTGATGAGAATGGTCTTGTTGATTTAGAAGATTTAAAGCGTGTTGTTGGTGATGATACAGCGGCATTAATGCTCACAAATCCAAATACACTCGGATTGTTTGAAGAAAATATTTTAGAAATGGCGCAAATTGTTCACGAAGCAGGCGGCAAGCTTTATTACGATGGAGCGAATTTGAATGCCGTTTTAAGTAAAGCTCGCCCAGGTGATATGGGGTTTGATGTTGTACATTTAAACCTTCATAAAACCTTTACAGGCCCGCACGGCGGGGGAGGACCAGGATCCGGACCTGTTGGGGTAAAAGCCGATTTAATTCCGTTTTTGCCAAAACCAGTACTCATAAAGAGAAACGATCGTTTTATCTTCGATTATGACCGTCCACAGTCAATCGGTCGCGTCAAACCGTTTTATGGAAACTTCGGCATTAATGTTCGTGCCTATACGTATATTCGGACAATGGGACCTGAAGGCTTAACAGCGGTTACGGAGTATGCGGTGTTAAATGCGAATTATTTGATGAGAAAGCTTGCTCCATATTTCGATTTACCATATGATCGTCATTGTAAGCATGAATTCGTGTTATCTGGTAAACGTCAGAAAAAACTTGGTGTTCGAACGTTGGATATTGCGAAGCGGCTGCTCGATTTCGGATATCATCCACCTACCATTTACTTCCCGTTAAATGTAGAAGAATGTATGATGATTGAACCGACTGAAACGGAATCGAAAGAAACGTTAGATGCATTTATAAATGCCATGATTCAAATTGCGAAAGAAGCAGAAGAAAATCCAGAAATTGTCCAAGAAGCACCTCATACAACTGTTGTCAAGCGACTAGATGAAACAACAGCTGCTAGAAAGCCGATATTAAGATATCAACAAGAAATATAAATCAATGAAAGAGGCTGTCCCAATAGCGTCTGACCTCTTGTTTGGAGTCGGACACTGGACAGCCAAACTTATTTTCCAACCTTAATTTTTCCAGTCCACTTTTTAAATCCACCTTTTAAATTGTAAATATCATTGTAGCCTTTTCTTTTTAATAGTTGGGCGGCGCGTCCACTTCGAACACTATTTTGACAATATAAATAAACTGGCTTATCTGGACGAATTTCTTTATAACGATGACGTAATTGTGATAGAGGAATATTTCTCGCTCCTAATATGTGGCCTCCTTCAAATTCATTCGGTTCACGAACATCTATTAATTGAGCTTTTCTGTAGCCAGCTTTAAACTCTTCTTCTGATAATGTTTTCATGATCCTACGCTGATAAAAGTATATCACTACGGAATAAACGATAACTGCTCCGAGAATGATGAGAATCCACTCCATGCCATTTGCACTCCTTTTATGAATGATGTATGTCTATATGGATAAAGAATGTTTAAAACGATAATTAGACAAATTCTATTATAATAAAGGTATTTCTAAATGTCATTCCTTTTAGCGATTGAATCATTTGCAAACTTTTTTGTTTTTGATAGACTAAATATCGTACAACATCATTAAAGAGGGTTTTTATTATGATAAAAGAAGTTTGGAATTTTATTGATTCTGGATTTTGTTCACCTAGCTTTAATATGGCACTTGATGAAGCGTTATTAGAATGGCATAGTGAAGGAAAAATAGAACCGACCATTCGTTTTTACGGTTGGAATCCACCAACCTTATCAGTCGGTTATTTCCAAAAAATAGAAAAAGAAATCGACTTAGAAGCCGTAAAAAAAGCTGGTTTAGGCTTTGTTCGCCGTCCAACTGGTGGACGCGGCGTCCTTCATGATCAAGAGTTAACATACAGTGTCATTGTTTCAGAAAAACATCCGAAAATGCCAATGTCTGTGACAGAAGCGTACCGCGTCATTTCAGAGGGAATATTGGAAGGATTTCGTTTTCTCGGTCTTGATGCTTATTTTGCGATACCTAAAACGGAGGCAGAAAAAGAAGACATTAAAAATCCACGATCATCGGTTTGTTTTGACTCCCCTTCTTGGTATGAATTAGTTGTAGAAGGTCGCAAAGTCGCAGGTAGTGCTCAAACACGGCAAAAAGGGGTGATCCTCCAGCACGGTTCAATTTTGCTAGAACTAGATGAAGATTTATTATTTAGCTTGTTTAAATATCCGAATGATCGTGTGAAAGAAAGGCTTAAACGTAATTTTAAAAATAAAGCGGTGGCAATAAATGAGCTCAAAACACCCCCTGTTTCGTTTGCGGAAGCTTGGGAAGCTTTTCGAAAGGGATTTGAAAAGGGATTAAATATTTCGCTTAAGCCATATTCATTGTCAGATGAACAGCTGGCTTATGTTGAAAAGCTTGCGAAAGAAAAATATGAATCCGATCAATGGAATTTCAAAAGATAAGCGGCATCCGTGGTCGCTTATTCTTTTTGGGTTCGGCTTATTTCTTAAAAATTATAGCTTTTCGACTGTTAAGCAAGCGATACGCTTGCTATGTCACGCTTATAGCGTGTGTTGAAAAGCAACAAAGTTTACGAAAACATCCTTGGGTTTTTAAGAAGTTTTTTTTTGCCCAAATACAATCGATCCATTGAAACATATGGATTTACGTATATTTTCATAATGACAAGCTTTGAATTTGTTGAAAATGGTCATTTATTGAACTTTTTCCTTGGTATTTCTTCATTTTCCATTCATTTTTATTAAGTTATTGATTTGACTTTTTTGAAGAACTCGACCTAAAATACAAAATATTGTAGAACGTTTGTTCTATCATACTATATATAGTTGAATTTCTGTCATCAATATGATAATTTATATCAAGTACATAACATTTAAGGGAGTTGAAGAAATGACTGTTGGGCTAAATGAGCAATTAAAAATTGACGTGGACAAGTTGAATAAAGATATTAGCATATTTCCTCAAGTACATCCGATAACGGAGGATATGCATATTACCCATAAAGGTGTATCTCGACTTGTCATGCTGGATCGTTATGCCTTTAAAGATACGGAAAAAATTACATTAACTGAGGGAGACTTTGTCGTTTTAACAATTAAAGAAGATCCAAAATTTCCAGCACGTGGTTTAGGATATATTTTAGAAATCGATTGGGAAAGCAAAAAAGCAAAAGTGCAAGTAGAGGAAGAGTTTCGTCATACGCTAGATCATCCAGAGGAAGCTGAGTCTGGCATTATTGTTCGCTCATTAGATGTCATTGAAAAACCGCTAGAAATTTACTATGAACAAATTGCCAAGCGAAATGCAACAGGATTGTCTGCCGTTGAAAAAACAGAGGAGAAGCGGCAGGAATGGTTTGAAAAATTTTATGAAGAATTAGTCAAATTAAACTTTATTCCTGCTGGCCGTGTCCTTTATGGTGCTGGATCCGGGACAGACGTTACGTATTTTAATTGTTATGTCATGCCGTTTATAAAAGATTCACGAGAAGGAATTTCTGAACACCGTAAACAGGTCATGGAAATTATGAGCCGTGGCGGAGGTGTAGGAACAAATGGTTCGACACTACGACCACGTAACACTCTTGCTCGTGGTGTGAATGGTAAATCCTCTGGTTCCGTTTCTTGGTTAGATGATATTGCCAAGCTCACCCATCTTGTTGAACAAGGTGGTTCACGCCGTGGAGCGCAAATGATTATGTTAGCAGATTGGCATCCTGACATCATTGAGTTTATCGTTTCTAAGATGCAAAATCCGCGTATTCTTCGTTATTTAATTGAAAATACAAATGACGAAGGAATAAAGAAAGCTGCTGAAGATAAATTAAAGTTTAAGCCGCTTTCCGAGCAAGAGCGTGAAATGTATCAAGGGATTGTGAACTTTAAAAACGTACCAGGTCGAGGAGGCTTTTCTGAAAAAATTATTAAAGATGCTGAATTAAAGCTTCGTTTAGGCGGCACATATACTGTTCATAATCCTGACTTTTTAACTGGTGCGAACATCTCTGTTTGCATCACAAACGAATTTATGCAAGCAGTGGAAGAAGATGCGGAGTACGAATTGCGCTTTCCTGACGTAGAAAGCTATGATGAAGAGGAAATGAAAATTTATAACGAAAAGTGGCATGAAGTCGGAGATGTCCGCGAATGGGAAAAAATGGGATATAAAGTGCGCACATATCGCAAAATAAAAGCGAGAGAATTATGGAACTTAATTAACATTTGTGCAACTTATTCGGCAGAACCTGGAATCTTCTTCATCGATAATGCAAATGAGATGACAAACGCAAAAGCATATGGACAAAAAGTCGTTGCCACAAACCCTTGTGGTGAACAGCCGCTTGCACCTTATAGTGTATGTAATTTAGCAGCAGTCAATCTTGCTCAAATGGCGGATAAGAAAAATAAAACGGTTGATTTTGATCAATTAAAGCGCACGGTTGAAGTCGGAGTGAGAATGCAAGATAATGTCATTGACTCCACACCTTATTTCTTAGAGGAAAATAAAAAACAGGCACTTGGAGAAAGACGCATCGGCTTAGGGGTAATGGGCTTGCACGATTTATTAATTTATTGTGAAACAGAATACGGCTCTGAAGAAGGTAATAAACTTGTTGATAAAATTTTTGAAACGATTGCCACGACGGCTTATAGAGCTTCTATTGAGTTAGCAAAAGAAAAAGGTAGCTTCCCGTTTTTAGTTGGGGAAACGGAAGAAGAAACGAAACGTTTACGTGAGGCATTTATTCATACAGGTTATATGAAGAAAATGCCAGAAGACATTCGTGAAGGTATCAAAAAATATGGTATTCGCAACTCCCATTTATTAACAGTTGCTCCAACAGGTAGTACGGGTACAATGGTAGGAGTGTCAACTGGTCTCGAACCATATTTCTCTTTCTCTTACTTCAGAAGTGGACGTCTCGGAAAATTCATTGAAGTGAAAGCAGATATCGTTCAGGAGTATTTAAATGAACATCCGGAAGCTGATCCAAATAATTTGCCACATTGGTTTGTATCTGCAATGGATTTAACACCAGAAGCACATGCAGATGTACAATGTGTGATTCAACGTTGGATTGACAGCTCCATTAGCAAGACTGTAAATGCACCAAAAGGATATACAGTAGACCAAGTAAAGAAAGTATATGAACGTCTGTATAAAGGTGGGGCAAAAGGCGGCACCGTTTATGTAGACGGTAGTCGTGATACACAAGTATTAAGTTTAAAGGCGGAAGAAAACACGTTTGAAGACGATCACCAAGTCGAAATGAAAGATAATAAAGGGAAAGTTGTTTTAATGAATACCGTTCAAGATCTCCGTTCCACAGATGTAACATTTGGAAATGAAATTGGGAATACATGCCCTGTATGCCGCGAGGGTACAGTAGAAGAAATTGGTGGATGTAACACTTGTACAAATTGTGGCGCACAACTAAAATGTGGTTTATAGCAAATGATTAGGGCTGAAGCTTGTTCAGCCCTAATTTTTTCTTCAGACTTGTTCTTGGGATACCTTGCTATTTTAATAAAACTAGTGTAAACTTGTAATGATTTTCTAAATCGAACGTTTGATTGTAAGTATTGGAGGAAGCTACATGCCAACACCAAGCATGGAAGATTATATCGAACAAATTTATTTATTAATAGAAGAAAAAGGGTATGCGCGTGTTTCAGATATAGCTGAAGCTTTGTCTGTTCATCCTTCTTCTGTTACGAAAATGGTGCAAAAGCTTGATAAAGATGAGTATTTAATTTATGAAAAATATCGTGGACTCGTTTTAACCTCTAAAGGAAAAAAAATAGGGAAACGACTCGTATATCGCCATGAACTGCTCGAACAGTTTATGCGGATCATTGGTGTTGATGAAAATAATATATACAATGATGTTGAAGGAATTGAACATCACTTAAGCTGGAATGCGATTGATCGAATCGGTGATTTAGTTCAATATTTTGAAGAAGATAAAGATCGCATCGAAATGTTACGGCAAGTACAGCGTCGCAATGAAATAGAAAATGGATAAAAACAGTACACGAAGATTCGTACTGTTTTTTTATTTGGCAAAAAATTATATCATGGCAGCAGCAGCCAATTTTATTGGCATCGTTAGGCTATGGTTTTAATCCGCTTAAAAAACTCGGCAAACACCGAGCTTTCTTTATTTAACAAGGGAAATGAAAAATGGTCTAAAGGAAGGAGGAAACTCTTACAATAGATAAAAAGATGGAAAGAAAAGGGGAGAAGTGATGTATATCGATGGTGTTTTTTCAGGTGGTGGTATAAAAGGATTTGCCTTAATAGGAGCTTATCAAGCGATTGAAGAACAGGGCATTCGTTTTGTCCGAGTAGCAGGAACAAGCGCCGGCTCCATTCTTGCCGCTTTTATTGCAGCAGGATATACAAGCAATGAAGTTTTCAATATCATGGAATCGATCGATTTAAAATTTTTTTTAGATGAAAGAAAAACGTTGATCCCTTCCAAGATCATGAAGTGGTTAACAATCTATTGGAAAATGGGTTTGTATAAAGGGGAGAATTTAGAAAATTGGCTGCACGAAAAATTAAAGGCAAAAGGGGTTACGACTTTTGCTGATTTAAAAAAAGGGGCTTTACGTGTAATCGCCTCTGATTTAACATATGGAAAAATGATTGTTTTACCCGATGATCTCGCTATTTATGACATAAACCCTGAAAATTTTTCTGTGGCGAGAGCAGTGAGAATGAGTTGTAGTTTGCCATACTTTTTTGAGCCTGTCCGCTTAAAAAGTAAAGGTGGAATTAGTATGGTCGTTGACGGTGGTGTTTTAAGTAATTTTCCAATTTGGTTATTTGACCAAACCCCAAAAAAAAGACCTGTCCTCGGAGTGAAACTCAGCGCTAGAGAAGAGGAGAGGCCAAAACATAAGATTTCAAATGCTTTTGAAATGTTTGGTGCTTTATTTGAAACGATGAAAGATGCGCATGATGCTCGGCACATTGCCACGAAGCATGAACGGAACATCGTTTTCATTCCAGTTGAAAATGCCCTTTCAACCGAATTTCATTTGACGGAAGAAAAAAAGAAAGAGCTCATCCAGCTAGGAAAAAGTAGAACAGAACAATTTTTTCGTAGGTGGTCCTATTGATGTTAAAATAGTGTCCCATTTTTCTTTTTATTTTTTTTGCCTTCAATAACGGTAAGATGGGAGTGATCTCTTTTCTTTTTCAAAATGGCAGATTTTGAAGTCTTTCCGTATTGCTTTCCTTTTTTTAATGGATTTGAAGCTGCTCGATTTTTATATCTTCGTTTGGACTTCTTGGCCGCTTTCAAAAAAGCAGAATATTCACTATTCATTCGATTTCTTGTAGCGATTCGATAGATGAAGATAATAACCCCAAGAACTATTGCCCAGATGATGAATTCTTTTATGAGCTCCATTGGCTGAACGATTAACTGATAGGCAAAGCCTAAAATGGCAATAGAAAGGATTAAGTAGAAAATCGGATGAATACGATAACGGTTCATCAAAGTCCACCTCCCGTATATCGTTATACAATAGCTTATTAAAAAACAACAGATAAGTTGCGGATTCTCCTTACACAATCTGTTCTGTATTTTTGTTTTTTTCCTCTAAATGTAACAGTTTATGAAAACTGGCGATAGCAACTTCAATTTGATCGTCTGTCGGCTCTTTAGTTGTTAACAGCTGCAGCCATAAACCTGGATAACCAAGATATTTAAATAGTGGTTTATGACGAAGCTTGTTTGTTAATTGCAGCACTTCAAAAGAAACCCCAAGAACTACTGGTATGAGGGCTAAACGATTCAAAATTCTCAAGTACAATGGTTCTGTAGGTACAAGCATGTAAATAAAGACCCCAACAATAACGGTAAATAATATAAAGCTAGAGCCGCAACGATAATGTAATCTTGACTGCTGCCGAACATGTTCAATAGTTAAAGGCACATTATTTTCATAGGCATTAATGACTTTATGTTCAGCGCCATGATACTGAAAAACTCGTTTAATTAAAGGTGTTAACGAGATCATATAAATGTACCCTAATAACAAAATTAGTTTAAAAAAACTTTCCAACAATATTTGGCCAATATCACTTGAAATAATCGGAAGAAATAAAGCAGCTAAAAAAACTGGAATAAGCGTAAAAATAAATTTCCCAAAAATAAACGATAAAACACCTACAGCGGCAACCCCTAAAACCATCGATAGTCTAGACTCTTTTTGATCAGCGATGTTATCGTCATCTTTCGGATCAACATCGTACCGTTCGGAAGAGAATTGAAGATGTTTTGAACCGTTTGCACTAGCTTCAATAATGGCCATAACTCCACGAATAAAGGGGATTTTTTTTAACTTAGCAATGGTAGGATTTTGTTTTCGGGGTGTATGAAAAAAATCAATAGATTGATCTTGTCGACGAATCGCCGTGACGTAATGATTCTTTCCTCCGAACATTACCCCTTCTATAACAGCCTGCCCACCATAAGTAATCTTTTTCTCTGTTGTCATGTACATCAACCTACCTATCCCAATATAAGTATATGTTTATCATGGCATTTTCTTTATGTTATTTATTCTACATAAAAGCTCTGAAAACCTCTAGATTGATGTGTTCTTCATACTAGAATTAAGGAAATTCACGTTTTTATCACTATACCCTAAGTCGTTTATGTTTAATCAACCAAAATAAAGAAAATATAAAAAATACGCGGATTGACTGAAACATCAATTTTGATGGAAATGGACATAATATAAGTGGAGGTGATGAACATGACCGATCTGCAGAATGTTGAAAAAGCTCGTGAGGAAGGAAAAGAAAATCAAAAACTAGAACAAAATCAAAAAGAACCACCGATGTCTATTTTTGCAAAAGTGATGTTGATAGGTTTTGTTGGTGGAGTTTTTTGGAGTTTTATCGGTTATATAGCCTACATATTTCATTTTACGAAAATTAGTCCTAATCTCATTTTAACACCATTTGCTGTCGGAGACTGGAAATACGATACAATTGGAAATGTTATTGGGATATTGCTAAATGGCCTTATGTCGATTCTTGTAGCCCTTTTGTATTATGTAACTTTAAAAAAATTTTTGTCATTGTGGTCAGGTATCTTGTTTGGTGTTGTTCTGTGGGTATTCGTTTTTTATGTGTTAACACCGATATTTCCAAATTTAGACTCTTTTACAAAATTGGATGTCAATACAAATGTTACATCCATATGTATGTTTATTTTATTTGGTGTGTTTGTTGGATACTCCATTTCCTTTGAACATAACGAATTAACTGTCAAGAAACAATAAGGATGTTTTGTTTTATAAGGTTATGGTAGAATGTTCTTTGATTGAACATTCTTTTTTCGTTTCCTATATATCAATTCTCTATAAAAGTTTTATTATTATACAAATGGAAGAAGATAGAATCTATTAGGAAAGGTGTCAAAAATGGTGAAAATTCTTGTGCTGAATGGTCCGAATTTAAATCGACTTGGTGTTCGCGAACCGGCAGTATATGGGAAGAAAACGTTAAAAGATTTAGAAGAAGATTTATGCCAATTTTCAAAAAACGAAAAGGTTCAGTTTTCCTTTTTTCAATCGAACCATGAAGGGGATGTAATTGATGCCATTCACGATGCTGAAGAACGTTTTGATGGCATTATTTTAAATCCTGGTGCTTTTACACATTATAGTTATGCCATACGGGATGCGATTAGTAGTGTCTCGATTCCAGTCGTAGAAGTTCACATTTCAAATGTCCATAATCGAGAGTCATTTCGACATCATTCTGTAACAGCACCTGCAACGATCGGTCAAATCGTAGGATTTGGCTTTTATGGATATCAACTAGCTGCACAAGCATTAATCCATCATATAAGGGGGAATGAAGGTGAAATTACAGAAAATTAGAGAACGTCTTGAAGAACTTGGAATTGATGGCCTGTTAATCACCAATTCCTACAATAGACGTTACATGACAGGGTTTACAGGAACGGCTGGTGTGGCGTTAATAGCTAAGAGTCATTCTGTCTTTATTACCGATTTTCGTTACGTCAAACAGGCAGAGGAACAAGTAAAAGGCTTTGAAATAGTAGAGCATAAAGGAATGATCGCTCACGAAGTGGCAATCCAAGCTAATAAAATTGGTATAAAAAAGCTTGGATTTGAAGAGAGGGACATGACCTATTCCGATTATAAGATTTACGAAAAAGTTTTAGAAAATATACAGCTTGTGCCTGTTTCCAATGCAGTTGAAAAGTTACGCTTGATTAAGACGAACGAAGAGATTAAGATATTAAAGGAAGCAGCTGAAATTGCCGATGCAGCTTTTTCTCATATATTAAATTTTATCCGTCCAGGGCTCAAAGAGATTGAAGTAGCTAATGAACTCGAATTATATATGCGTAAACATGGTGCTAGTTCATCCTCTTTTGACATCATTGTTGCATCAGGATACCGCTCCGCATTGCCGCACGGTGTTGCCAGCGAAAAAGTCATTGAAAAAGGAGAGCTTGTTACCTTGGACTTTGGAGCGTATTATAAAGGATATTGCTCCGATATTACTCGAACAATTGCTGTCGGTGAACCTGATCAAGAACTGAAAAAGATTTATCAAATTGTATTAGAAGCACAGCTTTGTGGAATGAAAAACATCAAGCCAGGAATGACTGGAAGACAAGCAGATCAACTGACTAGAGAATACATAACGGAAAAGGGATATGGTGACTATTTCGGACATTCAACAGGGCATGGAATTGGCTTAGAAGTACATGAAGGCCCAACATTATCTGTTCGTTCTGATATTGTTTTAGAACCTGGAATGGTTGTGACGGTCGAACCGGGAATTTATCTACCTGGAAAAGGTGGCGTACGAATAGAGGATGACACAGTATTAACAGCTACAGGAAATGAATCACTTACTCATTCATCGAAGGAATTAATCATTTTATAACTAAACGGACATGAGTCGTATGGACGATACGATGTAGACAGTTGTGCTTCGTACTTATAAAATCTATTATAGGAGGATATTTTATGATTTCTGTTAACGATTTTCGAACTGGTTTAACCATTGAAGTCGATGGTGGAATTTGGAGAGTACTGGATTTTCAACACGTAAAACCAGGAAAAGGAGCTGCTTTTGTCCGTTCAAAATTACGTAACTTGCGTACAGGAGCGATCCAAGAGAAAACGTTCCGTGCTGGTGAAAAAGTAGCTCGTGCGCAAATCGACACACGTAAAATGCAATATTTATACGCAAATGGTGACCAGCATGTATTTATGGATACAGAAACATATGAGCAAATTGAACTAAGCAGCTCCCAAATCGAACATGAATTAAAATTTTTAAAGGAAAACATGGAAGTACATATAATGATGTTCCAAGGTGAAACGATCGGTATTGATTTACCAAATACTGTTGAGTTAACGGTAACTGAAACAGAACCTGGCATTAAAGGAGATACAGCATCTGGTGGTTCTAAACCAGCTACGTTAGAAACAGGTCTTGTTGTTCAAGTGCCATTCTTCGTGAATGAAGGAGATGTTTTAGTTATTAATACTGCCGACGGAACATATGTATCTCGTGCTTAATTGCAAAACCCCTAAATAAGGGGTTTTTATTTTTGGCTCTTTTCTAAAAGATTGTTGCTTTACCATAGCTTTTCGACTGTCCAAGCAAGCGACACCTTTTTTCTTTTTTGCACTTTTCGATATACATAAAATGGCAATATCACATAAACAGAAAAACCAACTAACCACTGTAATCCCTCATAAATATGTATAAACAAATATCCCCACCCCCATTATTTAGTATACTTTAAAGTTTTAATTTCTTTACATGTTTTATGTTCGTTGCTCATACATTTTACTAAAGTAAAGACAATGAAGGAGGTCCCAAATTGAATAAATTGGATCCAGCAGTTTTCTCTATGGCGGGACTTCGTTTTCTTTCCTCTATGATAGAGCTTATTGCGGCTATTCTTATACTATTGACGAACAACGTGAAAAAGGCGGTCGCAATAAATTCAATTTTAGCGATGATCGGACCGTTTATTTTTATCATTACGATGACAATTGGTGTTTTTCAACTAGCTGATCAATTATCCTATTCAAAACTAGTTTTGATCTTTATTGGAGTGTGTTTTATTTTATTTGGCATTTTCAAATAAAGAATGGTCATATTGTGTCCAAGCTAGCATACATTGGAAGTAACAATTCATGTCAAGAGGGGGGGAGAATGTTGGACGAAATATTCTTTTTTTTACCTGACGTTGTGAAAGAGGAAATTCAATGTCTTCCTTCCTTTTTTTTAGAAGAATTAGAGGAAATCCGTATACGGGTTTTAAAACCGGTTGAATTGATCGCAAAAGGAAGTCCTAAATTTCTTTCTTATCGAACGACATATGAAGATTGCTTAACGATCTTAAATAAAATGAGCCAATATTCTATTTATACATTGGAGGAAGAGTTAAAGCGCGGCTATATAACGATATCCGGAGGACATCGTATTGGTCTTGCCGGCAAAGTGATTACAGAAAGCGGGAAAGTGAAAATCATCCGCAATGTGACTTCATTTAATATTCGAATTGCCAGAGAAAAAATAGGAAGCGCCAACCCCTATCTACCATTTGTATATCAAAATCGCTGGTTAAATACATTAATTTTTGGGCCTCCACAAACAGGGAAAACAACTTTATTGCGAGATTTTGCACGATTAATTAGTACTGGTACGAAAAACATTCCCGCACAAAAAGTGGGAATTGTTGATGAAAGATCTGAAATTGCTGGAAGTGTGAAGGGTATCCCGCAACATCATTTTGGAATACGTGTTGATGTTTTGGATGGATGTCCAAAAGCGGAAGGAATGATGATGATGATTCGTTCCATGAGCCCGAATGTCATTGTTGCTGATGAAATCGGAAGACGAGAAGATGTTGATGCATTAATGGAAGCCATCCATTCTGGTGTACAAATATTTGTGACGGCCCATGGAGAATGCCTTGAAGATCTATTATTACGGCCAACTCTAAGCGATTTATTCAAAGAACAAATTTTTGATCGTTACATACAACTTTCATGTCAAAATGGACCTGGTACCATTTTGAAAATATTTGATCAAAACAGACAAGATCTTTATTTAAAAGCGAGTGTGAAACCATCATGATCAAACTTATGGGTGCAACATGCATATTGCTCGCAACAACTTGGATAGGATTTGAGGCGTCAAAACATTTAAGTGAACGAACGAAACAGCTGCGACAATTGAAAGTAGCACTCTCTGCCTTAGAAGCAGAAATAATGTATGGACATACTCCATTAAAAGATGCTTCAGAACATATTTCGAATCAAATATCCAAACCATTATCGTGGTTGTTTAAATATTTTTCACAAAAACTAGCAGAAGGGAAAATGAGTGTGAAAGAAGCTTGGGAAGCCAGCTTACAAGATGTATGGAGGCTAACGGCATTAAAGCAGGGTGAATTAGAAATTTTAAAGCAATTTGGGGAAACGCTTGGTCAGCACGATCTTATTTCTCAGCAAAAACATATTCGATTAGCTCTACTACATTTAGAACGTGAAGAACAAGAGGCGTTTGACGTACAGCGTCGGTATGAAAAAATGGTGAAAAGTTTAGGGTTTTTATCAGGATTGCTCATTGTGATTTTATTGATGTAGCTATAGAAGCTAGGGGGATCCAAATATGGGTGTTGATGTCAATACAATTTTTCAAATTGCAGGAATAGGTATTATCGTTGCATTTCTTCATACCATATTAGACCAAATGGGGAAAAAAGAATACGCTCAATGGGTCACACTCCTTGGATTTATATATATCTTATTTATGGTAGCTACGATTGTTGATGATTTATTCCAAAAAATAAAATCCGTTTTTCTTTTCCAGGGATGAAGGAGGTGGCAATACAATCGATATAATTATTCAAATTGTCTCACTAGGTATGATTGCCACCTTTCTTGCCTTAATCGTAGATGAGCAAAAGCCGACATTTGCCGTCTTGCTCGTAGTATTTGTAGGCTGTGTCATTTTTCTTTTATTAATGGACCGCATTACAGGCATAATTCGGATGATTGAAACAGTTGCTCAAAATGCTAGTGTGAATCTTATGTATGTAGAGACCATTTTGAAAATTATTGGTATAGCTTATATTGCAGAATTCGGTGCTCAAATAGCTAAAGATGCAGGACAAGGAGCGATTGCCTCTAAAATTGAACTTAGCGGAAAAATTTTAATCTTAACATTAGCAATCCCAATCATATCTGTTATTATACAAACCATTATTGCCCTTATACCAAAAGCGTAAAGAATGAAGGGGGAGGAGAGTGAAAAAGTCATTCCTATTAACAGTATTGATTTCGTTGATTGTCCTTTTTTTTATTCCAATTTTTGTACAAGCCTCAATTCAGCAGACAAATGGCTCAATGGAGCAAAAAGAAAAGTTGGAACAACAATACATTCAAGATCAAATTGAAAATTTAGGTTTAGAAGAAATGACAAAATTTTGGGATCAAATTTTGACAGAGTATGGTGGTTTTCTGCCAGAAAGCCAAAAAGGCTCACTCTACCAATTTATTAAAGGAGAAAAAGAATTTTCACTAACCGAGTGGTTTCAAAGTTTAGTTAAGTTTTTGTTTTACGAGATTTTAACGAATGGGAAACTTTTAGGAACACTCATACTTTTAACAGTTTTTAGCACGCTTCTTGAACATTTGCAAAATGCTTTTGAACAAAAAACAGTTAGCAAGGTCGCCTATATGATTGTGTATATGGTATTAATCATTATTGCCCTAAATAGTTTTCATATAGCCATATCTTATACGAAAGAAGCTATACAAGGAATGACCAATTTGATGCTCTCATTGATTCCTCTTTTACTAGCAATGATGGCTTCTTCCGGTGGCCTCGTTTCTGCTGCATTTTTTCATCCAGTGATTATCTTCTTAATGAACACAAGTGGATTATTAATTGAAAAAATTGTTCTTCCATTGCTATTTCTTTCAGCCCTACTCTATCTTGTCAGCACACTTTCAGAACATTATAAAGTTACCCAGCTTGCTCAATTGTTAAAAAATATAAGTATTGGTTTATTAGGCAGCTTTTTAACAGTATTCTTAGGAGTTTTATCGGTTCAAGGGGCGTCTGCGGCTGTAACAGATGGCCTAACTTTACGAACAGCTAAATTTGTCACTGGCAATTTCGTTCCAGTTTTAGGGAAAATGTTTACGGATGCTGCCGACACTGTGATTAGTGCTTCGTTACTATTAAAAAATACGGTTGGGTTAATTGGAGTAGCTCTTGTATTGATGATTTCTTTATTTCCAGCCATTAAAGTTTTGGCATTAGCCTTTATTTACAAGCTTTCCGCCGCTATTTTACAACCGCTAGGCGGAGGGCTAGTAATCGAATGTTTGGACATTATTAGTAAATGTGTCGTTTATATTTTTGCAGCACTCGCCATCGTATCATTAATGTTCTTTTTAAGCCTCACCGTTATCATAGCGGCTGGCAATGTCACGATGATGGTCAGGTAGGTGATTAAAAGGTGTCGTTTTTAACGGATTGGATTACAAATATTATCTTATTTATTTTACTAGCACTTATCGTAGATATGTTGTTACCTAATTCGTCAATGCAAAAATATGCAAAGCTCGTGATTAGCCTCCTCCTAGTTGTTGTGATCATTACACCTATATTTAAAATATTTTCAATTGACACCCATGAGCTATTTGCCGAAATGAACAATCCTTTATTCGTTCACGATGAACAAATAAAAAATGAAATGGAATTAAAGAAAAATGATATACAAGCTAAAGAACGTGCATATATTTTAGAACAAATGGCTGTCCAAATGAAATTATTTGCGGAAGAGGAGCTGATGGAGAGGTATGGAATAAAAATTGAAAATATCCTTCTTTCCACGAACCCCAATCAACAACAAATTTATTCGGAAAAAGATATCGATGAGGTAATCGTTACGCTTGCTGAATCAAATTCAGACACAGCTATTGAAACGATTCAACCAATCGAAATTAAACCTTTTGCCACAGAACGAGACGAAAATCAACACATGGCACTCGAATCAGAAATTATAGAACAACTAGCTCTAACATGGGGAATACCAACGCATAAAATCACCGTTCGAATGGAAGGAGGGGAGGATCGATAATGGGAGATAAAAAAAGTTTATTTGCACGAATCATGGATTTACTTCCAGGTGGTCATAAAAAGCCTTCGACTTATCAATATGTACTGATTGTCATGTTTATTGGGATTGCCTTTATGTTAATAAGTAACCTTTTTTCTAGCAGTCAAAAGGAAACGTATGAAGGAATGAACAACCTCCATGAAAATGAAGCCAAGAAAGCTTTTAAACAATTAGATGAAAAAAATTCTGCCATCGAGACGATTGAGAAAGAATATGAAAAACAATTAAAAGAAGCTCTAGAAAGCATTGTTGGTGTTGATGACGTTACGGTCGTTGTTAATGTAGACTCAACGTCTGAAAAGGTACTTGAAAAAAATAGGACGATGCAAAGCCAAACAACGGAGGAAAAAGACTTAAAAGGTGGCACTCGTGAAGTACATGATCAATCTGTAGATGAACAAATTGTTTTGATCAGGCAAGGAGATCAAGAGTCCCCGATTGTCATTAAGACCGAGAAGCCTGAAATCCGGGGAGTCTTAGTTGTAGCTAAAGGTGCTGAAAATATTCAAATCAAAAAAATGATCGTAGAAGCGGTTACGAGGGTATTGGATGTGAAAAGCCACCGTGTAGCCGTATTACCTAAAAAAACAAAGGAGGAATAATAATTGTTAAAAAAACAAACCGTTTGGCTGTTAACGATGCTCAGTTTAGTCGTTGTCTTGAGTGTATATTATATTACGTCTCCAGAAGGAGAAATGAATTCAAACGTCGCGCTCAGTACAAAGGAAAACGGAAATACTTCAATGGATGAAAAAGGTAAAGAGCAAGAAAATGATCAAGGGAAAGAAGAAAACAGTGGACAAAAAGAAAAAAATGGAGACCTTACACAAGAAAATGTAAATGATGAAAATGATGAAGCGATTATTTCAAGTATTTCAAATGACGATTTATTTACAGCAATACGCATGGAGATTGAGGATGAACGAAGTATGCGTAAGCAGCAGCTGGAATCGATCATCGGCTCTAACGAAGTATCAGCCGAGGAGAAAAGCAAAGCATATGAAGAGATGAGGGAATTATCAGAAATAACAGCGAAAGAAAAAGTTTTAGAAACGTTAATTAAATCAAAAGGATACGGTGATGCATTAGTTCAAGCAGATGGAGATCGAGTTCGTATTACAGTAAAAGCAAAAGAACATTCTAAACAAAAAGCGAATGAAATTATCCATCTTGTAAAAAAAGAAATTAGCGGAATGCAAGATGTAGCGGTTACCTTCCATCCAGCTGATTAAATCCCCAATTGAATGGGGATTTTTTATTGCAGCACGTTGATGATGAAAAGAGACGATAAATAAAAATGAGAAAAATCTGTTGGAAGCGTTTTAAAATAAATCGAATTATTTTATAATTTATATTAGTTTGTATATTTATCCACTCCTCATCAAGATCATTTAGCATTGAGCTGACCGAACGATGTTGAATTTTTGCTGTATCTTGTCGTATGATACTATGTAGTACATACTTTTAGTACTAGATGACAATTCAAAAACCATTAGTTCAAAACGCAAGGGGTGCTTTTAATGTTGAAAATACAGGAAATTCGTGAAATTATTAAACTAATTGATCAGTCATCGATCGATGAATTTTTGTATGAAAATGACGGGGTCAAAGTTAAATTAAGAAAACGCGGGCAAGAAGGAGAAACGATTGTACAAAAAGTTGTTCAAGAAAAAGAAGTTCAACCCGTTCAAAAAGTAATAACAGAGACTCCACAACAAGCTGCAGCACCAAGTGAAAAACAAGAGGCTGTGAAAGAAGAACCGAAAAATGTTGATACTGAAAACTTACATAAAATCACGTCACCGATGGTCGGAACGTTTTATGCTGCCCCAAATCCAGATGCAGATCCATATGTAAAAGTTGGATCTAAAGTGGAAGAAAATACGGTCGTCTGTATCGTAGAGGCTATGAAATTGTTTAACGAAATCGAGGCTGATGTAAAAGGTGAAATTGTAGAAGTACTGGTGGAAAATGGACAACTAGTTGAATATGGACAACCATTATTTCTTGTAAAGCCTGAATAAGGAGCGAGTTTATGATTAAGAAGTTATTAATTGCTAATAGAGGAGAAATTGCTGTAAGAATCATTCGTGCATGTAAAGAATTAGGAATTGAAACGGTTGCAGTTTATTCTGAAGCTGATAAAGATGCTTTACATGTTCAACTTGCAGATGAAGCTTACTGTATTGGACCTACAGCATCGAAAGATAGTTATTTAAATTTTACCAATATTATTAGTGTCGCCAAACTTACGAATACAGATGCGATTCACCCGGGCTATGGATTTTTGGCGGAAAATGCTGATTTTGCAGAGCTATGTAAAGAATGCAACATCACCTTTGTTGGTCCAAGTCCAGAGGCGATTTCAAAAATGGGGACAAAGGATATTGCAAGAGAAACGATGCGTAAGGCCGGTGTTCCAATTGTCCCTGGCTCACAAGGAATTATTGAAAATATAGAAGAAGCAATGGAAATTGCTGAAAAAATTGGATTTCCTGTTATTATTAAAGCGACAGCTGGTGGAGGCGGAAAAGGAATTCGTGTAGCTCGTGATGAACAGGAGCTGAAAAAAGGAATTCAAATTACACAACAAGAGGCAGCAACAGCATTTGGAAATCCAGGAGTTTATCTTGAAAAATATATTGAAGATTTCCGTCATGTCGAAATTCAAGTGTTGGCAGACAATCATGGAAATGTTATTCATTTAGGCGAACGTGATTGTACGATTCAACGCCGTTTACAAAAGCTCTTAGAGGAAACTCCTTCACCTGCATTAACGGAAGAAATTCGAAAGAAGATGGGAGAGGCTGCCGTGAAAGCGGCAAAAGCCGTTAACTATTCAGGGGCTGGAACAGTAGAATTTATTTTCGATTATCATAGTGGTGAGTTTTATTTCATGGAAATGAATACACGGATTCAAGTCGAGCACCCTGTAACAGAAATGGTGACGGGAATTGATTTAATTAAAGAGCAAATTAAAGTAGCATCCAATGAAGTGCTGTCATATAAGCAAGAAGATGTTACATTTAATGGTTGGGCAATTGAATGCCGTATAAATGCGGAAAATCCAGAGAAGAATTTTATGCCGTCACCTGGGAAAATTAATATGTACTTACCTCCAGGTGGTTTTGGGGTACGTGTTGATTCGGCTGTCTATTCAGGATACACCATTCCACCATTTTATGATTCCATGATTGCAAAGCTGATCACATATGGTGCGACAAGAGAAGAAGCCATTGCCCGCATGAAGCGTGCTTTAAATGAATTTGTCATTGATGGTGTTTACACGACGATTCCATTCCATCTTAAGCTTTTAGAACATGAGAAATTTGTTAGTGGTGAGTTTAATACGAAATTTTTAGAGCTCCATAAAGTGATGGAGTAGCAAGGTAGGAGGTGATTTTTTTGAGTGAAAAACATATTTTGGAAATGAATCAAGAAGACTCAAGCTTAGGAAAGGTTGAAATTGCCCCAGAAGTCATTGAAGTTATTGCCGGAATTGCTGCTTCTGAAATTGAAGGGGTTGCGCAAATGCGAGGCAATTTTGCAACAGGAGTTGTCGAGCGTTTCGGAAAGAAAAACCACGGCAAGGGCGTAAAAGTTGATTTAAATGATGATGGTATTGTCATTGATGTATATTGTGTCATGGAATTTGGTGTATCCATTCCAACTGTTGCTCAAAAAGTGCAAGATAACATTCGTCAAGCTTTATTAAATATGACAGCTCTCGAAATCAATGAAATTAATATTCATGTCGTAGGTGTACAATTTGAACAAAAACAGCCGGAAACAGAGATAGAGGAAACGATGTAAAAAGGCGGGAATTCCCGCTTTTTTTTATTATATCAGAATTTATATCATGATCACGAAGGAATAAACCCTTTTATATAGTTATGGATGTCAAGCGAAAGCCGCAGCGACTAGTGAACTTCCCTCTCCTCCTTCCGATAAGTCAACATCGACGCTTTCGCTCTTCGTGTTTCCTTGATCTCATGCGGAGCAGTCTAGTTCATACGCCGCTAAGCGGGGCGCTTTGCGCTTTTTTTATTACTAAATATTTTTCATCTATAATGACAACAAAAATATTTCAACTTTCTGAATTTTTTTTTGTTGAACTTTCATATGCTTCAACAATGGAAATATGATATCATTCTTTTATGACTATTCGACAATGACCAATATATTAAAAGGAGTCAGAAAATGAAACGGAGAACAGCAAGAAAAAAAGCATTACAGGCACTGTTTCAAATTGATATCGCTCATACATCACCAAAAGAAGCGATCGAACACGTTCTTCAAGGGGAAGAAGCTGATGAATTTTTAACACGCCTTGTCGAGGGAACGAATAATCACATGCAGGAAATTGACGAAATGATTAAGCCTTTTTTAGTTAATTGGAAAATAGAAAGATTGGCAGCAGTCGATCGAACTATTTTACGGATGGCAGTTTATGAAATGAAATATGAAAAGGATATCCCCGTTAATGTCACATTAAATGAAGCGATTGAACTGGCGAAAACATTTGGTGATGAAAAGTCAGGTCGATTTGTAAATGGTGTCCTCTCAAGCGTGAAAAATTCTTTAGAAGAATCAAAGTAGAAGGAGGAAGAAAATGACTGCAACGATTATTAGCGGAAAAGATTTGGCCATTCAAAAAAGACAAGAGCTGGCTAATGAGGTGAAATTGTTAAAGCAAAAAGGGATAACACCAAAGCTGGTGATTATTTTAGTTGGGGATGATCCTGCCTCTCTTTCCTATATAAAAGGGAAACAAAAGGCTTCCGTCGAAACGGGTGTTGAGTTCAAATTAGAACATTTAAAGGAGAGCGTTACAGAAAACGAACTATTACAGCTTATCGACCGCTACAATCAAGATCCTTTTGTTGATGGTATATTAGTTCAATTACCATTACCGAAGCATATTGATGAAAAAGCTGTGATCGAAAAAATTTCTCCTGAAAAGGATGTTGACGGTTTTCATCCCATTAATATCGGACGAATGATGACGGGACAAGAAGCATTTTTGCCGTGTACACCAGCAGGAATTGTTGAATTAATAAAATCTGCTAACATCGAAATAGCCGGAAAGCATGTTGTAGTTGTAGGAAGAAGCAATATTGTAGGAAAGCCTGTTGGTCAATTGCTCTTAAATGAGGATGCGACGGTTACATATTGTCATTCCAAAACGAATAATTTGCGATCCTTTACAAAGGAAGCGGATATTTTAATCGTTGCAGTTGGAAAAGCCCATTTTCTTTCTGCAGATGATATGAAAGAGGGGGCTGTTGTAATTGATGTAGGAGTGAATCGCACACAATCCGGAAAGCTCGTTGGTGATGTTCACTTTGAGGAAGCAAAAGAAAAGGCTGGCTTTATTACACCTGTTCCAGGTGGAGTCGGTCCGATGACGATCACGATGTTAGTTCACAACACTATTTTGGCTGCGAAAAAACGTTTATCTTGATTGTGGAGCTATCAGTGGTAATAGGCCGCTGATAGCTTATTTTACAATTCTAAACGTTGAAATAAAAGGAGTTTTTTATATGAGTAACAGAAAATTTGTTACCGTTACGGCTTTAACAAAATATATTAAACGAAAATTTGATGTTGACCCACACTTGCAAGATATATGGATAAAAGGCGAACTTTCTAACGTAAAAATTCATAGTAGAGGTCATATGTATTTTACATTAAAGGATGAAGGGGCCAAAATTCAAGCGGTTATGTTTTATAGTGATTTTCGATTGTTAAAATTTCGACCAGAAGATGGCATGAAAGTATTGGTTCGCGGCAGGATTTCTGTATTTGAGCCTAGTGGAACATATCAAGTAACGGTGAAGGAAATGCAGCCAGATGGTATTGGAAGTTTATATTTAGCATACGAAGAATTAAAACGGAAGCTTGAAAAGGAAGGCCTTTTTGATCCAAAATATAAGAAGCCAATACCTACTTATCCATCCAATGTCGGTGTGATCACATCACCGACTGGGGCGGCCATTCGCGATATATTATCAACCATTAAACGACGGTATCCGCTTTGTAATGTTATTTTATTACCTGCACTCGTTCAAGGAGTTGAAGCGAGCCATTCCATTGCAAAGCAAATTCGTAAAGCTAATGAGCTCGGCATGTTAGATGTGTTAATCGTTGGCCGCGGTGGTGGTTCAATTGAAGAGCTTTGGGCTTTTAATGAGGAAATCGTTGCACGTGAAATTTTTCATTCGAAAGTTCCGATCATTTCAGCAGTAGGACATGAAACAGACTATACCATTGCTGATTTTGTTGCCGATTTACGTGCTCCAACCCCAACAGGTGCTGCTGAGTTGGCTGTACCACATTATGCAGATTTAATAGAACGGACGAAGCAGCGACAAGCACGAATCATGAAAATATTTAAAGATCGATTGAAATATGAAAAAGAGCGTTTGAAAAGCTTGCAAAAATCTTACGCGTTTAAATATCCAAAGCAATTGTATGAACAAAAAGAGCAGCTGCTTGACCACTTATTAGATCGTTTTATGCGTGAAGGAAAACGCTACATGACACGAAAAAAAGATCATTACGAAACGTTCCAAAATCGTCTCCTTCAACAGCATCCAAATGATCAAGTAAAAAGGCTAAAGGAACACTATTTCCAAGTAAAGCGAACGTTGATCCGTGAAATGAACATTTTACTCCATCAAAAACAATCTCAGTTTGACACCCAAGTATCGAAATTAAATGCTTTGAGCCCGTTAAAAGTCATGGAAAGAGGATATAGCCTTGTGTACAACGAAAACAATATCGTAAAAAGTGTCAAACAAATCAATCCAAATGATACCATTGAAGTTCATCTGCAGGACGGTAAACTGAAATGTGAAGTAAAGGGAATAGAGGAGAGATCGATGTGAAAGAAGAAAAAGAGTTAACATTTGAACAGGCAATGGAACAATTAGAACAAATTGTTGAAAAATTAGAAGAAGGTGATGTTCCTCTTGAAAAAGCGATTCAATATTTTCAGGAAGGGATGCTATTATCAAAGATTTGTCATGAAAAGTTAACGCATGCGGAAAGACAAATGGATCTTATTTTAAAAGATAATGGACAATTAGAGCCATTTGAAATACAGGAGGAAGAATAATCGTGAGCGCATCCATTCAGAGCTTTTTAATAGAGAGGAAAACGGTGATCGAGTCCCTTCTTCCGTCACACATAGAGCGATTGAATGCTCCTGAAAAAATTAAAAAAGCGATGCTATACTCGCTGAATGCTGGCGGGAAAAGACTTCGCCCTGTTTTAGTTCTAGCTGTGTTAAATTCCTATAATAAAGAAGAATCCATCGGCTATCCGGTTGCTTGTGCGATTGAAATGATTCATACGTATTCCTTAATTCATGATGATCTTCCATGTATGGACAATGATGATTTAAGACGTGGAAAACCGACAAACCATAAAGTGTTCGGCGAAGCATTAGCGGTTTTGGCCGGTGACGGGTTATTAACCGAAAGTTTTCGAATCATTGCCGAGCAAGAAGATGTAGAAGCACAAAAAAAGGTGCTTCTTATAGCCGAATTAGCAAAAGCTTGCGGTGTTGAAGGAATGGTTGGTGGACAAGTAGCAGATCTAGAAGGAGAAGGAAAAGCTTTAACGTTGTCTGACCTAGAATTTATTCATGAACATAAGACAGCAAAGCTATTAGCATATAGTATTATCGCTGGCGCTATCCTTGCAAACGCAGCTGAAGAAGACATTTTAAAATTAAAAAAATTTGCGTTTCACATGGGGATTGCCTTCCAAATTCGCGACGATATATTGGATATTGAAGGAAATGAAGAAGTGATTGGTAAGCCGGTTGGCTCTGATACGACAAATCAAAAAGCAACTTATCCATCTTTATTAACAATGGATGGTGCAAAGAAAAAGCTTTTTGAACATCAAGCAAAAGCGAAGGAAATACTGCATACATTATCCATAAGTACAAAATTACTGGAAGACTTTTGCGACCTTGTTGTATCAAGGGAATACTAAATGCTCGATTATTGAGATTATGAATCCCCTATGATATAATGTTATCACAGAAATACGTGGAGTGGTGCAGTATTCTAGTCAGCCCTCCAGTTCTGAAGGCGGGCCTAAAAATCCGCTAAAGGGCACATCGATGAAGTTCCTGGTGTTGGCTTGAGGCGCCCAGCCTTGGGTTGATGCTGGGAGTTAAGGTTAGAGGGCGATCCACAAAGGCATGTGGGCGTTGACCCTCTTTCCGCGGAGGCCCATTTACGTATCTTCATTGAAGGTATGGAATGGGGTATGAACCTGTTTACGTACGTCCTTTGTTTGGACGTACGGACAGCGTAGCCTGCCTTGAGTGGTGTCTGAGGGGATTATGGTTAAATAGTAACCTTTTCATATGGCCAATGAAAGGGCTACTGTATGCCATATGAAATCAGCTCTGCAAAAGAGGCTAGGAACTGGTTAAAGGCTGTTGAGGAAAACTCCTAGACTGTTCGCGTGGTGCGACATATATAGAGGATTATAGTACGGACTAAGTGGCAATCCAGTCTAGCATTTGGCGACAGTGCTAAGTCGGGTTTAAAGGGAAACCGCCAGAGTGGCAACGCTTGGTACCCGGCTGGGAAAACCTACTGGACCTAAGCCGTAATTTTTACTCTATATATGACCACTCCAACTTTGTTTTATACATAGTTTGAATAAGAAAAAGGTGTAAAAGAAAATAATGAGAGAACTTTTTCAACAATCATTTAAATGGAGCTTTGGAATAGCCGTTATCACATTTGTGTTAGCGGCTCTTTTTTCAATTATATCGACAGCATTGTTAGGCGGAGTTGGTTGGGCACTCGGGATGCTCATTGTTCTATTCATTGTTTTAATTGGGATTTTTTTTGATATGCTAGGAATTGCAGCTACAGCTGCCAATGAGGTTCCTTTTCATGCAATGGCATCAAAACGAATTCCAGGGGCGAGGCAAGCCATTCACATTATTCGCAATGCTGACCGCTTCTCGAACTTTTGTAATGATGTCATTGGCGATATATCTGGTATTATTAGTGGAACGGCTTCAGCCATTGTTATTTTAAATTTAACCTTATCGTTAAATTTTAAGCAAGGGTCGATTCATGAGTTTGCCATATCCGTTCTTTTAACTAGTATTGTCGCAGCTTTGACTGTAGGAGGAAAAGCATTTGGAAAAACCTTTGCTATCCGTTATTCTACAGATATAATATATCAGGTAGGAAAATTATTTAATTTTTTAGAGAATCGTTTTAATATTGTAGTGATAAAAGATAATAAAGGGAAAAATAAGAAGCAGCGAAAACAGAATCGAAAGTGAGTGGTCCTTTTGGATCTAATGTCTATAAAAAATCCGAAATTTCTAAAAAATTTATCGAACGATGAGCTAGAACAACTGAGTGCTGACATTCGCCATTTTTTAATTCAACAATTATCGAAAACAGGGGGACATATTGGGCCGAATCTAGGCGTTGTCGAATTGACAATCGCTTTACATAAAGAATTTGATAGTCCAAAGGATAAAATTATTTGGGATGTCGGACATCAATCATATGTTCATAAAATTTTAACAGGTCGAGCCGAACAATTTGATACACTTAGACAGTATAAAGGGTTATCAGGTTTTCCAAAGCGAGCTGAAAGTGAGCATGATGTATGGGAAACCGGTCATAGCTCGACTTCCTTATCTGCTGCGATGGGAATGGTCATAGCTCGGGATTTAAAACGAACGAATGAATATATTATTCCAGTTATTGGTGATGGTGCGCTGACAGGTGGAATGGCGCTTGAAGCCCTTAATCATATCGGACATGAACAGAAGGATATTATTGTTGTGTTAAATGATAATGAAATGTCCATTGCCCCAAATGTCGGTGCTCTTCACAACATATTAGGGAGGCTGCGAACGGCTGGTAAATATCATTGGGTGAAGGATGAATTAGAATATTTATTGAAAAAAATTCCTGCAGTTGGTGGGAAATTAGCACAGACAGCCGAGCGGGTAAAAGATAGTCTAAAATATTTTTTTGTGTCTGGAATGTTTTTTGAGGAACTTGGCTTCACGTATTTAGGGCCAGTTGATGGCCATAACTTTAACGATTTATTTGAAAACTTGCGATATGCGAAAAAAACAAAAGGTCCTGTTTTATTGCACGTTATCACGAAAAAAGGGAAAGGTTACTTGCCTGCAGAATCAGATAAAGTAGGGACGTGGCATGGGACAGGCCCGTATAAGATTGAAACAGGAGATTTTGTAAAACCAAAAAATACCGCTCCTTCATGGAGTGGACTTGTTAGTGAAACGGTTCGGAAAATAGCAAGAGAGGATAAACGAATTGTAGCCATTACACCAGCAATGCCTGTCGGTTCGAAGTTGGAAGGATTTCGTGAAGAATTTCCTGATCGAATGTTTGATGTAGGCATTGCTGAGCAGCATGCCGTTACGCTTGCTGCTGGGTTAGCGCAGGCCAAAATGAAGCCGTTTTTAGCGATTTATTCAACATTTTTGCAGCGTGGGTATGACCAAATTGTGCATGACGTCTGTCGCCAAAATTTAAACGTTTTCTTTGGCATCGATCGAGCAGGTCTTGTTGGGGCAGACGGTGAAACACATCATGGAGTTTTTGATATCGCCTTTTTGCGTCATGTTCCGAACATCGTCTTAATGATGCCGAAAGACGAGAATGAAGGGCAGCATATGGTTTACACAGCGCTGAAATATGATGATGGTCCTATAGCTGTCCGTTATCCGCGTGGAAATGGTTTAGGTGTACCACTTGATAAACAATTAAAGGAGATTCCAATAGGTACATGGGAAGTGCTGAAAGATGGTTCAGACGTTTGTATTTTAACATTTGGTACAACGATTGGAATGGCGCTAGAAGCTGCGAATGAACTAGAAGATCGAGATCTATCTGTACGTGTTGTCAACGCAAGATTTATTAAGCCGCTTGATGAACAAATGCTGCATGGTATATTTTCCGAAAACATTCCGGTGTTAACCATTGAAGAAGCGGTGCTTCAAGGTGGATTTGGCAGTGCGGTATTAGAATTTGCTTCACAGCACAACTATGAACATGCCAAAATTAAGCGAATGGGAATACCAGATACGTTTGTTGAACATGGAAGCGTTACGAAGCTGCTTAAAGAAGTACAGCTAACAAAAGAAGCAGCAATCGATTCCATTTTAACACTTACACCTGTGAAAGAAAAAGGAATGAATTATGGGTAAAAAAGAGCGATTAGATGTTTTATTGGTTGAAAGAGGCCTCGCTGAATCTAGAGAAAAAGCAAAAAGATCCATTATGGCAGGACTTGTCTATAGTAATGAGCAAAGAATGGACAAGCCTGGTGAAAAGGTCGATCGAGACATTCCTCTTACAATAAAAGGGAATGTTTTGCCATATGTAAGCCGCGGCGGCTTAAAGCTTGAAAAAGCGTTAAAAGAATTTCAGCTAAATATTCAAGATAAAATTATGGTCGATATCGGAGCATCTACAGGAGGATTTACGGACTGTGCCTTGCAAAATGGTGTGAAATTGTCTTATGCCATTGATGTTGGGTATAATCAGCTTGCTTGGAAGCTAAGGCAAGATGAGCGCGTTGTCGTAATGGAAAGAACGAATTTCCGCTACGTAACAGCCGTCGATTTCCCATATGGATTACCGGAATTTGCGACTATTGATGTGTCTTTTATTTCCTTAAAACTCATATTGCCTGTATTAAAATTTATTTTAGTCCCCAAAAGCCATATTATTGCTCTTGTTAAGCCACAATTTGAAGCTGGTAAAGAAAACGTTGGGAAAAAAGGCATTGTAAGAGAACGAAAAGTTCATGAACATGTATTGCGAGACATTTCGACATTTGCATTAGAGCAAGGCTTTGATTGTGTAAACCTTACCTTTTCACCGATAACTGGAGGCGATGGGAATATTGAGTTTTTGCTCCATCTTTATTTTGAAGGGGCGAAAGAGAGAGGAGAAATCCATTTTAAACAAAATATAGAAGAAATTGTCGCAAAAGCACATCAAGAATTAAAGAGCAAATCTAATTAGGAACAAGAAAAGCAGGGATAGCCTAGGCTATTCCTGTTTATTATGTTTATCGAGCAAACGTGTACTTTTTTCGTCATTTTGTATAACATAAAAGTAAAGAAAATGCTTGAGAGGTGCCGAAATGAATAAAGGGCAAAGACATATTAAAATACGAGAGCTCATTACAAATTTTGACATTGAAACACAAGATGAACTCGTGGATATGTTAAAAAGTGCAGGATTTAACGTGACACAAGCAACTGTGTCTCGCGATATTAAAGAATTGCATTTAGTGAAAGTGCCGATGCCAGATGGGCGCTACAAATATAGTCTTCCAGCAGATCAACGCTTTAATCCCTTGCAAAAATTAAAGAGAGCGTTAATGGATGCTTTTGTGAAAATTGATTCTGCTGGGCATTTACTAGTCATGAAAACAATGCCAGGAAATGCTCATGCGATCGGTGCATTAATCGATAATTTAGATTGGGATGAAATATTAGGGACTATTTGTGGAGATGATACGATTCTCATCATTTGTAGAACTTCAAAAGATACAGAAGTATTAACGAAAAGATTTTTGGACATGCTTTAATCCCTATAAAATGGGAGAGGTGAATCGTTATGCTAGCGGAATTATCGATAAAAAATTTTGCCATTATTGAGTCTTTAACTTTGTCCTTTGATAAAGGATTAACTGTGCTGACTGGAGAGACTGGTGCGGGAAAGTCCATCATTATTGATGCTATTTCGTTATTAGCGGGTGGACGGGGATCATCGGAATTTGTCCGATTTGGTGAAAAACGCGCCGAAATTGAAGGGTTATTTTTAATCGATGATGAAACACATCCATGTATAGAAAAATGTCGTGATTTTGGAATTGATATAACGGATGGAATGGTTATTTTACGACGTGATATTACGGCAAACGGAAAAAGCATTTGTCGAGTCAATGGAAAGCTCGTGACCATTGCTATTCTTCGAGAAATTGGCAGGCTTTTAGTCGATATACATGGGCAGCATGATAATCAAGAATTAATGGATGAAAGTAGACATTTATTTTTGCTTGATGAATATGGATCTGATGAAATTCAGAAAGCGAAAGAAATTTACGTTCAATTATATCGAAAATTTTTAGATATAAAACAAAGACTAAAGCGGCTAACAGAAAATGAACAGGAGATGGCTCATCGTTTAGATTTAATTCAATTTCAGCTGAAGGAAATTGAAGACGCTAATCTAGAGCCAGAGGAAGATGTGAAGCTCCAGGAAGAACGGAAGAAGATTGTAAACTTTGAAAAAGTGTTTAAGGCGCTTCAAAATGCCTACGATGCTTTACAAGGGGAACAACGGGGATTAGATTGGCTCGGTCTTGCCATGAGCCATCTAGAGGATGTTTCAAATATAAATGAAAAACTCCATGAAATGTCGGAAGCTTTGTCAAATCATTATTATATCATCGAGGATTTAACGTACCAGCTGCGAAATGAGTTAGACCAATTAGAATTTGACCCGCAAAGATTAGACATTATTGAGGAAAGGCTAAATGAAATTAATCATTTAAAGAGAAAATATGGTCAATCAGTTGAAGAAATTTTACAATATGCTGCCAAAATTGAAGAGGAAATCGAAACGATTCAAAATCGAGACAGTCATTTACATACGCTAAGAGAAGAATTGGAATCGATTCAAAAAGATTTACTTGTAGAAGCGGAAAATGTATCAAAGCTTCGTAAAAAATGGGCCAAAAAGCTAATTCAGCAAATAAAAGAAGAATTAAAAGCTTTATATATGGATAAAACAACATTTGATGTAAAATTTCTCCAAGATGTAACAGAAGTAAAATTTACACAAGATGGAATCGATCAAGTTGAATTTTATCTTTCAACAAACCCTGGTGAGCCATTAAAACCTTTAGCAAAAGTAGCTTCTGGCGGTGAACTTTCCCGAATTATGCTAGCAATGAAATCAATTTTTTCTAAGCATCAAGGGATTACTTCCATCATTTTTGACGAAGTGGACACGGGAGTTAGTGGTCGTGTTGCCCAAGCAATAGGAGAAAAAATTTATCGAGTTTCAGAAGGTTCACAAGTTTTATGTATTACCCACTTACCTCAAGTTGCCGCAATGGCGGATCATCATTTGTATATATCTAAAGAAACGATTGACGGTCGAACGAAGACACATGTAAAAACGTTAAATGAAGAGGAAAAAATTAAGGAAATTGGCCGCATGATTGCTGGAGTAGAAGTAACAGAATTAACGAAACAACATGCTAAAGAGCTTTTGAAGATGGCATTTCAGGTGAAAAGCAGCTAGCTGCTCGCTTTTCAAACGCTTAGGTAACAATTTCTTTTAATTCCTGTTATAAATGACCTCGCTCAAGGTAAAATTAATGAATGTAGCCATGTGATTTATATCCATATGGTGTGGGGTAGGAGCGAGGAGAGTGAAAAAATGATCATTGAAAAAATTAGAAAAATAGTTGGTGCGATTCTCCTTGTTTCTTTAATATGTTTAGGTTTTTCCGATTCAGTTAAACAATATGTATCAATGCCACAAGAAATAAAATTATTTGAAAAAGATCATTTTTCTTTCCATCACGTTATTCCTACTTTTGCCAATGCTACACAACAATCAACCAACGCTTTTATATTGGCCCAAAATGAAGCGGAATTACAAGTAAGTGGACAAAATAGTGGGAAAGGTGAAATTGTTTATGATATAGGTGGATTTCCAATTAAAAAAGTTTCCGTTGATGTACTCCCTGCTTTAAAAGTTATACCCGGGGGGCAATCAATCGGGGTTAAGTTAAATTCTTTAGGTGTATTAGTTGTTGGTTATCACCAAATTGAAACAGATGACGGAAAAAAATCCCCTGGTGAAGCAGCAGGGATTAAAATTGGAGATATTATAACAAAAATAAACGGGAAGAAAATTGAGAAAATGAGCGAAGTCACTCCTTTTATTCAAGAAGCAGGTAAGACAGGAAATCCGCTAAATCTTGTCGTCAAGCGAAATAATGAATTAATTGAAACGACGCTTAAACCTGTCAAAGATCATCATGATCAATCATACCGAATTGGTTTATATATTCGCGATTCTGCTGCAGGGATTGGGACTATGACTTTTTATGAACCGAAATCAAAAAAGTTCGGTGCTCTCGGACATGTAATTTCCGACATTGATACAAAAAAACCAATAGTTGTTCATGAAGGTAAAATCGTTCGTTCAACAGTTACGTCCATTGAAAAAGGAAGCAATGGAAAACCTGGAGAAAAATTAGCCAAGTTTTCTGGGGAAAGAGAAGAAATAGGAAAAATTACAGGAAATACTCCTTTTGGGATTTTTGGAACATTAAATAAAGATATCCAAAATGGAATTATGGATCAACCCATCCCAATAGCTTTATCTCATGAAGTAAAAAAAGGACCAGCGAAAATTTTAACAGTTGTTGACCAAGATAAAGTTGAAGCATTTGATGTCGAAATCGTCAGCATAGTTAATCAAAAATTCCCAGCTACTAAAGGAATGGTAATTAAAATAACAGATGAAAAATTGCTTCAAAAAACGGGAGGTATCGTTCAAGGAATGAGCGGTAGTCCAATTATTCAAGATGGAAAACTAGTTGGAGCCGTTACCCACGTATTTGTGAATGATCCTACTTCAGGGTACGGTGTTCATATAGAATGGATGCTGCAAGATGCTGGAATTGATCTATATAATACGAAACAAAAAGCGAGCTAAGGAGCTCGCTTTTTTCATTTGCTTTATTTCCTGTTATCACTTCGCTAAAATAAAGAGTAAAGTACATTTGTTAAGTTATGTATAATGTGAATAAGGTCGAAAATGTGAGAAAAATGGAGAATAAGAGCGTTATATGGAATTTTTGAGTTTTTTTTCAAAAATATAGAGGAATCTTTCTTTAATTGTCGAAGTCTCTTTTTAGATACATTTAGGCATTTTTGATTGCATAAGAATATCGGGGAGGAAGGTTTTGTGAAAAAGATTAAAGTCTGTATTGTAGATGATAACAAAGAGCTTGTTTCTTTATTAGAAGAGTATTTATCCAGTCAGGACGATATGGATGTCATTGGTGTTGCGTACAACGGACTAGAGTGTTTAAAAATGTTAAAGGAAAAAGAACCTGATGTTCTTTTATTAGACATCATTATGCCTCATTTAGATGGTTTAGCTGTTTTAGAAAAGCTTCGTGATATGGAAAAACCAAAAAATTTAAATGTGATCATGTTAACTGCTTTTGGACAGGAAGATGTCACGAAAAAAGCAGTCGATCTCGGGGCTGCTTATTTTATATTAAAACCGTTCGATATGGAAAGTTTAGCAAGCCATATACGGCAAGTAAGCGGGAAAACTTCATCTGTATTAAAGCGGTCTCAAGCATCTTCGAAAGTACAAAAAGAAGATAGGGCGAACAATTTAGATGCAAGTATTACAAGCATTATTCATGAAATCGGTGTACCAGCTCATATAAAAGGGTATTTATATTTACGCGAAGCTATTTCAATGGTCTATAAAGACATTGAACTATTGGGTTCAATTACGAAAGTTCTTTATCCTGACATAGCTAAAAAATATAATACGACAGCTTCTCGTGTTGAGCGTGCCATTCGTCATGCCATTGAAGTTGCTTGGAGTAGAGGCAATATTGAATCCATCTCCAACTTATTTGGCTACACCGTCAGCATGTCCAAAGCAAAACCGACGAACTCCGAATTCATCGCGATGGTTGCCGATAAATTACGCTTAGAGCATAAAGCTTCTTGAAAGAGAAAAGGCACATAATCTATGCCACCTTCTAATGAACGGCAAACGGACGATTAGAAGGTGGTATATATTTCATGAAAAAGCAGGTGCTAAAATATGACTCAAATTTTTGCTCATCGTGGTGCCAGCCGAGAATATCCAGAGAACACGATGCTAGCTTTTGAAGCAGCATATCAACAAAATGCGGATGGAATTGAACTTGATGTCCAAATGACAAAAGATGGTATTCTCGTCGTCATCCATGATGAAACACTAGATAGAACGACAAACGCAGCCGGATGGGTAAAAGACTATTCATATGCCGAGCTGCAGCATGTTGATGCTTCCTATCAGTTTCCACAATATGCCGGGCAATGCCAGATTCCGACATTAGATCAGGTGTTTTCTTGGGCCAAACGAAAACAATCTTTGTTCTTGAACATCGAATTAAAAAACAGTGTCATTGAATACCCTCATTTAGAGAAAAAAGTGATTCATTTGATTCGGCAATTTCAACTAGAAAATCGAGTCGTTCTTTCTTCGTTTAACCATTATAGTCTCGTAGAAGTTCATCGGCTGACGGATGAAATTCCAACAGCGATTTTATATCGTGAATGGTTATACGAGCCTTGGAAGTATGCAAAACAATTACAGTCTTCTGGAATTCATCCTCATTTTACTTCATTGCAAAAGGAATCCATTATTAGAAAGGCAAGAGAAGAAAATATTTCTGTTCGCGCTTACACAGTAAACAACCTAAACGTCATGGAACAATTATTTCGCTGGAATATTCCGGGCATTATAACCGATATTCCGAAAAAAGCCTTGGAAGTGAAGAAAAAAGTAAGTAGCCAAGTTTTATGAATGCTTGGCTACTTTTTATTGGAGTTTAGGTGTCTAGCTAAAGATCCAGCGGCTAGCGAACTTCTTGCTCCTCGTTATAAATCACACGCAAATCGCTTTTCCAATCTTCGCGTTTCCTTCATCTCATATGGAGCTTTCCGGTTCATACGTCGCTAGGCGAGCGCCAAGCACTTTTTTTTACGAAACGCGGCTGAACCTTATTACGCTTACGATCGCGATGTAAAATAAATCCTCCAATAAACGAAAGTCCAGCAAGGAAAAAAATGAAGCCAATTAAAAATTGCAGCCATAAATAAGGAAATGGTGGCTGTAATATTCCGAATAACATGTCTCTCATTAATTTAATTCCATAAGCAGAAAAAATACCAGGAATAACCATGATGATTAACGCTATTAATCTGGCCATGTGAATAAGTCCCTTCATTCTATTTATTCGTTGTTTTATTAAGTTTATTTTCGAACTCTCGTAAACGTTTGTCAACCCTCGCAAACATGTTATGATGGAAGTATGAAATTTTTTTCATAAATATGGCTCATCTAATGAAAGGGGGATCATCATGCAAAAAGTATTGCTCATCGGTGCTGGAAAAGGTGGCACTGCTCTTCTTAAAAGACTGTCTAGAATGAAAATGTTGAAAATTATTGCAGTTGTAGATTTAAACCCCCATTCACCTGGAATGAAATTAGCTCGATCACTCGGAATTTTTACGAGTACAGACTGGAAGCCGTTATTATCAGGACAAATTGATATCGTAATCGAAACAACAGGTCATCACCAAATTTTTGAAGAGCTTATGAAAGAGAAAAAAAAGGAAACAATCATTATCCCGGGCTCGATTGCTTATATTATGTATCAGCTAATCGAAGAAAAAGAGGCATTAATAGAAAAATTGCAAGAAGAAACATATATACAAGAAACAATATTTAATTCTACAAACGATGGGATGATTGGGATTGATGTTCATGAACGAGTGTTTTTATTTAATAAAACAGCAGAAAAAGTTACAGGAATACATAAAGAAAAGGTAATGGGCAAGCCTATTCAAGATTTCATTCCGACGAGTGGCTTGCCGCGGGTGCTTAAATCGAAACAAATTGAGATAAATCAGCAGTTTGTTTTAAATAATGGGGTTTCGATCGTTGCCACAAGAATACCTATTATAGATGAAAAGGGAAAGCTATATGGAGCTTTGTCGATTTTTAAAGAATTTACGGAAGTTGAACATCTGGCAGAAGAAATTACAAATTTAAAAGAGATCCAAACGATGTTACAGGCGATTATTCAATCATCAGAGGAAGCGATATCAGTCGTTGATGAAAAGGGCCGCGGGCTCTTAATTAATCGAGCCTATACACGAATGACAGGTTTAACAGAGGAAGAAGTGATTGGGAAACCAGCTGAGATTGACATTTCTGAAGGTGAAAGCATGCATATGAAGGTGTTGAAAACTCGTAGAGCTGTTCGGGGAGCACGAATGAAGGTTGGTCCAAATAAAAAGGATGTTATTGTTAATGTTGCTCCAATCATTGTTGATGGGAAATTAAAGGGAAGCGTTGGCGTTATTCACGATGTTTCAGAAATCCAAATGTTAACAACGGAATTGAACCGGGCACGACAAATTATCCGTACATTAGAGGCAAAATATTCATTCGATGACATTATTGGAGAAAGTGAGGAAATGAAGGTTGTTATTGAACAAGCAAAATTAGGGGCGACAACACCTGTGACTGTTTTATTAAGGGGAGAATCAGGAACGGGGAAAGAATTGTTTGCTCATGCTATTCATAATGCCAGTGATCGAAAATACAATAAATTCATTCGTGTAAACTGCGCTGCTATTTCTGAAACTTTGCTCGAAAGCGAACTTTTTGGTTATGAAGAAGGGGCTTTTTCCGGAGCAAAGCGCGGTGGAAAAAGAGGATACTTTGAAGAAGCGAATAACGGAAGTATTTTTTTAGATGAAATTGGCGAATTATCGGCACATATGCAAGCAAAATTATTAAGAGTTTTACAGGAGCGTGAAATCATTCGTGTTGGCGGTACAAAACCAATACCAGTCAATGTAAGAGTAATTGCTGCTACGAATGTAAATCTCGAAAAAGCGATGGCTGAGGGAAAATTTCGTGAAGATTTATATTATCGTTTAAATCGTTATCCAATTTCAATACCTCCTTTACGGCATCGGAAAGGAGATATTCCAGCATTATGCGCCTATTTAATAAGAAAAATAAACCAAGATTATGGACGAAATGTAGAAGGTGCTACGGACGAGGTAATCGATGCTTTCATGAATTATCATTGGCCTGGAAATGTTCGAGAGTTAGAGAATGTGTTAGGACGGGCCATCATTTTTATGAACCATCATGAAACGGTGATTCAGTCACACCACCTTCCTTCCTTAGAAGTTCAAAAAGAGAGGAAGAAAATAAATATTATCGATCATACTAATAATGCCACTTTATCTGAATTAATGGATCAGTTTGAAGAAAAGATTATTAGAAAAGCTCTTGAAGAAAATGGCTTTAATCGGACAAAGACAGCACAAAAACTAGGCATTTCCTTACGAAATTTATATTACAAGATGGAAAAATACAACATTGCAAAACATAACACGCAAAAATTTTCATAGTATGAAAAAAAATTCATGATTAGACTTTCTTGATTAAAGCGTTTTCAATCTATTTCGATTGGCACAATTCTTGCTAAAATTTTATATAGGAGCGTACAAATTCGAACAAAAATTCGGAAGGGTTGATTCTAGAAGATGAAGCTAGAAGATTTACTTACAAAAGCAGCCCAATTGGAAGATAAAACGGTTGCCGTTGCACAGGCGGAGGATGAAGAAGTAATAGAAGCCGTTTATACTTCACTAGAAAAACGATTAGCTCGTTTTATCCTTTTTGGAGAGGAAGAAAAAATTCGTTTTTATTTAAAAGAAAAGGGTATTCGGGAAGATGGGGTGAAAATTGTTCATACAACTTCTAAGGAAATGTCAGCTGAAATGGCTGTCAAAGCAGTAAAGGCAAGAGAAGCAGATGTGTTAATGAAAGGAAATATCCCAACTGCTACGATTTTAAAAGCGGTATTAAATAAAGAATATGGATTACGTACAGGAAAAGTATTATCACACGTTGCTGTTTTCGAAGTTCCTGAATATGACCGGTTCATCATTGTAACAGATGCAGCGATGAATATAGCACCTGATTTACATCAAAAGTCTCAAATTATAACAAATGCTGTTGAAATTGCAAACTCAATCGAAATTAATTTGCCAAAAGTTGCACCAATAGCAGCAGTTGAGACGGTTAATCCAGCCATGCAGGCAACACTAGATGCTGCAGCACTAACCCAAATGAATAAAAGAGGACAAATAAAAAATTGTATAGTTGATGGACCGCTTGCGCTAGATAATGCCGTTTCAATGAAAGCGGCTGAACATAAAGGGATTAAGAGTGAAGTAGCAGGTCAAGCTGATGTTTTATTAGTTCCAGCTATTGAGGCCGGAAATATTTTGTATAAATCATTAATTTACTTTGCTAAAGCGAAAGTGGGAGCTGTGATTGCAGGGGCAAAGGCACCGATTGTATTAACAAGTCGAGCAGATTCTGCTGAGAGCAAACTTTACTCTCTAGCATTAGCAATATGTTCAGCAAAATAATCTTAGGGGGAATTGAAAATGGAAATTTTTAAATATATGGAAAAATATGACTATGAGCAGCTGCTATTTTGTCAAGATGAACAATCAGGTTTAAAAGCGATTATTGCGATTCATGACACAACACTCGGCCCTGCACTTGGCGGTACGCGGATGTGGACGTATGATTCTGAAGACGCTGCCATTGAAGATGCTCTACGTTTAGCAAGAGGAATGACATACAAAAATGCAGCAGCTGGGTTAAATCTTGGTGGTGGCAAAACCGTTATTATCGGAGATCCCCGCAAAGATAAAAATGAAGCAATGTTCCGTGCATTTGGCCGTTTTATCCAAGGGCTAAATGGACGTTATATTACAGCTGAAGATGTCGGTACAACGGTTGCGGACATGGATATTATATACGAAGAAACGGATTACGTAACAGGAATTTCACCAGCGTTTGGTTCATCTGGAAATCCATCACCTGTCACAGCATACGGCGTTTATCGTGGAATGAAAGCAGCTGCGAAAGAAGCTTTCGGTTCAGATTCTTTAGAAGGTAAAGTAATTGCTGTCCAAGGTGTTGGAAACGTTGCATACAACTTATGCCGCCATTTATATGAAGAAGGAGCTCAGCTAATTGTTACGGACATTAACAAAGAAGCAGTACAACGTGTAGCAGAAGAATTCGGAGCAAAAGCTGTAGATCCTAGCGAAATTTATCGTGTTGATTGTGACATTTTTGCTCCATGTGCACTTGGAGGAATTATTAACGACGAGACGATTCCGCAATTAAAAGCAAAAGTGATTGCTGGCGCTGCCAACAACCAACTTCGTGAACCTAAGCATGGTGATAAAATTCATGAAATGGGTATTGTTTATGCACCTGATTATGTCATAAACGCTGGCGGTGTGATTAACGTAGCAGATGAATTATATGGTTATAATCGTGAGCGCGCAATGAAGAAGGTTGAACAAATTTACAACAATATTGAAAAAGTATTTGAAATCGCAAAGCGTGATCACATTCCAACATATGTTGCGGCTGATCGTCTTGCCGAAGAACGAATTGAAACAATGCGTAAATCTCGCAGCCAATTTTTACAAAATGGTCAACATATTTTAAGTCGTCGTCACACTCGTTAAATAATGTCTTAATGAAGCTGTCCCAAAGCCTCATTTTTCATTATTGGATCATGATTTTATAGATAGAAGGGCATGTGAGGCCATAACAATAATGGGACAGCCTCAAACATGTTTACGAAAATGGAGGTTTTCGACTGTGCAAGATCGTGATTACAGAATTCTTGTCATTAATCCTGGCTCAACCTCAACAAAAATAGGCGTGTTTGATGGAGAGCGTTCAATTTTTGAAAAGACGATTCGCCATGACGCGGAAAAAATACATTCATTTCCTACTATTATTGATCAATATGAGTTTCGTAAACAGACGATTTTAGACGCTTTAGACGAAGAGGGGATCAATATTTCAAAATTGAGTGCTGTTTGCGGACGCGGAGGATTATTACGTCCGATTGAAGGGGGGACTTACAAGGTTAATGAGGCGATGCTAGAGGATTTACGAAATGGTTACGCAGGACAACATGCCTCAAACCTTGGCGGTATTTTAGCGAATGAAATTGCTTCAGGGCTTAATATTCCAGCCTATATTGTTGACCCGGTTGTAGTCGATGAAATGGAGCCAATTGCTAAAATATCTGGTGTACCTAGTATCGAACGAAAAAGTATTTTCCATGCACTAAATCAAAAAGCTGTCGCAAGAAAAGTTGCAGCAACTTTTCATAAAAAATATGAAGAAATGAATTTCATCATTGCCCATATGGGTGGTGGAATTACGGTAGGTGTTCATAGAAAGGGAAGGGTTATTGACGTTAATAACGGTCTGCACGGTGATGGTCCATTTAGTCCTGAACGGGCTGGAACGGTGCCAGCAGGAGCCCTTGTTGAGCTTTGTTTTTCAGGTGAATATTATCGTGATGAAATTATGAAAAAACTTGTAGGCCAAGGTGGTCTTGTCGGTTATTTAGGTACAAATGATGCGGTCGAAGTTGAAAAAATGATTGAAAATGGCAATGAAAAGGCGAAGTTAATCTATGATGCGATGGCTTATCAGATCGCCAAAGAAATTGGAGCAGCTAGTGCTGTATTAAAAGGAAAAGTTGATGCGATTGTACTTACTGGAGGGCTTGCATATGGAAAAAAATTCGTCAAACAAATTTCTTCCTATATCGATTGGATTGCCGATGTGATGGTGTACCCTGGGGAAAATGAATTGCAAGCATTAGCGGAAGGGGCCCTCCGTGTCCTTCGTGGTGAAGAAAAAGCAAAAGAATATCCGGGAAAACGTTTAAAAGAAAAAGTTCTTAGTTAAGAAAGGAGTCCATTCCATGGCAACTGAATACGATTTAGTCATATTAGGCGGCGGTACTGGCGGGTACGTTGCAGCTATTCGGGCATCACAATTAGGATTAAAAACGGCTGTAGTAGAAAAAGGAAAATTAGGCGGTACGTGTTTGCACGCTGGATGTATTCCAAGTAAAGCTTTATTGCGTAGTGCAGAAGTTTTCGCAACAGCTAAACGTAGTGAAGAGTTTGGTGTAGAGACAACAGGTGTTCAATTAAACTTTTTAAAAGTACAAGAACGTAAGCAAAAAATTATTGACCAGCTTCATAATGGTGTCAAGCATTTAATGAAAAAGGGGAATATTGATGTTTATGAGGGAACTGGTCGTATATTAGGTCCATCTATTTTTTCCCCAATGCCAGGTACGATATCTGTTGAGTTCAACAATGGTGAAGAAAATGAAATATTAATACCGCAAAATGTGATTATTGCAACGGGCTCTCGTCCGCGTACGTTGCCAGGCCTTGACATTGATGGCGAGAATGTCTTGACTTCGGATGAAGCACTGCAAATGGAGAAATTACCAAAGTCCATCATCATTATCGGTGGTGGAGTCATTGGTATTGAATGGGCTTCCATGCTTCATGACTTTGGTGTAGAAGTGACAGTTCTTGAATATGCCGATCGAATTTTACCTACAGAAGACCGTGAAATTTCAAAGGAAATGGAACGTCTCATGAAGAAAAAAGGAATTCACATTGTGACAAATGCAAAAGTTCTTCCTGAAACATTGAAAAAAGGTGATAGCATCTCCATTTCAGCAGAACATAACGGGGAAGAGAAATCCTTCACAGCAGAAAAAATTCTCGTTTCCGTCGGCCGACAAGCTAATACGGAAGGAATTGGTCTAGAAAATACAGACATTCAAGTGGAAAACGGCTATATCGCAACAAATGAAGTTTATCAAACGAAAGAATCACACATTTATGCGATTGGAGATGTTATTGGTGGATTACAGCTTGCTCACGTTGCATCACATGAAGGTATTGTAGCTGTTGAGCATATAGCTGGAAAACATCCATCACCAATTGATTACACGCTAGTTTCAAAATGTGTGTACTCGAACCCTGAAATAGCAAGTGTTGGCTTAACAGAGGATGAGGCGAAAGAAAAAGGTTATCAGGTCAAGGTCGGGAAGTTTTCGTTTCGGGCGATTGGAAAGGCGCTCGTATTTGGCGATTCGGACGGATTTGTGAAACTTGTCGCTGATCAAACAACAGATGATTTGCTTGGAGTGCATATGATTGGACCACATGTAACCGATATGATTTCTGAAGCAGGATTAGCACTCGTTTTAGATGCAACTCCTTGGGAGATTGGGCATACAATTCACCCTCATCCCACACTGTCAGAAGCTATTGGTGAAGCTGCACTTGCCGTTGATGGAAAAGCTATTCATAGCTAATTAGATAAAGGAGGTTTTCATATGGCTGAAAATCGTCATAAAGAATTAGGGTTGACAGATCAAGATGTACTAGAAATGTATGAAACAATGCTTTTAGCTCGAAAAATTGATGAGCGGATGTGGTTATTAAATCGTTCTGGGAAAATTCCGTTTGTCATTTCATGTCAAGGACAAGAAGCTGCACAAGTGGGGGCTGCCTTTGCTCTAGACCGTGGGAAAGATTATGTTTGTCCATATTATCGAGATATGGGAGTTGTTTTAACATTTGGCATGACGGCAAGAGATCTAATGCTTTCCGGATTTGCTAAAGCGGAAGATCCGAGCTCAGGTGGCCGGCAAATGCCAGGTCATTTTGGCCAAAAGAAAAATCGGATTGTAACAGGATCTTCACCTGTAACAACACAAGTCCCACATGCTGTTGGTATAGCCCTTGCTGGAAAAATGGAGAAAAAAGACTTCGTTACATTTGTAACATTCGGTGAAGGTTCATCAAACCAAGGTGATTTTCACGAGGGCGCCAATTTTGCAGGTGTACACAAATTACCAGTCATTTTCATGTGTGAAAACAACAAATATGCCATTTCTGTTCCAATTGAAAAGCAATTAGCTTGTGAAAAAGTATCAGACCGTGCCATCGGGTATGGTATGCCTGGTTTTACAGTTGATGGAAATGATCCTCTTGAAGTTTATAAAGTCGTCAAAGAAGCTAGAGAACGTGCCATTCGTGGTGAAGGTCCAACATTAATTGAAACTGTATCCTATCGTTTAACACCTCACTCTTCTGATGATGATGATCGAAGTTATCGTGAACAAGAAGAAGTAGCAGAAGCGAAGAAAAATGATCCGATCGCTAAATTTGCCGCTTACTTGAAGCAAGTGGGAGTAATGACAGAAGAACAAGAAAAAGAATTATTGGATAAAGTGATGAACATTGTCAATGAAGCAACGGACTATGCGGAAAACGCTCCATATGCAGAACCAGAACATGCCTTAAAACATGTTTATGCAGAGTAAGGGGGAATTTGAATGATAGTTTCTTATATTGATGCCGTTACAATGGCTCTACGTGAAGAAATGGAACGTGATGAGAAAGTTTTCGTTCTCGGTGAAGACGTTGGCAAAAAAGGTGGCGTATTTAAAGCAACACAAGGTTTATTTGAGAAATTTGGGGAAGAACGTGTTATTGACACCCCGCTTGCTGAGTCCGCTATTGCTGGAGTGGGAATCGGTGCTGCGATGTATGGGATGAGACCAGTTGCCGAAATACAATTTGCTGATTTTATTATGCCAGCTGTGAACCAAATTATTTCAGAAGCGGCTCGTATTCGTTATCGTTCCAATAACGATTGGAATTGTCCCATTACGATACGGGCACCATATGGCGGAGGTGTACACGGAGCATTATATCATTCGCAATCTGTTGAAGCTATTTTTGCGAACCAGCCTGGTTTAAAAATTGTGATGCCTTCTACACCTTATGATGTAAAAGGGTTATTAAAAGCAGCTATACGCGATGATGATCCGGTTTTATTTTTTGAGCATAAACGGGCGTACCGTTTAATTAAAGGGGAAGTTCCGGAAGAGGAATACGTACTACCGTTAGGAAAAGCGGATGTGAAGCGAGAAGGTGACGATATTACCGTTATTACGTACGGATTATGTGTGCATTTTGCTTTGCAAGCTGCAGAGCGTTTAGCGAAAGATGGGATTTCAGCTCATATTGTTGATTTACGCACCGTCTATCCACTTGATAAAGAAGCCATTATCGAAGCAGCTTCCAAAACAGGGAAAGTTCTTCTTGTTACAGAGGATAATAAAGAAGGAAGCATTATGAGCGAAGTATCAGCCATCATTGCTGAACATTGCTTGTTTGACTTAGATGCACCAATCAAGAGACTTGCTGGTCCTGATGTACCAGCGATGCCATATGCTCCAACAATGGAAAAATTCTTCATGGTAAATCCAGATAAAATTGAAAAAGCAATGCGTGAACTAGCAGAATTTTAATTCGGGGAGGTAATCATTGTGGCAATTGAAGAAATGAAAATGCCCCAATTAGGTGAGAGTGTAACTGAGGGTACGATTAGTAAATGGCTCGTCAATGTTGGGGATAAAGTAAATAAATATGATCCACTTGCAGAAGTGATGACGGATAAAGTGAACGCAGAGGTTCTTTCCTCTTTTACAGGAGTGATTACAGAATTAACAGCTAATGAAGGTGACACATTAGCAGTTGGTGAAGTCATTTGTAAAATCGAAGTGGAAGGCGGAAAAGCTCCTGAAGTAAAAGAGGAGAAAGAGGAAAAAGACACAACTGAAGCTAAATCAGAAGCTATTGGAGCAAAACAAGATGACGCACCTCAAAAAAAGCGCTATTCACCTGCTGTTCTTCGCCTTGCACAGGAGCATGATATCGATTTAGAGAAAGTAAATGGAACAGGTGCAGGAGGAAGAATTACTCGTAAAGATTTAATGAAGCTCATTGAAAATGGCAACATTCCGAAAAAAGGTGAGGAAAAACGAAAAGAGGTTACGGTTCAAGAAGAGCAGCCGAAAGCTGCACAAATGCCAGTAAGTCAAAAAGAACAACCGTCACCTTCTGTTCCGACAATGCCTAGAGATGTAGAAATCCCAGTATCTGGTGTGCGGCGTGCGATTGCGCAAAATATGTTGCGCAGTAAGCATGAAGTTCCACATGCATGGACGATGATTGAAGTAGATGTAACAAACCTAGTGGAATATCGTAACGCCATAAAAGATGAATTTAAGAAGAAAGAAGGCTTTAACTTAACATTCTTTGCATTCTTCGTAAAAGCGGCAGCTCAAGCGTTAAAAGAATTTCCACAAATCAATTCGATGTGGGCTGGAGATAAAATTATTCAAAAGAAAGATATTAATATTTCCATCGCAGTAGCTACAGAAGATGCTTTATACGTTCCGGTTATTAAACATGCGGATGAAAAATCGATTAAAGGTATTGCCCGAGAAATAAATGACCTTGCTCATAAAGTTCGTTCCGGCAAATTAACATCTGAAGACATGCAAGGAGGAACATTTACTGTAAACAATACAGGCTCCTTCGGTTCTGTACAATCAATGGGAATTATCAACTATCCACAGGCAGCAATTCTTCAAGTTGAATCGATTGTGAAACGACCTGTTGTCATGGATAATGGAATGATTGCTGTACGTGACATGGTGAACCTATGTATGTCATTAGACCATCGTGTTTTAGACGGTCTCATTTGCGGTCGCTTCTTACAACGGATAAAAGAAATTCTTGAAAATATTTCAAAAGACTATACATCTATCTATTAATAAGGTGTCAATCAAGACACCTTTTTTATCATATCAGCATTTATATCATGATAACGAAGGAATCAACCCAATTATATAGTTATGGATGTCTAGCGAAAGCCGCACAGCGATTAGAGAACTTCCCTCTCCCCCTCCCGATAAGCCAACATCGACGCTTTCGCTCTTCGTGTTTCCTTTATTTCATGCGGAGCGGTCCAGTTCATACGTCGTTAAGCGGGGCGCTTTGAGCTTTTCTTATCTCCTTCCGAAATGGCCCAGTTTGGCGAATGTCCTGAGCTTTTATCCTTACTGTCTTTACAAGTGATTGAACGAGCGCTCGATTTGTAATAAAATAAAAAATAGTTAAAATATTTTTATGTTTTTTCAAGGCTGTTTTCGTAAACTTTGTTGCTTTTCGACTCACGCTATAGCGTGAGTCGAAAAGCTAGAGTATAGTAAAGCAACAATCTTTTAGAAAATAGCCTTTTTAAAAGTTCCATCGTTTTCAAATAGAAAGGGGGATGGCTTCCGGTTCGGAAGCACGGTCATGAGATTTGATTCAAGTTTTCAAGAAGTGACATATGAAGACTGGCTTAAGGCGGCTGAGGCACAATTAAAAGGAAAGCCGATTGAATCACTGTTTTCTATGACATATGAGGGGATTCGTATTAAACCACTTTATGAAAAAAATGATGTGAAAGAGCCTTTTTCACTTCCAGGGTCACCCCCTTATGTAAGGGGAACTTCAGAAAATAAAACCGATTGGTATATCAGTCAGTTCATAACCGGATGTGAACCAGTATCGTTAAAGAAAAACATTCAAAAGGCCATCAAGAGAGGCCAAAATAGTCTCTATTTTTCTGTTGAAAACATCCATTCTGTTAACGATTTACAAATGATTTTACAAGACGTTGATGTGAAAAATATTCATTTTCATATTGATGCAACAAAAAATAGAGCTTTTTTACCATTGCTCGTTCATTACTGCCATATCGAGAACGTACCGATTCATGAATTAAAAGGTACGATTGCCTTTAATCCATTTTATGAAATGGTCACCCTCGGATTAAATGAATCAACTTTCAAAAAGGCTATAGACTATTTATCGTCTATGATGAACTGGAGTGGTCGCAATGGGCTTCAGCTAAAATTAGTTTTATTAGACGGAAAAGTATTTCAACAGGCAGGAGCTAATGCTATTCAAGAGTTAGCTTTTACGTTTTTAAAAGGAATTGAAATATTGGAGGCGCTTTCTGAAAAGGGACATTCCATTGAAGAAATATCGAAGAGAATTCAATTTTCATTTGCAATCGGCTCCGATTTTTTCATGGAAGTTGCTAAGCTTCGGGCGGCCAAACAAATTTGGGCAACGATTGTGAATGCATATGATGGAAGTCTAGAAGCACAAAAAGCTTATATACATGCGGAAACTTCAACATTGAATAAGTCAAAGCTTGATATCCATGTGAACCTACTTCGTACAACAGGTGAAGCATTTGCCGCGATTATTGGTGGTGTTGATAGCCTTACGATCTCTCCATTTGATGCGCTGCTGGGAAATACTAGTGAATTGTCTGAAAGAATTGCAAGAAATACTCACTTTATAATAAAAGAAGAGAGCCTGCTAGATAAAGTACAAGACCCTGCAGGAGGTTCTTGGTATATCGAATCGTTAACAAAACAAATTTCAGAAAAAGTGTGGAGTCTCATTCAATCTTACGAAAAAGTTGGAGGGATTATTAAAGCCCTTCAAGACGGTAAGGTACAAAAGGAAATCGAAGATATGTATACGCTTAAGCAATCGGATATAGAAAAACGAAACAAAATGCTGATTGGAACGAATATTTACGCCAATTTAGGAGAAGAATTAGCTGTTGCGACAAAAGAACGTGAACAAAAAATGATGAAACTAATACAAGTAGAAAGTGTTGAAGAATGCTTAAGAGTTCTGAAAGAAGAAGGGGGCAGCATTTTACCACTTGTTAAAACATTTGAGCAAACAGAAGAAAATGAAATACAACCACTGATGAATAGAAGGCTGAGTAAACCATTTGAAACATTACGGGAAAAGGCGGAGAAGCACCGACAACTGCATGGGTTTTATCCAAACGTTTCCATCGCTGTCATCGGACAATTAAAAGACTACAAAGCACGCCTTGATTTTGTCAAAGGATTGTTCGCTACAGGAGGAATTGATACGAACATCGTCCCGATTAATGAAGCGGAACGAGCAAATAGTGAATTGATCATCATTTGCGGAGCCGATCAAGACTATGAACAATTAGATACCTCCATTCTCGATCGATTAAAAGAAAAATGCGATCATATATGGATCACAGCTCCAGAGGGGCATAAGGTGTTAGCGAAATGGAACATTGAACAAGCGGTACACAATAAACTGAACTTTTATGAATTTTTATGTCATGTTCATGATTTGCTGGGGGTGAAGGCATGATGAGAAAAGTGGACTTTTCAAAGGTCGCATTATTAGAGCAAAGTCAACATTTAACGAAACAAGAGGAAAGGAAAAATCCATTTATCACAAATGAAAACATTGCAATAAAACACATTTATACGGAAAAAGATTGTGAATCGTTTGACCACCTTCAGACATTTCCGGGGATCCCGCCTTATTTAAGAGGACCGTATGCGACCATGTATGTGAAGCGTCCATGGACGATTCGCCAATATGCCGGCTTTTCAACAGCAGAAGAAAGCAATGCTTTTTATCGCCGCAACTTAGAAATGGGTCAAAAAGGATTGTCGGTTGCCTTTGATTTGGCCACTCACCGCGGTTATGATTCGGATCATCCACGTGTAGTAGGAGATGTCGGGAAAGCTGGTGTTGCGATTGATTCCATTTTAGATATGAAAATTTTATTTGATGGGATTCCGCTTAATAAAATGTCTGTTTCAATGACGATGAACGGTGCGGTTCTTCCGATCATGGCCTTTTATATTGTAACTGCTGAAGAACAAGGGGTTAAACAAGAAGAATTATCAGGTACCATCCAAAACGATATTTTAAAAGAGTATATGGTTCGTAATACGTACATTTATCCACCGGAAACATCGATGCGCATAATCGGTGATATTTTTGCTTATACTTCAAAGCATATGCCGAAATTTAATAGTATTAGTATTTCCGGCTATCATATGCAGGAAGCAGGAGCACCAGCTGATTTAGAACTCGCTTATACTCTTGCAGATGGTTTGGAATATATTCGAACTGGATTAAAAGCAGGTCTTTCGATTGACCAATTCGCCCCAAGGCTTTCTTTTTTCTGGGCAATTGGAATGAATTACTTTATGGAAGTAGCGAAAATGAGGGCAGCTCGCTTTATGTGGGCAAGTATTGTTCAACAATTCAACCCGAAAAATCCGAAGTCACTAGCACTTCGTACTCATTCACAAACTTCTGGTTGGAGCTTGACGGAACAAGATCCATTTAATAATGTTGTTCGCACATGTATTGAAGCTCATGCGGCCGCAATGGGGCATACACAGTCGCTTCATACAAATGCATTAGATGAAGCGATAGCGCTTCCAACAGATTTTTCGGCACGCATTGCTCGCAATACCCAGCTTTATTTACAAGAAGAAACCGATATTTGTCGAGTGATCGATCCGTGGGCTGGCTCATATTACGTCGAAACATTAACGAAGCAATTGATGGATCGAGCTTGGGAGCATATCGAAGAAATTGAAGAATTAGGTGGAATGGCAAATGCGATTGAAACAGGACTGCCGAAAATGCGCATTGAAGAAGCGGCAGCAAGAAGGCAAGCACGCATTGATTCAGGGAAAGAGTCGATAATTGGTGTGAATAAATTCCGCTTAGATCAAGAAGAGTCCATTGAAATTTTGAGCATCGATAATACAGAAGTTCGAAAAAAACAAATCGCTCGTTTGGAAGAGCTAAAGCGAAATCGTGATGAAGAAAAGGTGAAAGAAGCTCTTGATGCGATTACGGAAGCGACGAGAACCGGAAAAGGAAACTTGCTAGAACTTTCTGTTCAAGCGGCCAGAAGCCGTGCAACATTAGGGGAAATTTCTTATGCTATTGAAAAGGTAGCGAAACGACATCGTGCTGTAATCCGTTCAATTAGCGGTGTTTACGGATCAGAATATTCAAATGAACAAGAAATTGAAAAAGTGCGAAAACGGACTGACCTTTTTTATGAGCTCGAAGGAAGAAGACCGCGCATTTTAATTGCTAAAATGGGACAAGACGGACATGATCGTGGAGCAAAAGTAGTTGCAACTGCTTATGCTGATTTAGGATTTGATGTTGATATTGGCCCATTGTTCCAAACACCTGAGGAAACGGCGTTGCAGGCTGTAGAAAATGATGTTCACGTAGTAGGGATGAGTTCATTAGCTGGAGGTCATAAAACATTATTGCCAGAGCTTGTCAAAGAGCTGAAAAAATTAGGCCGTGAAGACATTTTGGTCATCGTTGGTGGCGTGATCCCTCCACAAGATTATGATTATTTAAAAGAGCGTGGTGCAGATGAAATTTTTGGACCAGGGACGGTTATTCCTTTAGCTGCAATGAAAATATTAGACAAAATATATGAACGGCTTGGCTATGAGGATGTGCCTGAGTAATGAAGAAGCGATACCAAAGGAAAGAAAAATCAATAGAAGAACTGATGGATGGTATATTAAGCGGTGATCGTGTTACATTAGCGCAAGCGATCACATTAGTTGAAAGCAATTCAATCCGTCACTTTGAAAAAGCTCAAGCACTTATTCAAGCGATCCTCCCATATCGAAAAAAAACCATTCGAATCGGGATCACGGGAGTCCCTGGTGCAGGGAAAAGTACGTTTATTGATACGTTTGGAACGTATTTAACCGAACAAAACTTGAAGGTTGCAGTGCTTGCTGTAGACCCTTCCAGTAAAGTATCAAAGGGAAGTATTTTAGGAGATAAAACAAGGATGGAGCGTCTGTCACGTAATCAAAATGCCTTTATAAGACCTTCACCATCAGGAGGAACACTTGGTGGTGTCAGTCGTAAAACACGGGAAACTCTTTTATTATGTGAGGCTGCCGGTTATGATGTTATACTAGTGGAAACGGTTGGTGTAGGACAAGGTGAATTCGTTGTTCGCAGTATGGTCGATTTCTTTTTGCTTATTGTGTTAACAGGTGCTGGTGATGAATTGCAAACAATGAAAAAAGGAATAATGGAACTTCCGGACTTAGTTGTCGTCAATAAAGCGGATGGAGATAATATTTCAAAAGCGGAAAAAGCGAAAAATGAGTTCAATACCATTCTTCATTTTTTAAAATCATATACTGAAGGGTGGGAAACGAAAGCAGTTACCGCATCAGCTTTAAAAGAAACAGGCATATCGGATATATGGAAGATCATTCAACAATTTCAAGAAACAACTGAAAAAACGGGTGTTTTTGAAAAACGAAGAAAAGAGCAGCAGCTTGAATGGATGCATGAAATGATTAAAGAGCAGCTGGAACGAATGTTTTACGAACATCCTGAAATAAAAGAAATCCTCCCAATTTATGAACAAGAAGTCATTTCCGGACAAAAAACAGTTGCATCTACGGTTTTACAGCTTGTGAACCGTTTTTCGAATCGATAACGTTCTCTTTATTTGCTCGACGCTTAAAGTCATTGTAAGATATAAAGTATAAGTGATGTTTGCTTAACCTATTGACATGGAAATACAATGACTAAAGGAGAGAGAAGAGTGAATATTGATTTTAATCTTTTTATGAATGATATCGTTCGTCAAGCGCGTGAAGAGATGGTTGCTAGTGGATATACGGAATTGAAAACACCAGAAGAAGTGGATGAAGCCTTTAAAAGGAAAGGGACAACATTAGTCATGATCAATTCAGTGTGCGGCTGTGCCGGGGGAATTGCTAGACCAGCTGCGGCGAATGCGATTCATTATGATAAAAGACCGGACTATCTCGTAACGGTTTTTGCTGGGCAAGATAGAGAAGCGACGGAACGGGCTAGATCTTACTTTACAGGATATCCGCCATCATCTCCATCCTTTGCTCTTTTAAAAGACGGAAAGCTTATGACTATGATTGAGCGCCATGAAATCGAAGGCCATGATCCAATGTCGGTGATTGCTAAGCTGCAAAAAGCATTTGATGAATATTGTGAAGAAGTTTAACAAGTATGGGCTGATTCAAAACATGAAACATATTGAATCAGCTTTTTTTTGGTCATAAAAGTCGAGTTGAAATTATAAATATTTTATTCATCATTCCATGATAAAAAATTAGAAAATTTATATATTTATAAAATATTTTGTGATAAAATCATAATAGAAAACTATTGTATTAGTTAAAAAATGTAAGTTGAAAAATTTTTATTGCATATGAATTAGTCCGTAAGATAAAATACAAATAAATGAATATATATTAATTTTTATTTATTTTTATACATTCTTATATTTTTTTGGAGGGTTAAAGAATGAAAAAATGGTTTTATTTATTGATAATGGTTTTGACATTTAGCCTGTTAGCTTCATGTGGAACATCCAACTCTGAAAGCAAAAGTGATGAAGAGAAAAAAGAAGTTTTAGTAATGGGTACTTCAGCAGATTATGCACCTTTTGAATATATTGATACAGCGAAAGGATCTGACATTATCGGAATAGATGTTGATATTGCAAAAGCGATCACAGAAAGATTAGGTTATGAGCTCGAAATTCAAGATATGGACTTTAATGGTCTGATCCCAGCACTACAATCCAATAAAGTAGATTTTGTCTTAGCTGGTATGTCCGTGACACCAGAACGTAAAGAGAGCGTTGATTTTAGTGATGTTTACTATTCAGCAAAACATATGATTGTTTCGAAAGCTGACAGTGGCATTCAAACAGTTGAAGATTTAGAAGGAAAAACAGTCGGTGTTCAATTAGCATCTGTACAAGAAGAAAAAGCGAATGAAATTGCCGAAACGATAAATGTAACAGTCGAAAATCGCAATCGTATTTCTGAAGTTATTCAAGAAATTAAATCAGGTCGATTTGATGCTGCTATTATCGAAGACTCTGTTGCCAAAGGATATTTAGAAAAAGATGCTGACTTACAAGGTTTTGTTATCGAAGAAGAAAATGCAGAAGAAAACGGCTATGCCATTGCTTTTCCAAAAGGTAGTGAACTCACAGAAAAATTTAATGAAGAGTTACAAAAAATGAAGGAAAGCGGTGAATTGGAAGAAATTTTAGTCAAGTGGTTTGATGGAGAATAAGGTCATTTTCTAAAATCTTCTTTAGTCTGAAACGTTCAACATGCTTTAGTTGAACGTTTCAGTTTGTAGACAAAGGAATTTTTCAGACTGTTGAACGTTTCTATTATCATGAATGCAAAAGATTAGGGAGAGCTGGTTAAGATGAATTTAGATTTTTCAAGCATAGCGCCCTCGATTCCTTTTATTTTAAAAGGAATTCCAGTTACTTTAAAAATTGTTTCTTTATCAGCATTGCTTGGATTTATTTGGGCGCTTCTATTAGCCTTGCTGAAAATTAGTCAAATGAAGCCGTTGATGTGGTTTGCTGATGCCTATACATCTGTGTTTCGTGGTACACCGCTATTATTACAATTAATATTAATTTATTTTGGTATACCCCAGTTAACAGGGATTGAAGTAGATCCTTATCCAGCCGCAGTGTTAGCTTTTACGTTAAATTCGGGTGCTTATATGTCAGAAGTCATTCGTGCTGGAATTATGGCTGTAGACAAAGGACAGCGTGAGGCCGCAATGGCTTTAGGGATACCGTATTACAAAATGATGAAAGATATCGTCATTCCGCAAGCCATGAAAAATATTTTGCCTGCACTTGTCAATGAATTTATTACACTAACGAAAGAATCGGCTATTGTAACGGTCATTGGTGTACAAGATGTCATGCGTAATGCGTATATAGTGGGCGGAAATACGTATCGATATATAGAACCATTAATCATCGCCGGAATGATTTATTATGTGTTAGTCATCATTTTAACCTTCCTTGGTAAATGGATAGAAGGGAGAATGAGACGAAGTGATTAAAGTTCAAGATTTATATAAATCCTTTGGTGAAACAGAAGTATTAAAAGGGATTACGACAGAAATTAAGGAAGGGTCTGTAGTGGCCGTGATCGGACCTTCAGGTTCAGGTAAATCTACCTTTCTTCGCTGCTTAAATTATTTAGAGGAACCGACAAGTGGCCGTATTTGGATTGGCGATGATGAATTAACAGATCCTAATACAAATAAAATGAAAATTCGTCAAAAAGTAGGGATGGTGTTTCAGCATTTTCATCTGTTTCCTCATAAAACAGTGTTGGAAAATTTGACCTATGCCCCGATTACCGTTAAAGGAATAGCTAAAAAAGAAGCAGAAGAAATAGCGATGTCGCTATTAAAAAAGGTTGGTTTAGTCGAAAAAGCTGAAGCTTATCCGAATCGCTTGTCTGGAGGACAGAAGCAGCGTGTTGCTATCGCCCGTGCATTAGCAATGGAACCAAAAGCAATGCTATTCGATGAACCTACATCTGCTCTTGACCCTGAAATGGTAAAGGAAGTGTTAGATGTCATGAAAGATTTGTCTAATACGGGGATGACAATGGTTATCGTCACACACGAAATGGGTTTTGCAAGAGAAGCGGCTGATCGCATTTTATTTTTAGATGGAGGAAAAATAGTCGAAGATGCTTCTCCAAAGGAATTTTTTACATCTCCAGCATCTGAACGGGCAAAGGAGTTTTTAAAGAAAGTATTATAAAGGCTCTTTTCTAAAAGATTGTTGCTTTCCTATACGATAGCTTTTCGACTGTCAAGCAAGCGAGTTTACGAAAACAGCCATTATAAAAGATGGTCCATCCTTTTGGGATCATCTTTTTTATTTATTTCCCGTCCTGATACAATATTCCTTGAAGATATATGTTAATATAGTTTTGATTGTGTCTTAACGTCTTTGGTGATTTTTGCTTTTTTGTCAATATGAGAAGATCGTTTTGAGCTTTGCAAGTGATGATGAACATAGTAAAGAATAATGTTGACAGGAACGAAAAAATAAATGCTAGTAGGAGAGAGAGAATGCCAAAATTTTCGATAGGGTATCGAACGGTCAAAACGGCAATAGGAACACCGATTGCAATTTTTATTGCCCAATTATTAGGATTAGAAAATTATGTATCAGCTGGTATTATTACCGTACTTTGTATACAAGTGACGAAGAAAAAGTCATTTCAAAGTGCTTGGTCTCGTTTTTTTGCTTGTTCGATTGCGATCGTTTTTTGCATCATTTTCTTTGAAGGACTTTTTTATCACCCTATTTCGATTGCGCTATTGCTTTTATTATTTATTCCGACAACGGTTATGTTAAAAGTAAAGGATGGAATTGTCACGAGTACGGTCATTATTCTTCATTTATATTCATCTGGAAATATAACCGTTCAATTGATTATTAACGAATTACTATTAATTATCATTGGCATTAGTGTAGCACTCGTGTTAAATATGTATATGCCGAGTTTAGAACATAAGCTCAAGCAATACCGTAAAGAAATCGAACAGCAATTTTCTGTTATTTTTGCAGAAATCATCAACTTTTTACTAAATGGAGATAGTTCCTGGGATGGGAAAGAAATTGCGGTAACAGCTGAATTGTTGGAAGAAGCGAAAACGTTAGCTCTTCGAAATGTCGAAAACCAAGTATTACGTCATGAAGATTTGTATTATCAATATTTCAAAATGCGTGAAAAGCAATTTGAAATCATTGAGCGTGTACTTCCAACAGTTGCATCCATTTCGACAAATGTAGAGCAAGCCAAGATTGTTGCTGATTTTATTGAAGACTTAAGAAATCATATTCACCCTGGGAATACAGCTAGACAATATTTACGAAAGCTTCACCAATTATCAAATCAATTTCGAGAAATGCCTTTGCCTGAAACGAGGGAGGAATTTGAAGCAAGAGCGTCATTATTACATTTTTTAAATGAAATGGAACGGTATTTAATCATTAAAAGTCAATTTAAAGGTTTTTCAAATGATAAAAGTGCCCTTTCTAAGAAATAATAATAGAAAAAAGGGTGCATCGAATTGAAAGGACTCTTATTTATATGTTTGCTTATGTTTTCACCAATTTGGCCATTAGGTCAAAATCCTTTGCCCGGAGATCCGTTTCTTATTGTCAACAAAAAAACGAACAAAATGGCCTATATCGAAAATGGAGACATTCAAAAGGTATATACTGTGGCGACGGGGAAAACTGAACATTTAACTCCAGTTGGCACATTTACTGTTACGGTCAAGGCGATAAACCCCTATTATAGAAAGAAAAACATTCCTGGTGGATCGCCTCAAAATCCTTTAGGATCGCGTTGGATTGGTTTTGACGCACTTGGAACAGATGGGCGAATATATGGAATTCATGGTACGAACGCCCCATCCTCAATTGGTCAATATATAACAAATGGTTGCGTTCGTTTGCGCAACGATGAAGTAGAAGAGCTATTTGAACGAATACCGTTAGGGACAAAGGTGCTAATTGTAAACGAAAAAGATAGGAGCTTTGAAGAACTAGGAGCAAAATTTGGAGCGATCAAAAAAGGTTAGCACCGTCATGGTCTTTGTTTTATTTCATTGGGGAGCATTTCGTTTTGGAGGTTAATGGAGAGGCTGTAGTGTCACCTTACATTACAGCCTCCATTTTTTATCCTTAAAACCACATGCTAATTCCAGCTAGTAACGTAGTAATAAGCATGGAACCGATCATCATATAAACAACCAATTTTTGTGTGCGCTTTGACATATCTTCCTCACCCCAGTACAAATTATTTTATTAAGAATTTGCAAAGGAGACAAGTAGGAAAAGATTTGTGCAATAAAAACTTCACATTTTGCTCTAAAAATAAATTGACGAAATGGCAGGAATTTTAAAATAATTTGTAGAATTTTAATAAGGTTGTTTCCGTTTACAACAAGAAAGGGAGAGATTTTCATGGTAAAAAAAGTAGATCACATTGGAATAGCTGTTCAATCCATTCACGATTCCTTGCCTTTTTACACGGAGAAATTGGGGGCTAAATACCTTGGGGAAGAAATCGTTTCGTCGCAACAAGTAAAAGTCGCCTTTTTAGATGTAGGGAATACAAAATTTGAATTGCTAGAACCGACTTCCGACAAGAGCCCAATTGCGAAATTTATTGAAAAACGAGGGGAAGGGATCCATCATATCGCTTTAGGGGTAGAAAGCATTGAGAAACGGATAGAAGAAATGAAAGAAAAAGGAATTCAAATGATTGATGAAGCTCCTCGTCAAGGTGCAGGAGGTAATGCGATCGCCTTTATGCATCCGAAATCAACAAGAGGCATCCTATTTGAACTTTGTGAAAAACGGGGAGGTATCAATTAATATGGATATGTATGATAAAATAAATGAATTGTATGATAAACGGCGGGAGGTAGAGCTTGGGGGTGGAGATGATAAAATTGCCAAGCAGCACGAAAAAGGAAAGCTAACGGCGCGTGAACGTATTGATTTATTAGTAGATGAAGGAACATTTGTTGAACTTAATCCATTTATTGAACATCGTTCAAGAGATTTTGGCCTTGAAAATAAAAAAGGGCCAGGTGATGGGGTTGTTACCGGTTATGGTAAAGTAAATGGGCGCCCTGTTTATTTATTTTCACAAGACTTTACGGTGTTTGGCGGTGCTCTTGGAGAAATGCATGCCCGTAAAATAGCGGCTGTTATGGATTTAGCAGCAAAAAACGGTACACCGTTTATCGGGTTAAATGACTCTGGTGGTGCACGAATTCAAGAAGGTGTTTTATCGCTTGACGGGTACGGCCATATTTTTTATCGAAATTCCATCTATTCTGGTGTGATTCCGCAAATTTCTGTCATCTTAGGACCTTGTGCAGGAGGAGCTGTATATTCTCCAGCCATTACGGATTTTGTCTTCATGGTCGAAAAAACGAGTCAAATGTTTATTACGGGGCCGAAAGTCATTGAGACAGTCACTGGTGAAAAAATTTCACAAGAAAATTTAGGTGGTGCAAAAGTGCATAGCACCATTAGTGGAAATGCTCATTTCTCTGGAAAAACAGAGGAAGATGTGATCAAACAAGTTCGGAATCTTCTCAGTTATTTACCACAAAATAATCAAGAAAAGCCTCCTCAAGAAAAGATCGATGATGGAGATGATTATCGTCCAGATTTAGCGGATGTTGTGCCAATTGATGCCGTCAGACCTTATGATGTGCGTAACGTTATCGAACAAGTTGTTGATGAAGGCTCTTTTTTTGAAGTTCACCAAAATTTTGCGAAAAATATTGTTGTTGGTTTTGCGAGGATGAAAGGTGAAGTCGTTGGGCTTGTATGCAACCAGCCGAAATATATGGCAGGAGGGCTAGATATCGATTCATCTGATAAGGCAGCGCGTTTTATCCGTTTTTGTGACTCCTTTAACATACCGCTTATTACATTTGAAGATGTAACAGGATTTTTCCCAGGAGTCAAACAGGAGCATGGCGGTATTATACGTCATGGTGCTAAAATACTATACGCGTATTCAGAAGCTACTGTTCCGAAATTAACCGTTATTTTGCGTAAAGCATATGGAGGAGCTTATGTCGCCTTAAATAGTAAATCAATTGGGGCAGATATTGTGTATGCTTGGCCAAATGCTGAAATTGCTGTGATGGGACCTCAAGGTGCCGCCAACATTATTTTTGCAAAAGAAATTCAAAACAGCCCAAATCCAGAACAAACACGAGCGGAAAAAATTGAAGAATATAGAAGCAAGTTTGCGAATCCGTATGTTGCAGCGAGTCAAGGAATGGTAGATGATGTCATTGACCCAAGAGAAACAAGAATTAAACTTTTGCAAGCCCTAGATATGCTAAAAACAAAAAAAGAATCAAGACCGTACAAAAAACACGGTAATATCCCTCTTTAATGTTATACTAATAAAAAATATCATTTTAGGAGGAATTTCGGTCGATGATTAATGAAGAACGTATCGTACAAGAATTTATGGAACTAGTCCAAGTAGACTCTGAAACAAAATATGAAGGCGAGATCGCAAAAGTGTTAAAGAAAAAATTTGAACAATTAGGGCTTAACGTAGTGGAAGATGACACGATGAATACGACGGGACATGGTGCTGGCAACTTAATTTGTACATTGGATGCAACAAAAGACGGTGTGGACCCGATTTATTTTACATCACATATGGATACCGTTGTTCCCGGAAAAGGAATTAAACCTTCCATTCGAGAAGGGTACGTTGTTAGTGATGGGACGACGATTTTAGGTGCTGATGACAAAGCAGGAATAGCTGCCATGCTTGAAGCAGTTCGTGTCTTAAAAGAACAAAACATCAAGCACGGAAAAATTGAATTTGTTATTACAGTAGGTGAGGAATCTGGACTTGTAGGAGCAAAAGCGCTTGATCCATCCTTAATAACGGCCAAATACGGATACGCATTAGATAGTGATGGGAAAGTAGGAGATATCGTCGTAGCTGCTCCTACACAAGCAAAAATAAAAGCAACCATTTATGGGAAAACAGCTCATGCAGGTGTTGCCCCGGAAAAAGGGATTTCCGCCATTACGATTGCTTCTAAAGCGATTTCTAAAATGCCTCTTGGCCGTATTGATGAAGAAACGACAGCTAATATCGGCCGTTTTGAAGGTGGTACACAAACGAATATTGTGTGCGACCGTGTCGATATATTAGCAGAAGCTCGATCTTTAGTTCCAGAAAAAATGGAACAACAAGTAAAAAAAATGAAAGAAGCTTTTGAAAAAGCGGCAGAAAAAATGGGCGGTCGGGCCGATGTTGAAGTAACGGTCATGTACCCTGGCTTTAAATACGGGGAAGGGGATCGAGTGGTTGAAATAGCGAAAAAGGCAGCGAAAAGAATAGGCCGTGAAAGCAAGCTTTTAAAAAGTGGAGGAGGCAGTGATGCGAATGTCATTTGCGGACACGGAATTCCAACTGTAAACCTAGCTGTCGGTTATGAAGAAATCCATACAACAAATGAAAAAATGCCAATTGAAGAACTAGTGAAAACAGCAGAAATGGTTGTCGCCATCATTCAGGAGGTAGCGGGTGAATAATATGAAAAAAGGGTGTCCCATCACGAATTTAACCCAATGGGATACCCCTTTTTATATACTCGGGATAAAAATATTAAACGATTGCTTCATAAAGGCATGGTTGTCGTGATTTCTCTCACACCTCTCTCCACACGAACAGATCGATCGGTCTTCGAGTTGATCCAAGCAACAAAGCTAGCGAAAACTGCCTTTATATAAAAGGAGTATCGTTATTGATAGCGCTCCAATACGGAAAAGAAATCTTTCGCAAATTGATAAAACACTTTTTCAGAAGGAGCTAGTTCACGGTTTTTTGATATAATAATGCCTACATTTCGCTTCACATGAGGAATTTGAATCGGAATTTTCACTGTAAATCGCGGCATCGTTTCATAAAACGTGCTTTCCGGAAGCAATGTTACCCCAATTCCTGCAGATACAAGTCCTTTAATCGCATCTAAATCTTCACCTTCGGAGGATATGTGAGGTGTAAAACCAGCTTGTTTACACGCATCAATCGCTATTTTTCGTAAAATAAATCCCTCTGGAAACAGTACAAACGATTCATTGCGCAATTCATTTAAATCAATACTTCTCTTATTGGATAATGGATGGTTTGTTGGAAGAAGAGCGGCAAATGATTCATTAAATAAAATCTCTCCTTTTATATCATTATCATCTGTTGGGATCGGGCCAAGAAAAGCTAAATCAATTTCTCTGCTTTTTACCGCATCAATTAAAAATCGGTAAGACCCTTGTCGTAAATGAAAGGATACATTCGGATACTCCTGTTTAAATGCGGAGATGACAGTTGGTAATGTATGGCTTGCCAAGCTTGTTGGAAATCCGATTTTAATCGTGCCTCTTTCTGGGTCTAAATATTCATCAATTTGCTGCTTTGCATAATCAATAGCTTTTAACGCTGTGACAACATGTGGAAAGAAATGTCTGCCAATCGGAGTTAGCTTGACATTTCTTCCTTCACGTGTAAACAGCTCTACACCAAGTTCTGCTTCTAAATTCGAAATTTGTCTGCTGATCGCTGATTGAGCAACATGCAAAGCCTCTGCTGCTTCCGAAACGTGTTCGCGTTTCGCGACTTCAATAAAATAACGAAGTTGGCGAAGTTCCACATTTTTCCCCTCCCTTTTATCAATTGTTCTCAAATTGAGATAGATTTAATCTAAATTATATATTGTTTATATTATTTTTGGAAACTACAATTATAAGTAAGTAGTTTAACGGTAAAAAGGAATGGGGGAGAGGACAGATGAAATATAACGGACTACCTAAAGCACAAGGTCTCTACCGTCCTGAATTTGAACATGATGCATGTGGGATCGGCTTATATGCTCATTTAAAAGGGGAGCCTTCACATGATATTGTAAAAAAGGGACTTCATATGCTTTGTCAATTGGAACATCGTGGCGGACAAGGAAGTGATCCACAAACAGGTGATGGTGCGGGAATAATGGTGCAAATTCCGCATGATTACTTTCAACATACATGTTATGAAATCGATCTCCCAGAAAAGGGACGATACGGGGTCGGGATGGTCTTTCTCCCGCAAAATGAACAGGAGCGTCTTCCTTTAGAGCAATTCATAAATGATATCATTGCTCAAGAAGGGCAAACAGTGCTAGGCTGGCGTACTGTACCTGTTAATGTTGAAAAACTCGGAAAATTAGCAAAACAAAGTCAGCCGTTTATTCGCCAAGTGTTTGTTGGCGCTAGTCAAAAAATAACAGATGAATGGGATTTTGAACGTAAATTGTACATTATTCGTAAACAAATCGAGAAGCAAAATGCTGAAAAAAGCTCTTTATATTTTGCGAGTTTTTCAAGCAGAACAATTGTTTATAAAGGATTGCTAACACCTGAACAGCTTGATGAATTTTATCTAGATTTACAGGATGAAAGATTTAAATCAGCTTTCGCGCTTGTTCATTCACGTTTCAGTACGAATACATTTCCAAGCTGGGAACGTGCCCATCCAAATCGCTATTTAATTCATAATGGTGAAATTAATACGCTCAGAGGAAATGTAAACTGGATGAAGGCACGAGAAATGCAATTTGTTTCAGAAGCTTTCGGAGACGATCTCAAAAAAGTAACACCTATATTAGATATGAATGGAAGCGATTCCTCCATATTGGATAATGCGTTTGAATTTTTTGTGTTAGCTGGTCGGAAGCCTGCTCATGCAGCGATGATGTTAATTCCAGAACCATGGTCTGAAGTGGAAATGGAAGATGAGAAAAAAGCGTTTTATGAATATCATAGCTGTTTAATGGAGCCTTGGGATGGACCAACTGCGATTTCCTTTACTGACGGGAAGCAAATTGGGGCCATATTAGACCGTAACGGACTAAGACCTGCACGTTATTATGTTACAAAAGACGATTACATTATTTTTTCATCAGAAGTTGGTGTAATTGACGTTGATCCACAAAACGTTTTATATAAAGACCGTTTAAGTCCTGGAAAAATGCTTTTAATTGACCTAGAAGAAGGACGGATTATTTCTGATCAGGAAATAAAAGGAGAAATGGCGAAAGAGAAACCATACCGAAAATGGATTTCAGAACAGCTCATATCCATTGATGATCTCCCTGATGTGCCAGTTCAAGAAAAGACAGAACAGCTTATTAAAAAGCAAAAAGCTTTCGGTTATACGTACGAGGATGTTTCAAAAACGATTGTGGCAATGGTTGAAGATGGAAAAGATCCGATTGGTTCGATGGGAAATGATACACCATTAGCTGTCTTATCAGATCGTCCACAAAGCTTATTTAACTACTTTAAGCAAGTATTTGCTCAAGTGACGAATCCGCCAATTGATGCTATTCGTGAAAAGCTAGTGACGTCAACGATGACTTTGCTCGGAAAAGAAGGGAATATTTTACACCCGAACGAAAGTGCTTGTCGTCGCATCCGCTTAAAGTCACCGTTTATTTCGAATGAAGAGCTTGCGAAGTTAAAAAATAATCCATATTCAGAATTCAAGAGCATAACGATTCCGATCTTGTTTCAGGAAGACTTGGAAAAAGCGCTTGAAGCAATCTTTAAACAAGCTGATGATGCCATTGAAAATGGTGTGGTGCTACTGATTTTATCTGATCGTGGAGTCGATGAAAAAAATATTGCCATTCCTTCATTATTAGCTGGAAGTGCCCTTCATCAATATTTAGTTCGTAAAGGAACGAGAACGAAAGCAAGCATTATTTTGGAAACTGGTGAAGCACGGGAAGTACATCATTTCGCTGCCTTAATAGGATTTGGAGTGGATGTGATCAATCCATATTTAACATTGGAAACGATTCACCAAGTGATCGAAGATGGAAGCTTATCATTCCATTATGATGTAGCAGTGGAAAAATATTTAAAGGCTGTTACAGATGGTGTCGTAAAAGTTATGTCCAAAATGGGGATTTCCACTATTCAAAGCTACCGTGGCGCCCAAATCTTTGAAGCAGTTGGAATTGGTGAAGAAGTGATTGAAAAATACTTTACTGGAACTCCTTCGCAAATAAGTGGTATTAGCTTAGAAGTTATTGCGAAAGAAGCGAAGCTCCGTCATCAAGCCGCATTTAAAGATGTGAAAGTCCAACAAACTCTTGATACAGGCAGTGAGCTTCAATGGAGACGTAATGGAGAACATCACGCCTTTAATCCGAAAACGATTCACACCCTTCAATGGGCGTGTCGTAAAAATGATTACAATTTATTTAAAACATTCTCAAAATTAGCAAATGAGGAACGAGTGACATTTTTACGAAATTTATTTGAGTTTAAAGAGGATGTAAAACCGATTCCAATTGAGGAAGTCGAGCCTGTTGAATCAATTGTGCGTCGCTTTAAGACGGGAGCAATGTCGTTTGGAGCGTTAAGTAAGGAAGCGCATGAGGCATTAGCAATTGCGATGAATCGCCTTGGTGCGAAAAGCAATAGTGGTGAAGGTGGAGAAGATCCGGAGCGCTATACGCCAGATGAAAACGGAGATTTCAGAAGAAGTGCGATTAAACAAATTGCATCCGGCCGCTTTGGTGCAACAAGTCATTATTTAGTAAATGCTGATGAATTACAAATTAAAATGGCTCAAGGTGCAAAACCAGGAGAAGGTGGACAATTACCTGGAAAGAAGGTTTACCCTTGGGTTGCAAAAGTTCGTGGCTCAACACCTGGTGTAGGCTTAATTTCGCCGCCACCACATCACGATATTTATTCCATTGAGGACTTAGCGCAATTAATCCATGATTTAAAGAACGCCAATCGTGATGCTCGTATAAGTGTTAAACTCGTTGCAAAAGCAGGTGTTGGAACAATTGCAGCTGGTGTGGCTAAAGGGAATGCAGACGTTATTGTCATCAGCGGCTACGATGGCGGAACAGGCGCTTCACCAAAAACGAGTATTAAACATGCTGGCTTGCCATGGGAGCTCGGTTTGGCGGAAACACATCAAACATTAATGTTAAATGGATTACGAAACCGAGTTGTTTTAGAAACAGACGGTAAGCTGATGACAGGATTAGATGTAGTCATGGCTGCTCTTTTAGGTGCAGAAGAATTTGGCTTTGCAACAGCACCGCTCGTTGTGTTAGGTTGTGTCATGATGAGAGCTTGTCATTTAGATACATGTCCAGTCGGTGTGGCAACGCAAAATCCAGAGCTTCGCAAAAAATTTATGGGTGATCCTGAGCATGTTGTCAATTATATGCGCTTTATTGCCCAAGAAGTTCGGGAACTAATGGCTCAGCTCGGATTTAGAACAATCGATGAAATGGTCGGTCGAACAGATATTTTGAAGGTTAGTGATCGAGCGAAAAATCATTGGAAAGCAAAGTATCTAGACTTATCACGTCTCCTTCATCAAGTTGAGGGACCGCGAACATTCCAGCAGCCACAAGATCATAAAATTGACCAGTCTCTTGATGTGCAAAAAATATTACCTGTTATTCAACCAGCTCTAGAAAGTAAACAACCAGTTGAACACCATTTTTCTATCTCTAACATTCACCGTGTTGTTGGAACAATTGCAGGGAGTGAAGTTACGAAACGCTATGGTGAGGAAGGACTTCCAGAAGATACGATTAAGCTTCACTTTACAGGTTCTGCTGGTCAAAGCTTCGGGGCATATGTACCAAAAGGAATGACATTGCATTTAACCGGTGATGCAAACGATTATGTCGGAAAAGGTTTGTCTGGCGGTAAAATTATCGTTAAAAATCCGAAAGAAGTTTCTTTTACTTCTGGAGAAAATGTCATTATTGGTAACGTCGCTTTTTACGGTGCAACATCTGGAGAAGCATATATTCAAGGCCGAGCAGGCGAAAGATTTTGCGTTCGCAATAGCGGTGTAAAAGCCGTTGTCGAAGGTGTTGGTGATCATGGCTGTGAATATATGACTGGTGGCCGCGTTGTCATTCTTGGACCTGTTGGCAAAAATTTCGCTGCAGGTATGTCAGGTGGAATTGCCTATGTCTTTACAGAAGATCAAGAAGCCTTTAAAAACCTATGTAACGATGAAATGGTTTTATTCGAGCAATTGGAAGAGGAAAACGAAATAAATGAAGTTCAAGAAATGATCCAGAAGCATTACCACTATACGGAAAGTCCGAAAGCAGCCAATATTCTTGCTAACTGGGATCAATATGTCGATAAATTTGTGAAAGTGATTCCGAAAGATTATAAACGGATGATCGAATCTATTGAAAAATTAAAGGAATCAGGCTTATCAGAAGAACGTGCTGTTTTAGCAGCATTTGAAGCAAATGTTCATAAACAAAAAGAGAAAGAATTAACTAAGTCCAAATTAGAAGTCGTCGTCAATTAAGGAGGGAGAGAAAATTGGGTAAAGTAACAGGTTTTATGGAATATGTCCGCGAAGAAGAAGTAAAACGTGATCCTCTTTCCCGCCTTGATCATTGGAAAGAATATTCACAACGAATGTCTAACGAAGTGCTACAAAGACAAGGAGCCCGCTGCATGGATTGCGGGACTCCCTTTTGCCATATGGGGTATGAATTAAATGGTCTTACGTCCGGATGTCCAATACACAATCTTATTCCAGAATGGAACGATCTTGTTTATAAAGGTCGATGGAAAGAGGCATTAGAAAGATTATTAATGACAAACAACTTTCCTGAGTTTACAGGCCGTGTATGTCCTGCACCTTGCGAAGGTTCTTGTACTGTTGCGATATCGGATCCTGCTGTTGCCATTAAAGGAATCGAACGTGCAATTATTGATAAAGGGTTTGAGGAAGGGTGGATTAAGCCTCGAATTCCGAAGGTTCGCACTGGGAAAAAGATTGCCATTGTTGGTAGCGGACCTGCTGGTTTAGCTTGTGCTGACCAATTAAATCAAGCAGGCCACACGGTTACCGTCTACGAGCGGGCAGATCGAGTTGGCGGGTTATTAATGTATGGTATTCCTAACATGAAATTAGAAAAAAGCATCGTGGAGCGGAGGGTGAAGCTTCTAGAAGAAGAAGGCATTCAATTTGTAACCAATACAGAAATTGGAAAGGATGTAAGCGCCTCTGAACTTCGTGATCAATATGATGCGGTAGTCCTTTGTACAGGAGCGCAAAAACAACGTGATTTAATCATTGAAGGGCGAGAACTAAAAGGTGTTCATTTCGCCATGGACTATTTAACGAATACAACGAAAAGCTTGCTCGACTCTAATTTTGAAGACGGTCAATGTATTAATGTTGAGGGGAAAAATGTTATTGTGATCGGCGGTGGTGACACAGGAGCTGACTGTGTAGCTACAGCTTTAAGACAGAAGTGTAAAAGTGTTGTGCAATTTGGTAAGCATCCACAGCTTCCGAAAGAACGGACATCTGACAACCCTTGGCCACAATTTCCATTAGTGTTTACACTTGATTATGCATATGAAGAAGCAGAAGCAAAATTTGGAAGAGATCCGCGTGAATATTGTATTCAAACGAAGAAAATTGTTGGGGATGAACAAGGTCGCGTAAAGGAATTACACACGATTCAAATGGAAAAAACGGTAGATGAAAACGGAAAAGTTGTCTTCCGTGAAATTCCAGGCACAGAAAAAGTATGGCCTTGTGATCACGTATTTATCGCGATCGGTTTTGAAGGTCCAGAGCACCCAGTATTACAAGAATTTGGGGTTGAAATCGAAAATCGAAAAGTAAAAGCACCGTATGGAAAGTATACGACAAACCTTGATGGTGTATTTGCCGCAGGGGATGTAAGAAGAGGACAAAGCTTAATCGTCTGGGCGATTCACGAAGGCCGTGAAGCTGCTCGTGAAGTGGACCGGTTCTTAATGGGGACAACGACTTTACCTTAATATCAAAATGATTGAGACAAAAAGCTGTCGATCAGACGAACGACAGCTTTTTCATTTATAATGGGGATAAAGAAGTTCTCATAAGGAATCATTACAAAAACTTTTTACTCAACTTCAAAATAAAAGTTGTTCAAAAAGGAATGACCATTCATCATGAAAAGGAGAGGAAAGGGACAAGCTTTCCAAAAGATTTTCTACAGGAGTAACTTGTTCATGTTTTAAACTTGAATTATAGATGAATGTTGTGGTAATTTCAATTTTGTAGAAAAGTATCTTTTGAAAAGAAAGGGACGTTATAAGATGTCAAAACAACAAATTGGTGTTATCGGACTTGCGGTAATGGGTAAAAATCTTGCTCTCAACATTGAAAGCAGAGGCTATTCAGTTTCTGTATACAATCGCTCTTCAGAAAAAACGGAGGAAATGTTAAAAGAAGCGGAAGGAAAAAATATCGTTGGCACATACAGTATTGAAGAGTTTGTACAATCGTTAGAAAAACCGCGAAAAATTTTATTAATGGTTAAAGCAGGTGCCCCAACAGATGCGACGATTGAACAGCTTCTTCCTTATCTAGAGGAAGGAGATATTTTAATTGACGGCGGTAATACATATTTTAAAGATACAATTCGCCGTAATAAACAGCTTGCTGAACGTGGAATCCATTTCATAGGTACAGGTGTTTCAGGTGGTGAAGAGGGAGCGCTAAAAGGTCCTTCTATTATGCCAGGTGGTCAAAAAGAAGCACATGAGCTTGTTCGCCCGATTTTTGAAGCGATCTCTGCCAAAGTAGAAGGTGAGCCATGTACAACATACATTGGTCCAGATGGTGCTGGTCATTACGTCAAAATGGTTCACAATGGGATCGAGTATGGAGATATGCAATTAATTTCGGAAGCTTACTTTATCTTAAAGCACATTCTAGGCTTAAGTGCTACTGAGCTTCATGAAGTGTTTGCAGAGTGGAATAAGGGTGAGCTTGATAGCTACCTCATTGAAATTACAGCTGATATTTTCACAAAAGTGGATGAAGAAACAGGTAAGCCTCTTGTTGATGTGATTTTAGATACAGCTGGCCAAAAAGGAACAGGTAAATGGACGAGTCAAAGCGCTCTCGATTTAGGTGTTCCGCTTCCGATTATTACAGAATCTGTATTTGCTCGTTTCATCTCGGCGATGAAGGAAGAACGCGTAAAAGCAAGCAAATTGCTCTCTGGTCCAGAAGTAAAACCGTATGAAGGAGATCAAGAAGCATTAATCGAAGCGGTTCGCAAAGCGCTTTATATGAGCAAAATATGTTCCTATGCACAAGGATTTGCGCAAATGAAAACGGCTTCTGAGGAATACAATTGGAACTTAAACTACGGGGATATTGCGATGATTTTCCGTGGAGGCTGTATTATTCGTGCAGCATTCCTCCAAAAAATTAAAGAAGCCTATGATCGTGATCCAGAATTACCGAATTTATTATTAGATCCATACTTTAAAGAAATCGTTGAAAGTTATCAAGGAGCACTGCGCCAAGTTATTGCTCTTGCTATCGGAAGAGGTATTCCGGTTCCAGCTTTCTCTGCTGCTCTAGCTTACTATGATAGCTATCGTACCGAAACATTACCGGCGAATTTAATTCAGGCACAACGCGACTACTTTGGTGCGCACACATACCAACGTGTCGATAAAGAAGGTATGTTCCATACAGACTGGTTAAATAAATAATGTATATAAAAAGCATCGGCATTTAGCCGATGCTTCAATATTTTATATCCCCTTTTTATGCTTTTATCCCTTCTAATAGTAATACACGTGCAGGTGCTGCATCTGTTCCTTGTACCTTGAGTGGAGCAGCTACCATAAAGTATTCTCCTTGTGGAATGTCTTTTAGTCTTAAACCTTCCATCACAATGACTTGATGGCTAAATAATGTGCGGTGTGTTGGATGACCTGGCTGACTTCTTTCGATTCCTAGTGCGTCAATGCCAACTCCTTTTACACCGATTTCCGCTAAATGCTGCGCAGCATCTTCTGCAACAAAAATGAAATCAAAATTAAATTCTTCATCAAAGGAGTTTTTCGTTTTAAATAAGACAAAATCTCCTTTTTGAATGTCTAGTTCTTCAAGATCCTTTTTTGTAATTCGATCCTCTACATTTGTTAAATCAAAAAGCTTAACGTTGCCAACTAAATCTTCAATCGAAATTGATTCCATTGTTTCTCCATCGTTTATCATATGAAGTGGAGAATCGACATGTGTTCCGGTATGTAAATCCATATCAATCCGAGATTCCGTTACATGTGCGTTTGTTACGGTATGAATTTTTGGCTGTTTTTCAGGTTTGTTTTTATAAACAGGCATTCCTTCGTATATGGAAGCTGTTACATCGTATATTTTCATCATTCAACACCTCTTTATTTTTCATCATTTGTGACCGGCCACCAATGAAATCCATCTTTGGCGAGTAATTCATCAGCTGCTTTTGGACCCATTGATCCGGCTTTGTAGTTTGGAAAATCTCCGTTTTCCTTTGCCCAAGCATTGGAAATAGGATCGACATAAGCCCATGAAAGTGCTACTTCATCCCAATGTGTAAAGTTTGTTGCATCACCTAACATGCAGTCGTATAAAAGCTTTTCGTACGCTTCCGGTGTATTCATTCCATCAATTCCATTGTTGTTGTATGAAAGCTTAATCGGGGTTGCGATTGAGCCAGTTCTTACCTTTTTCGCATTTAAATGAAGGGTGATTCCCTCATCTGGCTGAATATGAATAATCAGTAAGTTTGGACGATTTTCATCTTTATTTTTAAAATATAAATTCATTGGTATATCTTTAAATTCTACGACAATTTTCGTTGATTTTTCGGCCATTCGTTTTCCGGTACGAATATAAAATGGAACACCAGCCCAACGATAGTTATCAATCATAATTTTGCCCGCCACAAACGTTTCGGTATTGGACTTTTCATCAACATTTGTTTCTTCACGATATCCTTTTACTTTCTCTCCTTTTACGGTGCCTTTTCCATACTGACCACGAACGAAATATTTCGATACTTCCTCTTCCTTAATTGGCCGTAAAGCTCGCAACACTTTTATTTTTTCTGATCGAATTTCTTCTGTTGTTAATTTAATCGGTGGTTCCATGGCGAGCAGTGAAACCATTTGCAGCATATGGTTTTGTACCATATCGCGAAGCGCCCCAGATTTTTCATAGTAGCTCGCACGCTCTTCCACTCCGAGTGATTCGCTTGAAGTAATTTGAATGTTAGAAATAAATCGATTATTCCATAAGTGTTCAAAAATGGCGTTGGCAAAGCGAATCACTTCGATGTTTTGAACCATTTCTTTTCCTAAATAGTGGTCGATCCGATAAATTTGTTCTTCATCAAATGCCGCGCGAATTTCTTCATTTAATTTTTTCGCAGAGGCTAAGTCATGACCAAAAGGCTTTTCTATGACAAGACGCGTCCAGCCGCCTGTATCTTTTAATCCATAATCTTTTAAGCTATTTGCAATCGTACCAAAAAATTCAGGCGCCATCGCTAAATAAAAGATTCGATTTCCTTCAGTTTTGTATTTTCCATCTAAATCGTTTAATAAGCTTCGTAGGTCATGATAAGAAGATGGATTCGTTACATCAAATGGATGATAATAAAAATGGGATGTGAAATCATGAAGCTTTTCACTGCAAGAAATAGCCTTACGAACGGAGCTTTCGACATTTTCCCTAAATACTTCATTTGTCCATTGGCGTCTTGCCACACCTACTACAGCAAATTCCTCGCCAATTTTTCCGTTTTGATAAAGACGGTAAATGGAAGGATAAAGCTTTCGTTTCGCTAAATCTCCTGTCGCTCCAAAGATGACAACAACTGCTTTTGGCATATGTACTGTATTCACTGAACGAACCTCGCTTTTTATAAACTTTCATTTTTCATTATTTGCAGGAGAAAGAGATATTCTCTCCTTTAACAAAATTTATCCCTGTCTAAATATAAAATTTTAAAGGTAAAAGGAATGTAAAGCAAATGATATTTATTTTTATAAAGGAAGGAGCATCTGATTTTTGTCGAATACAATCCAACTTGTGTCGAATACAATCCAACTTGTGTCGAATACAATCCAACTTGTGTCGAATACAATCCAACTTATGTCGAATACAATCCAATTTATGTCGAATACAATCCGACTCATATGAAAATCTGTCCAAATAACCTAGATGTCATCCCAAAAAAACATTCATTGACTATAATGATTCACAATAAAGTGAATGTCATGTATGCTATTGATAAGAATACAGGAATGTTGGAGGAATGAAGTTGGATCTATATTTTTTAGGTACTGGAGCAGGAGTACCAGCAAAATCACGAAATGTTACGTCGATTGCCTTGCAATTATTAAAAGAACGGAGAGCAGTATGGCTGTTTGATTGCGGGGAAGCAACCCAGCATCAAATTTTACATACCCCCATTAAACCGAGAAAAATTGAAAAAATATTTATTACTCATTTACATGGAGATCATATTTTCGGACTTCCTGGACTACTAGGAAGCCGTTCATTTCAAGGGGGGGAGACACCTCTTACGATATACGGACCTCCTGGAATGAAAGATTTTATTGAAGCTTCTTTAAGGTTAAGTTGTACACATTTGAAATACAAAATCACGATCCATGAGATTAGAGAAGAAGGAGTTATTTTTGAAGATGATACGTTTTTTGTGTCCGTCAAAAGACTCCAACATGGGATCCCTTGCTTCGGTTTTCGAATCGTTGAAAAGGATTTGCCTGGAACGCTGCTTGTAGATAAACTAATGCAAAACGGGATTCCTCCAGGACCTATTTACAAGGAATTAAAAAAAGGACATACGATTAGGTTAGACGATGGCCGTATGTTAAACGGAAAGGATTTTTTAGGAGCTCCAAAAAAAGGACGTATCGTCACGATTTTAGGTGATACGAAGTATTGTGAGGCGAGTATTGAATTAGCAAAAGAGGCAGATCTTTTAATCCATGAAGCTACATTTGCTAAAGGAGAAAATGATCTTGCTTACAACTATTATCATTCAACAACGGTTCAGGCGGCATTAGTGGCCAAAAAAGCGAACGCCAAAAAGCTTTATTTAACACATATTAGCTCTCGCTATCAAAGTGAACAAGACGAACAAATGCTATTGAAGGAAGCGCGGGAAACGTTTTTGGAAACATATTTAGCCCATGATTTTATGAATGTTCAAATTGAAAGAGACAAGGGGAAAACGGAAGAGCATTTATGAACCAGACAAAACCTTGTTAAAAAATGAAGAAGTGCTAGCAACCAGAATTTTTTTATAAACTTTGTTGCTTTTCGACTGTTTGGAATCGCACAAAGCACGTGGTCGGACAAATCGCATTTGTCCGACAATCGATTTCACGCTTGTAAGTGACATAGCAAGCGTATCGCTTTGGCGATGACAGTCGAAAAGCTATAGAAAAGAAACAATCTTTTTAAAAATTCCAGCCACGTTCATATTGAACAGGTGGGGTGATTTCAGTGTTTAATTCCTTTGCTGCAGCATATGGCCAATATGGATTGCGCAATAGCTCTCGACCAACAAAGATTAAATCGGCACGATTGTTTTTTAATATTTCTTCTGCTTGTAGTCCGCTTGTAATCATTCCTACTGCTCCTGTTTGAATGTTTGCTAAGTTGCGGATCGTTTCAGCATATCGAACTTGATAGCCTGGATATACATCTATTTTGGCTGGTACAACCGCACCAGAACTTACATCAATCAAATCCACCCCATCTTCTTTCATCCATTTAGCATATTGCACATAATCTGTCACCGTTAATCCTTCTGGATGGTAATCATTTGCTGAAACGCGAACGTATAATGGCCCTTCCCAAACTTCTTTCACTGCTTGGATGACTTCCTTTAAGAAGCGATATCGTTTTTCAAGAGATCCGCCATACTCATCTTTTCTGGCATTGGTTAATGGGGACAAAAACTCATTGATTAAATAACCATGAGCACCATGAATTTCGATGATGTCGAACCCTGCTTTTTTGGCTCTTTTAGCGGCGTCTTGAAAGGCGTTGATCGTGAAATGGATATCTTCTTTCGTCATTTCCTTTGGTGTTTTCATATTTTCATCAAAAGGAATCGCAGATGGAGCATAAATATCCCCGTCAACCGTTGCTTTTCGTCCCGCATGGGCAAGCTGAATCCCAGTTTTTGCTCCATACTTTTTTATTTGTACATTTAGTTTTGCTAATTTTTCGATATGCTGATCATCCCAAATCCCGAGGTCTTGATCTGATATTCTTCCTTGTGGGGTAACAGCCGTCGCTTCAAGTATAATTAAGCCAACTTGACCTGCAGCTCTTGATATGTAATGAGTAAAATGGAAATCTTCTAAAAAGCCGTTTCGATTCATCGCCGAATACATACACATTGGCGACATGACAATTCGGTTTTTTAAGGTAACGTCTTTTATCGTAAAAGGTGAAAATAATGCTCGACTCATTTTCTCTACCTCCTATTTTATTCCTAAAAATTATATCAATGTTTATAGTGTCCGTCATATATTCTGCTTATCAATTATGTTAAAATATTGAAAAGATTGTAAATAAGGAGCTTAAAAATCATGAAATGGCAAACGGATGAACAGTTAAAAGAGCTGTTATGCTCTCTTGTCGAACACGCTTCCATTACGGGGACGAAAGGAGAAGTAACTTTTGCTGAACGATTATTTTATTTGTTAAAAGGATTTCCTTATTTTGAAAAAAATCTAGATCATTTACAATTACATTCTTTACGAGACGGTCGTCATCTTTTAACCGCATTTGTTCAAAAAGAACCTTTGAAAGATACAGTTGTATTATTGAGTCATTTTGATGTGGTAGATATTAAAGACTATGGCCACCTGGAGCATCTTGCCTTTCGTCCACGAGAACTTACCCATGAACTGCACAACTTATATGAGAGAATCCCGACGAATGTAAGAGCGGATTTACAAAGCGGGGAGTGGTTATTTGGGCGTGGAGTGATGGATATGAAAGCAGGATTAACCGTTCATCTTTCCATGCTGGAGCGGGCGATGAACGGGCAGTTTCCTGGCAACCTTTTGCTGTTAACCGTTCCAGATGAGGAAGCAAATTCTGAAGGGATGCTTTCCGCTATTTCGGTTATAAAAGATTTACAAAAGAAATATCAGTTAAATATAAAAGCATGTGTGAACAGTGAGCCTGTTTTTTCAAAATATCCAAATGATGACCATTATTACATTTATACAGGGTCCATAGGAAAAGTATTGGCAGGATTTTTTTGTAAAGGGATTGAAACACATGTAGGGGAGCCGTTTTCTGGTTTAAATGCAAACTTCATGATATCAGAATTAAACCGATTCATCGAGCTGAATGAACAGTTTTGTGAGTTCTTTGAAAGCGATGAAGTCACACCACCACCAACCAATTTAATGCAAAAGGATTTAAAAGAAGAATATTCAGTGCAAATTCCGCACGAATCTGTCAGTATGTTTAACCTTTTTGTGATGAATCGATCATTTCAAAAACTGCATCAAATGTTATGGGAAACAGCTAAACGTGCAGCAAGACAAATTGAAGATACGTACTCGAAACGAGAAAAAGAATTTCAAAAACACGTCCCTTTTTCATCAAGAAAAAGGAATGTGAAGGTTTTTACGTATCAACAATTGCTTGAAAAGGCGATTGAACTATATGGGGAAGCGGAAGTTGGAAGAAGGATTGACTATTTACAGTCCAATCGTGGTGTTCTTGGTGATCGTGACTTTTCAACAAAACTTGTTGCGGATCTTGCTTCTCTTTGTCATGAAGAAGCACCGATGATTGTTCTTTTTTATAGTCCACCTTTTTATCCAGCTGTATCGTCAAAAAATGATCCGCTGATTGAAAAAACGGTTACAAATCTGAAAATATATGCTCAGCAAAAACATAACGTTGACATTACAAGGCAACATTATTTTCCGGGCTTATCAGATTTAAGCTTCTTAAAGCTAAATGAAGACCCAAAAACGTTGCATTTACTCACTTCCAATATGCCACTATACGGAAAGGGATATTATATGCCGATTCAAGAAATGATGGAGTTAAATATTCCTGTCTTAAATGTTGGGCCGTTTGGGAAAGATGCCCATAAATGGACGGAGAGGCTCCATCTCCCGCTTAGCTTTTCCGTTTTTCCGGACCTGTTATCGTATACCATTCAATCGCTACTAAAGGAAGGAGCTTAAGCTCGTTCCTTTAGCAGCATTTCATTGAAGGAATGTTTCAATTCTTTGGAACGAGCTTGTGCTTGCTTCACACATTCAATCATCATTTCTTTAAATCCATTAGTTTTTAACACGTGAATGCCCGCTTCTGTTGTTCCGCCTGGACTTGTCACTTCTTTTCGGAGAACGGAGGCGTCCTTTTTCGTTTGCTTTAACATTTCTGATGCTCCATATAATGTTTGAATAATAAACGATCGAGCTGTCTCTTCATCTAAACCGACCTCTTTTCCAGCAAGCTCCATCGCTTCAACTAAATAATAAATGTAAGCAGGACCGCTCCCCGCAAGTCCAGTGACGGCATCTAATTGCTCCTCCTCTACGATTTCTACCGTTCCAATCGCTTTGAATAAGTTTTTCGCAAAGGTGAGCTGCTCGTCTGTCGCATAAGCCCCTTTTGCCATCCCTGTTGCTGATAGACGGATAGAGGCAGACGTATTTGGCATCGCTCGTATAACGGGAACTTTTTTCTCTAACATTTCTTCAATGACAGATGTCGAAACACCGGCCAGTACGGAAATAAAGAGATGTTTTTCGGTTACGTATCGTTTTATAGAATGAATGGCCTCTTTCACATCCTTTGGCTTCATCGCTAAAAAGATTAAATCTGCTTTTTCTAATATTTCTTTCTTGTTTAAGGAGATGTTCACACCGTATTGTCGTTGTAAATCATTTAGACGTTCCGCATTCGATTTATTTGTCACATAAATATGTTGTGCATCATATACCTCTCCTTGAATAAAGCCTGATAGCATGGCTTCTGCCATCGATCCGGCTCCAATGATCCCGATGTTTTTCATCGAAAACGCCTCCTTTTTTCGATTTAATGGTGTCTTCTTGAAAAATAAAAATGCCTGTTCGTCCTTTTTGAAAAGGACGGACAGGCATCCGCGGTACCACCTTTATTGCTGCAGCAAATATGCAGCCATCTCAAACTCTTAACGCGAGTAACGGTTAGGTTTTCCTAACAGCTCATAGGGTAGGTTCAGCTAGACAGTGGACCGCGAAACCTTTCAGCCGATGGGTTTCACTCTCTTTAGGCCGTCTCTAGCTTACTATTCCTAATCATTGCTCCTGCATGTATGTCAATGGATATAAATATGGATCATATTTAAACCTACACGTTAAGAAAAGATCATTTCGAAGGGATGAAGTTCAATTTGACATAGTCATCATCAAGTTCGTACAAAGTGTAAGTCAAGCTACGTACACCCAATTTTAGATTTTTCATCATTATGCAACTATGGACAGGCTTTTGTCAAGTTCTTTTTTCGAGGATTGGACTTCAATTATTTGAATATAATGACAAATGATTAATAGATTAGTAAAATAAGTTTATATATTGTAGTAAATGTTTTAATAAGGCTCTTTTCTAAAAGATTGTTGCTTTACCATAGCTTTGCGACTGTCCATGCAAGCGACACGCTTGCTATGCCACACTATAGTGTGACGTGAACCGAACAAAAGGCGATGGTCGGACAAATGTAATTTGTCCGACCACGTGCTTTATTCGATTCATGGACAGTCGAAAAGCAACAAATTTTACGAAAACAGCCTTTAATAAAATAAGATTTATGAAAAGGCGGTTACGAAATGAATGTGCTAAAAAATCAGCTAATAACAGCTATTACGTTGCCTACCCCGTTTCCGGTTGGAGATGTGAATGTATATCTCGTTAAGGGGGAGGCGTTAACTCTTGTCGATGCTGGTCCGAAAACTGAACAAGCATGGGAGCTTTTTAAGCAAAAGCTAAAAAAAATAGGCTATACGCCAAATGATATTGAGCAAGTCGTTATTACCCACCATCATCCTGATCATGTCGGCTTATTAGATTTTTTTCCGCATGAACTCCCAGTTTATGGCCATTCATATAATAGACCTTGGCTTATTCAAGAAAAAGCATTTTTCGAAAAGCAAAAACAATTTATTTCACAGCTTTTTACGCTGCTTGGCGTCGATTCTCAACATTTAAAACTTTTAGGAGAAATAGATCATCTTTATACTTTTTCGTGTCAGCGAGTTTTATCTGCTCCCTTAAAGGAAGGAGATGAGATATGCGGACTTTCAGGCTGGAATGTGATCGAAACTCCTGGGCATGCCCAAAGCCATATAGTCCTGTACAATCCAAAAACATGTGAAGTAATGGGCGGCGATCATTTATTGAAAAAAATTTCTTCCAATCCGCTTCTTGAGCCTCCGATGGAAGGTGATGAAAGACCTAAACCACAGCTTCAATATAATGAATCGCTCAAGAAATTGTTACAGTTTCCGATTTCAGTTGTTTATACTGGACATGGGGAGCCTGTTTATGATGCGCATAAGCTGATCGAGCATCGCTTAAATCGTCAGCATGAGCGAGCCATGAATGTGTTATCCCTTTTAAACGAAAAGGCTATGACAGCTTTTGATATATGCAGGAGGTTATTTCCAACAGCTTATGAACGAGAGCTCATGTTAACGATGTCCGAGACGGTCGGTCAACTCGATTATTTAGAAGATTCACATTTGATTACTTTTCAAGATGAAAATGGTGTTCGTTTGTACAGGAGGATGTAAGGGTGAATCCACGCTTGAAAAATCGTTTCGTGATCATTACGGGTGCATCGAGCGGGCTTGGGGAAGCTTTAGCCTACAAGGTGGCCGAAAGCGGTGGGAATTTATTGCTTTTGGCACGAAGAAAAGAGAGATTAGCACGCATTTCAAAAGAAATCAATGAGAAGTATCATGTTTCGTCTTCTTATTATGAGCTCGATGTTCGCAATTTAAAAGAGGTTGAAGAGACGTTTCAAATCATAACGAAAGAGTATGAGCGCATTGATGTATTAGTGAATAATGCTGGTTTTGGGATTTTTCAATCAGTAGAAGATGCATCGTTGTCTGAGATGCAAGCGATGTTTGAAGTGAACGTTTACGGGTTGATCGCCTGTACAAAAATGGTTTTGCCGAAGATGCGACAGCAAAAGGAAGGGCATATTATAAATATTGCTTCGCAAGCGGGCAAAATGGCAACGCCAAAGTCAAGCTTTTATTCATCTACGAAGCATGCTGTGATCGGATTTACAAATAGCTTACGAATGGAAGTTATGGATCAATCTATTTTTGTTACAGCTGTAAATCCTGGACCGATTCGCACCAATTTTTTTGAACAGGCCGATACATCAGGAAAATACGTTAAAAATATTGATCGCTGGATGCTTCGCCCTGAGGATGTGGCAAAAAAAATCGTCCGTGCTATGTTGACGAATAAAAGGGAAATTAATCTTCCTTGGTGGATGGAGTCAGCTAGCAGACTGTATCGACTCGCGCCTGCACTTTTTGAAAAAGTGGCTAGAAAAGCGTTTTTTCAAAAATAGAATAAACATCAGCCTGAATAATCTTCCACTTTGAAGCGATTGCGCTTGAAAGTGGAAGCTATTCGTTTCGAGGGAGCTATGATGGCGGCGCCAATTGCCATTGATCGAAAAGATGCAAATATATTGAGAAGAATGAAGGTCGCTTTCGCTTTTTGAGGAAGTTTATTCAGTTAAGCGCTCTTCGTTTGTAATATACTCATAAACGATATCCTCTACCATTTCATACCATTCCTCTTTAGGCTCTTTCTCTTTTTTCTCTAACACTCTTTTTATTAATCTTTCATATTCCTCCTCGCTCAAAGGGGCGAAGGAATCACACCCATATTGATGAAAAGAGCGTTGAATCATTTTCTTCATCATTTTTGTATCCATATTTCACCTCGTTAAGATTTTTTCCGATCATTCATAACGTTCACTATTATAAATTGGTTTCGTTACATTGCCAAGCATGGAAATTATTACTATTGATAGCGAACGTACATTCGTATAACATAAAAAGAAAAGCGAACATATACTCTTGTTTTGGAGGGCGCTATGATTCATTATGAGCAATTGCCGAAGCGTAATATTTTATGTATTGATATGAAAAGCTTCTATGCTAGCTGTGCCGCTGTCATATCTGGACTTGATCCCCTTCATTCGTATGTGGCTGTAGTAGGTGATAAAGAGCGGCAAGGCAGCGTTGTATTAGCTGCCTCCCCGAGATTAAAAGCGGAATTTGGTATCCAAACAGGCTCGCGATTGTTTGAAATTCCTAATGATCCGCGCATTCACATTATTCAGCCAAAGATGGAGATGTATCTTCGCATTTCAACGGAGATTACACGCCTTTTAAATCGATACGTCTCAAAGGATTGTATTCATACGTATTCCGTTGATGAAAGCTTTATCCAAGTAGATCGTGTCAAACGAATATGGGGTGATGCCGAAACGATTGCGAAGAAAATAAGGAGAGAATTAGAGCGTGAGTTTCAGCTTCCATGTGCTATTGGAATTGGTCCAAACATGCTTATGGCAAAGCTCTGTTTAGATTTAGAAGCAAAGCAGAAAGGAATAGCAAAGTGGACATATGCTGATGTAAAGGAGAAGCTATGGAAAGTTAAACCGCTTAGCAAGATGTGGGGAATTGGTCAAAGGCTTGAGAAAACGCTCAATCGGATGGGAATATTTACGGTTGGACAACTTGCTCAATATCCGCTTGAACTTCTTGAAAAGAAATTCGGCATTATGGGAAACCAGCTTTATTATCACGCTTGGGGAATTGATTTATCCGAAATAGGTGCACCGATTATGAACGGCCAAATTAGTTTTGGAAAAAGTCAAATATTGTTGCGTGATTATTCGAATCCGGAAGAAGTAAAGTGCGTCATTTTAGAGATGTGTGAAGAAGTGGCAAGGCGTGCAAGAAGAGAGAAAAAGGCGGGACGAACGATTAGCCTTGGTATTGGTTATAGCAAAGAGGAACTCGGTGGCGGTTTTTATCGTTCGAAAACGATTGACCGGCCGACGAATATTACAATGGATTTGTATCGTGTATGTTTAGAAATTTTTGAGAAATTTTATGAGCCTAAAACAGTTCGAAAAATTTCCATTGCTCTTTCTAATATTGAAAATGATGAAACGATGCAGCTTGATTTGTTTCATCCTAACCGAATGAAACAGCACCATTTAGGGTATGTCATGGATGCTATCCGTCAAAAGCATGGTTCAAAATCGTTATTACGGGCTGTTTCCTATACAAAAGCTGGAACAAGCCTTTATCGAAGCCAACTTATTGGCGGTCATAAAGCTCAGTAAAACTTAAGGTTCTTTTCTAAAAGATTGCTGCTTTACTATCGCTTTTCGACTGTCATGGACAGTCGAAAAGCTGCGAAGTTTACGAAAACAGCCAAACTTAAAAAGCGAAAGATAGTTGAAGGAGGCTTCGCTAGACAAGGGGGGATTTGTTGTGATTCGTGACCGTGGGGCGATCAAATGGACAGCTATGATGCTCCCAGAACATGTTAGGCTCTTGAGAGACTGGGTTAAAGAAGATGGTTATGAGGAAAAACCTTTACTTGATGAACAAAAGCTAGAGGAGCTTCATCAGCTCATTGACCGTTCTTTTCATGAGAAGAGTGATGTAATGTTTACTTATTATGAGCATCATACGTTCCAAGCTGTGAAAGGACGTGTGCTCGATATTGACTTTGTTCAAAGGAAAATTCACATTGAGGCAGCAGGGGGTGAAAAAAAGGTTATAAAGCTTGAAGACCTTATAGATATTCAAGAATGAAGCTGTCCCATAAGTGTCTGACCGCATGGGGCCTGTCACTTGGACAGCCCCGAAAGCTATTTGAAACCGCTTTCCTTTCTAAACACCGTTTTTGAGTCGTTTAGAAATCAAAACTAAGTGCTAAAAACCTTATTCAGCGCGAACGACAGATTGAAATTTGCCTTTATGAGATCCATCACAAAACGGCTTTTTTTCTGAAAGTCCGCAGCGGCATAAAGAGAAGGTCGGTTTCGTATCAAATTTGTTTCCTTCCATATCGATCAGTTCAACATCACCTGTTATACGAAGTGACCCATTATCCATTACTTTAATTTGCACCTTTGACATCCTTATATCCTCTCCTTTTTTTATTCTCATCATTATCGTAGTCATTTGGCTAGAAAAAAGCAAATAGCCCTTCCATAAGGGAGTGGAATGCATATGTTAAAATAACAAGTAGCCATTAAATGAGATAATCGGAAGGGAGTGTTCAAATATGAAAATTACATTTACAAATAAAGCTATTGCAAAATTATTGGAAACAGTAAATAATGAACAAGACTGCTATGTGAAGCTAAAATATGATACAGAAGGGTGCGGGTGTACAGTCAGTGGCATTGCCTCACTATGGATTGTCAAGGATATAGATGATGAAGACCTTCGTATTAAAACGAATTTTTTGCCTGTTTATGTGGAAAAATCAGAATGGATTTTTTTTGATGAAGATATGAAAATAGATTTTCATGAATCAGCGCATACATATATGTTAATAAGCCCACAGCAAGTATTAAATCCTCGAATGAGCTGTGTTGTGAAATGAGGTTTAAGAAATGAAGGATCGATTACAATCATTAAAAAATATTGCTTTAAATAAAACGTGGGTATCATTTCTATATGAAAATCATCCATATAGTTTAATGCATTGGTCAATAGGAGGAATGGAACAAAATCCAAAAGATGTATGGCTCCTTCAAGACGAAATGACATTTGAAGCGAAGGAATTCCCTACCATTGACGAGGCGTTAACGTGGATTGGGGAAAATATGAAGAATATTACCGATATATTAGGATAAGCGGATCAGCAAATGTTGCCTGATCCTTTGTATGTACATACGGTTTATTCATAAAAAGTGACCATAACAATCTGGATGACAACCTAAAGATTCCTTTTCACGAAATGGAAGAAAGGAAAAGAAAAGGGACTGTCTCAACCAAAAGGGTCTAACCCTTATGAGACAGCCTCTTGCTATGATTGATCGTTGAAATTTTGCCGTTTCGTTGATGAATAGCTTGCTCTAGCTCTTCTTTTGGTTGATCGGCATTTACTTTTCCTTTCTGATGTTGATATTGGAGCAAGATTTACACAAAAAGCTTAGGCATCACGGTGGTTTGTATAAACATTCGCTTTCGTGATGGTTTTCAGTTTGTGAATCTCATCATGAGTAAATGCTTTCGCTTGGGCTGCTTGGACATTTTCACGTAACTGGTCAATATTGCTTGCTCCAGGAATGGCAGCACCGACGATAGATTGAGAAAGAACGTACTTCAAAGCGATCTCCGTTTTCGTAAAGTTTGGAAAAGCCTTTTCTAATTGTTGTCTAACATTTTTAAGTTCAGCATAGGTGTAGGACAAATACCCGTCATTTTTTATTTGGTCATTGGCAAGCTCGAGCGGTCTTTCTGTTAAAAGACCTTTTGCTAAAGGACCACGTGCAATTACGCTAACGTTATGCTGTTCAATTAAGTCAAACCATTCCTCAGGTCGGCGATCAAGAAGGCTGTACTGCATCATAATTGAAACGATGTTCGATTTGTTTAAATATTCTTTGATTACATTTGGACGAATCGAGGAAATTCCGTAATAGCGAATAACGCCTTCCTTCTTTAATTCTTCAAACGCTTCAATAGTTTCTTCAATAGGATCATCAATTGTCCCGCCATGCAATTGATATAAATCAATATAATCGGTTTGAAGCCGCTTGAGGCTATTCTTAACCGCTTCTTTTATATATTTTTTGGAAGGATCCCAATACCAACCCTCTTTTCCTTTTTCCCAGCGGTTGCCGACTTTTGTTGCTAAAATAATATTTTGGCGCCGATGCTTAATAGCTTTACCAACGAATTCTTCATTCAGACCGTAATCGTATAAATCGGCTGTATCGAGAAAGTTAATTCCTAAATCAATCGCTTCATCGAGGATTGACCGTGCTTTTGGTTCCTCCTTTCCGAGTGACATACACCCTAATCCAATTTCACTAACATATAAATCAGATGTTCCTAAACAGCGTTTTTTCAATCTCTCACACTCCCTTTTAAAATCCATCATTCATTTTTGAAGGTAGTATATTCTTTGAATAAATGCAAATAGGAACATCATTCGAATCTTTCGCTAACAAGTCATAGACTGTTAAGTGAACATGGCTCATCCTTTTTAATAATGTAACAATGTCTTGTGGTTTTCCAATGAATAAGAGACCTCGTTCATGTCGATAGATCTTCAAAATTCTATCACTCCTATTAATTGATTGTGATAGAATGTATGAAGAAAAACTATAGAATAGAACGAGGGGTTGACGAAATTGGATCATTTGCAAGAAAAAACATTATCCCGCAAACATATTTATTCTGGAAAAATTATTGATTTATATGTGGAGGATGTTGAACTCCCAAATGGGAAAACGTCAAAGCGAGAAATTATTAAGCATCCCGGTGCTGTTGCTGTCATTGCTGTTAACGATGAAGGAAAAATCATTATGGTTCGTCAATATCGAAAAGCGCTTGAACGAGCGTTAGTCGAAATCCCGGCTGGAAAGCTGGAAAAAGGAGAAAAACCGCTCAATACCGCAAAGCGTGAATTAGAAGAGGAAACAGGTTATACGTGCCAAAACTTAACACATATTATTTCTTTTTATACATCGCCAGGATTTGCTGACGAATTAGTTCATTTATATATGGCAGAAGGATTAGAAAAAATGAATGAAGAGTCTTGTTTGGATGAGGACGAGTTTGTGGAAGTTTTAGAAGTGACCTTAGAGCAAGCAAATAAGATGATTGAGCAGAAGGAAATATTTGATGCCAAAACAGCTTATGCTGTCCAATATTTAACATTAAAGATGGCAGAGTGAATGAAATGAAATCATATTTTGCTGATTTACATATTCATATCGGTCGTACCAATTCGGGAAAACCAGTCAAAATAACAGGGGCGAAAAACTTAACAATTGAAAACATTTTTCATGAAGCATCAACAAATAAAGGAATGGATATCATCGGTGTCATTGATTGTCATGTACCTGAAGTTCACCACAAACTTGAAAAAGATCTTTTAACCGGAAAGTATCGAGAGCATCCTGACGGAGGAATACGATACAAAAAAACAACTTTATTTTTAGGAAGTGAATTAGAAATATTTGATGAAGATTGTCAAGGTCCCATCCATGTTCTCGCTTTTATGTCTCATTTGGAAAAGATGAGGAAATTTTCTGAGTGGCTTCGTCCATTTGTAAAGAATATTCACTTAAGCTCACAGCGCATTTACGTTCGCGCTAGAGCATTACAAGAAAAAATAAAGGAATTGAATGGGCTTTTTATACCTGCCCATATTTTTACTCCACATAAAAGCTTGTACGGAAAAGGAGTTAATAAAAGCTTAACGGAAGTGTTTAACCCTAAGCTTATTGATGCACTTGAGCTCGGGTTAAGTTCAGATACCGAAATGGCCTCACAGCTAAAAGAGTTAGAGAACTATCCATTTTTAACGAACTCAGATGCACATTCTTTATCCAAAATTGGACGAGAGTATCAACGGCTTTATTTAAAAGAGCCGACATTTAATGAATTTCAGCTTGCTTTAATGAAAAAAAATGGACGTCACATTATAGCCAATTTTGGATTAAATCCGAAGCTTGGCAAGTATTATGAAACGTATTGTGAAAGTTGCGGGAAGCAGGTAGGTTTCACCACAAAAGATGGATGCTGTCCTATATGTGGAACGAAAAAGGTCATAAAAGGAGTAAAAGACCGATTGCTTGAACTAGCTGACAGGAATCATCCGATTCAAAACAGGCCCCCGTATGTTCATCAAATACCGTTAGAAATGATTCCAGGAATCGGAAAGCAAACGCTAGCGAAATTGAAGAAACATTTCGGAACGGAAATGAATATTTTACATAACGTACCTTTTGAAACGTTATGCAAAGTGGTACCTGAAAAAATCGCTTATTTTATCATGGCTTCACGAGAAGGAAAATTACAAGTAAAAGCAGGGGGTGGCGGGGTTTATGGTAGAGTTACGGACAACTAACAGCAAAAGCTTATAAAAGATTTACAAAACGATTGGCATACAATCTTTTTCCTTTCCATACAATCTATTAAGAGTAAAATGGGAGGAAAAAGAATGCGAAAACAAGGGTATAAAATATGGATCATCCAGCATATAAAAGATCATTCTTCGACCTATTTGTTCGTCATGGTGTTATTTATTATGGGTGTTATTTTTGGCGCCATTATTGTCAATAGTATGAATATTACGCAAAAAGAAAATTTATATGATTATTTGAGCTTATTTTTTGGACAAGTGTCGGAAGGCAATATCGCTCGTTCTGCAGATATGTTTCAACAAAGCTTTTTGGACAATATGAAATATTTAGGGCTCATGTGGGTGTTAGGGATTTCAATTATCGGACTGCCCATTATATTCATTATGCTTTTTTTAAAAGGGATGGTCGTCGGCTTTACCGTTGGCTTTTTAGTGAATCAAATGGGATGGAGCGGATTTTTATTATCTTTTACCTCAGTGCTTCCACAAAATTTATTGCTGATCCCTGCTTTTATTCTTACAAGTGCAACCGCCACCCTATTTTCATTAAAGCTAAGCCGGAATTTGTTTATGAAAAGTATGCAGTACTCACCAATGATATTATTTTCTAGGTATATACTAGTTTTCGTTTGTATCGTATGTATAACAGGGATTGCAGCTGTTTTGGAAGGATATGCATCACCTATATTCATAAAAAATGTAATTAAAATAATTTCTTTATAATAATAAATATTAAATAAAAATATTTGTTCTTTTTATGTTGTAATAATTTTAGTTGGACACTTTCTTTAATTTTGTTATAATAGTTGGGGAATGAGCGAGGGAGGGAAAGTGTCATGGAAAGTCGCGTTGAGCGAATCAAGAAACAGTTGCATTCTGCAAGCTATAAGTTAACACCGCAGCGCGAAGCGACTGTTCGCGTGTTGCTCGAACATGAAGAGGATCATTTAAGTGCAGAAGATGTTTACCTCCTCGTGAAGGAAAAGTCACCTGAAATCGGGTTAGCAACTGTTTATCGGACGTTAGAATTACTAACGGAATTAAAAATTGTTGATAAAATAAATTTTGGTGATGGTGTTTCCCGTTATGATTTAAGAAAAGAAGGTGCAGCACACTTTCATCACCATCTAGTATGTATTGAATGCGGATCTGTTGATGAAATTCAAGAAGATTTACTAGAAGATGTTGAAAAAATGGTAGAGAGAGATTGGAACTTTAAAATTAAAGATCATCGTCTAACATTTCACGGAATTTGCCACCGTTGTCAACAAAAAGAGCAAACGAAAGAAAATTAATTTCCAAAACCTTTTCCACAAGGAAGGAGAAGGTTTTTTCTATTATCCAATAATGCGAATAAATCGTTGTACATTCACTCGATTTTTTTTGGAATGAACAAAAGCACGTATAAAGATTGTTGAACCTGGCATATCTTCTAATAGAACGAAAAGGCTGTTTTCGTAAACTTTGTTGTTTTAAGACTTACCCTAAAGTGTGACATAGCAAGCGTGTCGCTTGCCTGGACAGTCGAAAAGCTACAGTTGTAAAGCAACAATCTTTTAGAAAAGAGCCAACGAAAAAGAGGATATGGAGGTTTATCATGAAAAAGCGAATGAACATCCTGTTGGATATGTTGAAGGTATTTGTATTATTCACAGGATTTACGATTTTATTCTACTATGCTATTATATGGATTAACCTAGAGTACGAAGAATATCATCGTTACGATGAGCCGCAAGGGGCGGCCTTAAAAGTAACAAAAATGGTAGAAGAGAACAATCAAAGCTTGTTTCAACGGCTTATTTTCTTCTATTTACATGGGGAGTAGAGGAGATGGAAGATCAAATTCAAGATTTTATCCATTATTTAATGGTTGAACGAGGACTTTCCAACAATACGATTGTTTCGTATCAACGAGATTTAAAAAGTTATGCTGCTTATTTAAAAGAGAAAGCAAATATTGTTCAAGTGAATGATATTGGAAGGGTCCATATTTTGCAGTTTTTAAAGCATTTAAAGGACGGTGGAAAGTCTAGTAAGACAATTGCTAGACATATTGCTTCCATTCGTTCGTTTCACCAGTTTTTGCTGCGAGAAAAAGTAGCAAACGAAGACCCATCTGTACATATTGAAACACCTCAAGTGGAACGCAAATTGCCAAACGTCTTGTCTTTATCAGAAGTGGAAAAGCTTCTTGAAACACCGAAGCGAACATCTCCAATTGGTTTCCGAGACAAGGCGATGCTCGAAGTGTTATATGCTACTGGCATCCGTGTCAGCGAGCTCATTCAATTAAATGTATCTGATGTACACCTTCTCATGGGGTTTATTCGTTGCTATGGGAAAGGAAAAAAAGAGAGGATTGTCCCGATCGGAGATAAAGCTGCAATGGCTCTTCAAGAATATATAGATAAAGGAAGAAGCAAACTCATAAAAGAAAAACATCGTACGGAAGCCTTGTTTTTAAATCACCATGGAAAGAGAATGACTAGACAAGGATTTTGGAAAAATTTAAAAAAAATTGCAAGAGAAGCTGGGATTCAAAAAGAATTGACCCCTCACACGTTGCGTCATTCTTTTGCGACTCATTTGCTTGAGAATGGTGCAGATTTACGTGCTGTACAAGAAATGCTCGGTCATGCTGATATATCAACAACTCAAATTTATACACATGTGACAAAAACGAGATTAAAGGACGTCTACAAACAATTTCATCCACGTGCATAATTGTCGACAACGGATCAAAACCGCTTTCCGATCTTGCATTCAAAAACCTACCGTTTGAACGGTAGGTTTTTGGCATTTCTTTTGATCCCAAAGTTTAAATTTTGGGTAAGCCGATCTAAAATGATCGCTAAAATGACAATGGATAAACCAGCTTCAAAGCCTTTTCCAACCTCGATGCGAGTAACGGCTCGATAAACATCCACACCAAGACCTGGTGCTCCGACTAGTGATGCAATGACAACCATCGATAAAGCAAGCATAATGCATTGGTTAATACCTGCCATGATCGTGCTAGCTGCTAAAGGAAGTTGTACTTTTAATAATTTTTGCTTTGTTGTGGAGCCAAATGCATCAGCTGCTTCGATTAAATATTCAGGTACTTGTCTAATTCCAAGGTTTGTTAATCGTATCGTTGGCGGCATTGCAAAGATTACAGAAGCGATGATGCCTGGTACAACACCGATGCCAAAAAAGATAATAGATGGAATTAAATACACGAATGCGGGCATCGTCTGCATGAAATCTAAAATAGGTGTAATAAATTTTGAAAATCCATCACTTTGTGAAGCGACAATGCCAAGCGGAATTCCAACGATGATCGAAATGATAACAGAAGTTAATACTAATGCTAATGTATTCAGCGTTTGCTCCCAATAGCCGATGTTCCAAATCAATAAGAGACCAAATAAGGTTAGAAAGGTTAATCCAGCCTTTTGACTCAAAACATAAGTAAGGGCTGCTAATAATAAAATGAATATCAAGGCAGGAACACTTGAAGTAACGAAAACGAAAAAGTCAACAAACGTACTAATCATGAAAGCAATCCATTCAAAAATATAGCCAAAGGAAGAATTTAAATACGAAACAGTCTGATCAACCCACTGTCCGATCGGAATTTTTGGTAAATTACTCATTTTCTTTCACCTCTTCCTGATCTATACCAGCTAAAACTTCAATCACATTTTCTCTTTTAATAATGCCTTTAAGTCGGTTCTTTTCATCGACAACTGGTAAAGGAAAGCGTGTTTGCATCAACTTATTAAATGTTTCCTCTAAAACGGTATCCGTTTGTACAGCAGGGAGGTTTGTTTGAATAAATTCAGCAATTGGTTTTTCAGCTTTAATCGCTTTTGTTACATCATCAGCTGTTAAAATACCGATAAATGTTTTTTTCTTATCCATCACATAGACGCTTGAAATGCTTTCATCTTTCATGAGCTGGAGGGCAACACGCGGACCGCGATCGATTGTAATCGTTTTTGCTCTTGTCATGATCGATTCAGCAGTTAGCACTTTAGATAAATTGACATCCTCTACAAACCGCTTGACATAATCATTTGACGGATTTGTCATAATTTCTTCAGGTGTTCCAATTTGCACAATGGAACCGTCTTTCATTAAGGCAATCCGATCGCCAATTCTTAAGGCTTCATCAAGATCGTGTGTGATAAAAACGATTGTTTTATGCATACTTTCTTGTAATTCTAGCAATTCATCCTGCATATCTTTTCGAATCAATGGATCGAGTGCGCTAAATGCTTCATCCATCAATAATAGATCGGGGTCATTGGAAAGAGCACGCGCTAAGCCAACTCGCTGTTGCATACCTCCGCTAAGTTCGCTTGGAAAGCTGTTTTCATATCCTTGTAAACCAACTAATTGTAAAGCCTCTTTAGCTTTTTTTTCTCTTTCTTTTTTTTCGATTCCTTGAACTTCAAGTCCATAAGCAGTATTTTCTAGTACTGTTTTGTGTGGGAATAAGGCGAAGCGTTGAAAAACCATACTAACCTTTTTGCGACGAATGTCACGAAGCTTTTCGTCCTTCATCGTAACAATATCTTCACCATCAATGTATACATGTCCAAATGTAGGCTCAATTAATCGGTTTAACATACGGACTAAGGTCGATTTACCGCTTCCAGATAGCCCCATAATGACAAAAATTTCTCCTTTATAGACAGTGAAATTGGCTTGATTAACCCCGACCGTCATTCCTGTTTTTTGTAAAATTTCTTCTTTTGTTTTTCCTTGTTTTAATAATTCCATTGCTTTTTTCGGATGTTTTCCAAAAATTTTGCTTACATTTTCTACTTGAATTTGAATGTCCATTGATGCACTCCTTCCTTACGATGAAGTATATAAGAACAAAATATAACTACCCAAATTTAGGGGGATTTAAACATGTTAGAGGAAAAAAGATCAAAGAATGTTATTTTGATAGATTTTAAGTTTTAAACAGTCTTTTTATGGGTATATAACATTTTAGTGAAAATAGAGAAGGGGGAAAAAGTATGAAAAAGAAATGGATGTTTGCACTACTCACAATTGTTTTAGGCCTTATTTTAGGAGCTTGTCAAGGTGCCAAAGAAGATGAAAATAAAGGGGGAGACGAGAAAAAAGAACTGAAATTTGGAATTAATGCTTGGGCAGAAAATATTGCGGTTTCAAACATGTGGAAAATTTTATTAGAGGAGAAAGGATATGAAGTGGAGTTAAAAGAACTTGAAAAAGCGGCTGTGTGGACTGGAGTTGCGCAGAAAGATATTGATATAGCCCCAGAAGCCTGGCTTCCATTTACAGATGCTCCATTTTGGGATCAGTATAAGGATAACGTTGTCAAAGGAGATGCATGGTACAAAGGTACTGGTTTAGGTATAGCTGTGCCAAAATATATGGAAAACGTGAATTCATTAGAAGATTTAAATAAATGGAAAGAGGAATTGAATGGAAAAATCTATGGTATAGAACCAGGAACTAGCTTAATGAATTTATCGGAAAAAATGTTAGAAGAATATCAACTAGAATATGAGCTTGTTCCATCATCGGAAGCAGCTATGCTTAGCCAATTAAAGGAATCAATGAACAATGAAAAACCTATTGCTATCACAATGTGGAATCCACATTGGGCTTTTTCAGCCTTTGATATAAAATATTTAGAGGATCCGAAAGAAGTTTATGGAAAACCAGATGATATTTTTTATTTGACAAGAAAAGGATTTGAAGAAGACTTTCCGAAAGTAAAAGAATGGTTTGACAATTGGGATATGAATGATGACCAGCTTGGGTCGCTGATGAAATTGATTGAGGATGCAGGAGATCCAGTGGGAGGTGCAAAACAATGGATTGAGGAAAATCGCGATCTTGTCGATAGCTGGATGACTGAATAACGAAAAGCCGCTGCGCATAATCAATGTGCAGTGGTTTTTTAAGTTTTATCAACGAAGGGTCGTTTAGAGCGAAGTTGACAGGTAAGATCAGGGGGGGGGATATATCTGAATATCAATGGATTTTTTCGACTTTTAGTTGCGAAGTTCAATGAAAACGGTTTATAATTTAGTTGTCAGACTTCTGACAATTCAGTTTTTTTAACATTATTTTCTAATCAATATGGTATATATTACAAGTGTTGATTATCCATTATTTTACTTAAACATATGGCAGAAAAGCTAGAAATAGAGCCATCTTAACTGGTTTATATTGGTTAATCAACACGCCTGATATATTAATAATGAAGCTGACATAAGGAGGATATTGATTATGAAAAATTATACATACGATCGCATCTTTTTAATTGTGATGGATTCAGTCGGGATCGGGGAAGCACCTGATGCAGAAAAATTTCATGATAAAGGTGCTGACACGTTAGGACATATAGCAGAAAAAATGAACGGCTTAAACATGCCGAATATGAGCAAGCTAGGATTAAGTAACATCCGAGAAATTAAAGGAATTCCAGTTCAAGAAAAACCGCTTGCGTACTATACGAAAATGCAAGAGGCTTCTAATGGTAAAGATACGATGACTGGCCATTGGGAAATCATGGGTCTTCATATCGAAAAGCCATTTAAAGTGTTCCCTGAAGGATTTCCAAAAGAACTGATTGATCAACTAGAGGAAAAAACAGGTCGTAAAATTATTGGAAACAAGCCTGCATCTGGAACAGCTATTATTGAAGAATTAGGAAAAGAGCATATGGAAACAGGGGCGCTTATTGTTTATACATCGGCAGACTCTGTTTTACAAATTGCCGCACATGAAGAAGTCGTTCCGCTCGAAGAATTATACAACATTTGTAAAATCGCACGGGAGTTAACGCTTGATGAGAAATATATGGTTGGCCGTGTCATTGCCCGCCCATTCATAGGTGAACCAGGAAACTTTACGAGAACACCTAATCGTCATGATTATGCGTTAAAGCCATTTGAAAGAACGGTCATGAATGAACTGAAAGATGCTGGCTTCGATGTGATTGCACTAGGTAAAATTTCTGACATTTATGACGGAGAAGGCATTACCGAATCGATTCGAACAACATCAAACATGGACGGAATGGATAAGTTTATCAAAACCTTAGATCAACCATTTACAGGTCTTTCCTTCATCAACTTAGTCGATTTCGATGCGAAATATGGTCATCGCCGTGATCCGATTGGCTACGGAAAAGCGCTAGAAGAGTTTGATGCACGTCTGCCAGAAGTATTGGAAAAGCTTCGCGACAATGATTTACTTATTATTACAGCAGATCACGGAAACGATCCAGTTCATCACGGAACCGATCATACGAGAGAATATGTCCCATTACTTGTTTACAACAAGAAAATGGAAGAAGGAAGAGAGCTTCCGCTGCGCAAAACTTTTGCAGATATAGGAGCAACCATTGCTGAAAACTTTAACGTCCCAATGCCAAAACACGGAACGAGCTTTTTAAGTTATTTGAAATAAGGAGGACTTCATCATGTCACGAAAAGAGAAAATAATTGCAGCAGCGACGTTTTTGAAGGAAAGATTCGAACATCATCCAGAAATTGGGCTTATTTTAGGGTCTGGTTTAGGCATTTTAGCAGATGAAATTGAAAAGCCAGTGAAAATTCCGTATCAAGACATTCCTGGCTTCCCGGTATCAACAGTAGAAGGTCATGCTGGACAGCTCGTTTTCGGTACATTAAAAGGAAAAACGGTTGTGGCCATGCAAGGGCGCTTCCATTATTATGAAGGCTATAGTTTAGATCAAGTAACCTTTCCTGTACGTGTTATGAAAGAACTTGGGGTCGAAAAGCTCATTGTAACGAATGCGGCAGGGGGGATAAATGAATCTTTTCAACCAGGCGATTTAATGATTATTACCGATCACATTAATAACCTTGGTCATAACCCACTAATCGGACCGAATGATCCTGAACTCGGTGTGCGTTTTCCCGATATGTCTGAAGCGTATGACAAAGAACTTCGACAGCTTGCCAAAAACGTTGCACGAGAACTAAACATCGCCGTTCAAGAAGGTGTTTATGTAGCCAATACAGGCCCATGTTATGAAACCCCAGCAGAAGTTCGCATGCTACGTATTGTTGGGGGAGATGCGGTAGGAATGTCTACCGTACCAGAAGTTATTGTGGCAAAACATTCCGGTTTAAAAGTTTTAGGAATTTCATGCATTTCGAACATGGCGGCAGGAATTTTAGATCAGCCTCTAACACATGATGAAGTGATTGAAACAACGGAAAAGGTTAAGTCTAACTTTTTAAATCTTGTTAAAACGATTATCGAAAAAATGTAGAAAAAGGTGATTAAAATGAGAATGGTAGACCTTATTGAAAAAAAGCGCGACGGGAAAGAACTGACAAAAGAAGAAATTCAATTTATTATTAAAGGTTATACAAACGGGGAAATTCCGGACTATCAAATGAGCGCATTCGCCATGGCGATATATTTTCAAGGCATGACCGAAGCAGAACGTGCCGAATTAACGATGGCAATGGTTCATTCAGGAGAAACGATTGATTTAAGTGCAATCGAAGGAATCAAAGTGGACAAACACTCAACGGGAGGAGTTGGAGATACAACAACATTAGTTCTCGGCCCTCTCGTAGCATCTGTTGGTGTACCAGTAGCGAAAATGAGCGGGCGTGGTCTCGGACATACTGGTGGAACAATTGACAAACTAGAATCTATACCAGGTTTTCACGTAGAAATCGATAAAGATGAATTTATTAGGCTCGTTAATGAAAACAAAATTGCTGTCATTGGACAAACTGGCAACTTAACTCCTGCTGATAAAAAGCTATATGCATTGCGCGATGTAACTGGAACAGTCAATAGCATTCCATTAATTGCAAGTTCCATTATGAGTAAAAAAATTGCGGCTGGTGCAGATGCTATTGTATTGGATGTAAAAACAGGTGCTGGTGCCTTTATGAAAAAGCTTGTAGACTCAAAGGAGCTAGCGAATGCAATGGTGAAGATCGGAAATGCTGTCGGCCGAAAGACAATGGCTGTCATATCGGATATGAGCCAGCCATTAGGGCGTGCGATCGGTAATGCATTAGAGGTTCAAGAAGCAATCGATACATTAAAAGGAGAAGGTCCTGAAGATTTACAAGAGCTTTGTTTAACATTAGGAAGCTACATGGTGTATTTAGCGAAAAAAGCGAATAGCTTAGAAGAGGCGAGAGAAAATTTAGAAAAATCGATTCAAAGCGGGAAAGCGCTTGAAGCGTTTAAAACATTTATTCAAGCACAAGGCGGAGATCCGTCTGTTGTGGATGATCCAATGAAATTACCGCAGGCAAAATATACGTTTGAGCTTGAAGCAAAAGAAGATGGCTATGTAGCAGAAATTGTTGCCGATAGTGTTGGAACGGCCGCTATGTGGCTAGGTGCTGGAAGAGCAACTAAAGAGTCAACGATTGATTTAGCTGTCGGCTTAGTATTAAACAAAAAAATAGGAGACGAAGTGAAAAAAGGCGAATCGCTTGTAACGATTTACAGTAATCAAGAAGACATTGAAGAAGTCAAGCAAAAGCTTTATGAAAGCATCGCAATTTCAAAAGAAAAAGTTGAAAGACCAACTCTTATTTATGAAACGATAACAGAATAATCCCAAGCTGCAAGAATCGGGAAATATACCCGGTTCTTTTTTTGGATCTTTTCTAAAAGATTGTTGCCTTACTATACGATAGCATTTTAACTGCCAGGAAAGCGGTACGCTTGCTATGTCAAGGTATGGAAAGCAACAATGTTTACGAAAACAGCTTTTTTTATCGTCACCTTTTTCCATTCCATGTTAGAAAAAGTTTTTATAGATCCATTGTATGAAATGTGAAGAAAATGGAAAAAATGGGATCATAAAGAATGGAGGGTGTGGAGATGAAGCGACTACTGGTGATGATATCAGCCATTTGTATGATGTTTACAGTTGTCATAAACGTACATGCAGAGGAAACAAATGTGCAGCTTGTTAAAGATGTCAAATCCGCTGTTTTAATGGAAAGAGATACAGGGCAAATTTTGTATGCCCATCATGCAGATGAAAAACTTCCTCCTGCAAGTATGACAAAAATTATGACACTCCTTTTAATTATGGAAGCGCTTGATAAAGGAACAATTAAACTTGATGAAAAAGTTCGTGCAAGTGAACATGCAGCCTCTATGGGTGGTTCGCAAATATTTTTAGAAGCAGGGGAAGAAATGACGGTAGAAGATCTAATAAAAGGAATCGCGATCGCCTCTGGAAACGATGCATCTGTTGCGATGGCTGAACGAATAGCTGGATCAGAAGAAGGATTTGTCAAGATGATGAATAAAAAAGCAAAAGAGCTTGGCTTGAAAAATACGCATTTTAAAAATCCGACAGGACTTCCTGAAGAAGGTCATTACAGTTCAGCACGTGACATGGCCATCATGGCGAAAGAGCTTCTTAAATATGAAGATATTACAAAGTATACAGGAAAATATGAAGATTATTTAAGAGAAAATACGGATAAAAAATTTTGGCTTGTGAACACAAATCGTCTCGTGAAGTTTTATCCCGGTGTTGATGGAGTGAAAACCGGCTACACGAACGAAGCGAAATACTGTTTAACCGCAACAGCAAAAAAGGGAAATATGCGTGTTATTGCAGTCGTGTTTGGAGCTCAAACTCCTAAACACCGCAATAGCCAAGTGACGAAAATGCTTGATTACGCCTTTAGTCAATATGAAATACATTCATTATATAAACGAAATGAAAAAGTGGCTCCGGTTGAATTAAGTAAAGGCCGAGATCAAAAAGTTCATTTAATTACTTCAAAACCAATTTCCATATTAACGAAAAAAGGGGAAAGCATTGATGATATGAAACAAGAAATCGTTTTTAAAGAACAGGTGATCGCACCAATTAAAGAAGGTGAAGAGCTCGGAATGCTCGTGTTGAAAAAAGGAGAAAAAGTGATGGATGAGTATCCGCTTGTTGCGGAAAAAGATGTGGAAATGGCGAGCTGGTGGACACTATTTAAGCGTATACTAGGAGACTTCACGAAAGCTGGGTAAATTTAGCGAATGAACACTAGTTTTGTCATAAAGCAGGAATTCCCCTTCGTCTTCACGAAAGACTCATTATCCTTACAGTTTTGAAGGAGGAATACAGTATGAGTCTTGTGATAGACATGGAAGTGAAGAAAAAGGTGCTATGTATCCGCTTAGCAGGTGAACTAGACCATCATACGGCGGAGGAATTACGACAAAAAGTCAATGACATCGTAGAAAAACGCCAAATTGAACATATGGTGTTTAATTTGCAAGATTTATCCTTTATGGATAGCTCAGGATTAGGTGTTATTTTAGGCCGATATAAACAAATTAAAAACAGCGGAGGAGAAATGGTTGTTTGCTCAGTATCCCCTCCGATTAGAAGACTGTTTGATATGTCAGGGCTTTTTAAAATTATTCGCTTGGCAGATTCAGAAGGAAAAGCGCTAGAAACATTGGGGGTGGCATCATGAAAAACGTCATGAACCTCCAATTTTCAGCGTTAAGTCAAAATGAATCGTTTGCTCGGGTTACGGTCGCTGCATTCATTGCTCAGTTAGATCCGACAATGGATGAATTAACGGAAATAAAAACAGTCGTATCAGAAGCGGTTACGAATGCGATTATACATGGTTATGAGCATAATCCAGATGGTATCGTCTATATATCCTGTACGCTAGAAGAACATATTGTTCACATTACGATTCGAGATGAAGGCAAAGGAATTGAAAATATTGAGAAAGCAAGGCAGCCTCTCTTTACAACCAAGCCTGAATTAGAGCGTTCAGGAATGGGCTTTACTATTATGGAAAATTTTATGGATGATATACAAGTAGAGTCGACTGTAGGGAAAGGAACAACTGTAAGATTGACAAAACATTTATCAAAAAGTAAAGCTTTATGTAATTAAGGAGACTCGTTATGGATGTGGAGGTCAAAAACGAATTTTCTAATGGACCGTTGAAGGATCATGAGGTTAAGGAATTAATTGAAAGAAGTCAGCAAGGTGAGCAAGAAGCACGTGATTTGCTTATTCAAAAAAATATGCGTCTTGTTTGGTCTGTTGTACAGCGCTTTTTAAATCGAGGCTATGAGCCAGAAGATTTATTTCAAATTGGCTGTATCGGACTATTAAAATCTGTTGATAAATTTGATTTATCATTTGATGTCAAATTTTCAACATATGCCGTACCAATGATTATCGGCGAAATTCAGCGATTCATTCGTGATGATGGAACCGTAAAGGTCAGCCGTTCATTAAAAGAATTAGGTAATAAAATTCGACGTGCTAGAGAAGAATTGTCGAAAACACTTGGAAAGGTGCCTACCGTTCAGGAAATTGCTGACTACTTAGACATTCCACCAGAAGATGTTGTGCTTGCACAAGAAGCGATTCGTGCACCTTCTTCCATCCATGAGACCGTTTATGAGAACGATGGAGATCCTATTACCCTTTTGGATCAAATTGCTGATCATCATGAGCAGCAATGGTTTGATAAAATTGCTTTAAAGGATGCTATAGAGGAATTAGATGAAAGAGAAAAATTAATTGTTTATTTGCGCTATTTTAAGGACCAAACGCAATCAGAAGTAGCTGAAAGACTTGGAATTTCACAAGTTCAAGTATCAAGACTAGAAAAAAAAATATTAAAACAAATGAAAGACCGAATGAGCACATAATGCTTTTTCGGTTTTTTCTTTTTAGTAATAAATGGATTAATGGGCTGCTGCATGTTGCCTAATCATCTAATCCATACTACATATTACAAAAGAATTTTTAGGTAGGATGTGAGGTGTAATGAACGTTACGGTCTATTTACGCCTAAGGCATCGGATTCAAGTAAAGCCAAATGAAAAAATTACGATCAATAAATTAGCTACCGTCATTGGGGATCCACAGTTAAAAGAGCAAATTGAAAACCTTGAGATTCACCAAGTTCAAAAGCATGATAAATCAATTATTGTCATTGATGCCATTCAAATCATTCAAAAAATATATACATTGAATGACGAAATCGAAATTCAAACATTAGGTCCGACTCAAACGGTTGTAGAAGTCGTGTATAAGAAAAAAGACGTTTCAAAAGTTTTATTAGTTCTCGTTTGGCTTTTACTTTTCGTTGGTTCAGGTATGGCCATTATGAATTTCCATGAAGATGTAAGTATGCAGAAAGTTCATATTCGTTTATACAAAATCATAACGGGGGAAGTAAACAAAAAACCACTTCTCTTTCAAATTCCATATTCAATTGGACTCGGACTAGGAATGATTTTATTTTTTAATCATGCTTTTCGTAAACGCATTAATGAGGAGCCAAGTCCGCTTGAAATCGAAGTTTTTAATTACCAAATGGATCTCGACAAATATGTTTCGATGAATGAAAACAAGGAAAGTATGGAAAAAATCGATGAACATTAACATTTTGTTTATTATGTTCATCGGCTTTTCAGGTGGATTGGCTGTCGGTGCGGGATTTGTTGCTTTTTTAACCATACTTGGAATTATTCCACGGCTGATGCAGTTAACGAAAACTCTGTCATTCATACGGTTTTATGAGTGTGGAGTACTATTAGGTGCATTAGTCGGCTGCTGGTTCAGTTTAAGTGATGTTCATTTTTCCATGTCCGCTTTTTGGCTCATGCCAATGGGTTTATTAGATGGCATATTTATTGGGATGCTTGCAGCTGCGTTAACCGAAGTACTAAATGTCATTCCGATTTTAGCTAAAAGGGTTGGAATGGAAAGAAATATTATCATCCTTTTAATGGCCATTGTGTTTGGAAAAATTGTTGGCTCTTTATTTCATTGGCTTTATTTTATCGATCATTAAAAAGGAGTGGAAATATATGAAATTAAAAGATGATTACGCCAATCAAATTAAAAAGTTCCACCCAAAAACAAATTATATGAAAAATTGTTTGAAGGCCTTTTTGATAGGCGGATCGATCTGTTTATTTGGTCAAATGATCGAAAATATTTATATTCAAGTGTTTTCGTTAGAAAAAGAAGTAGCAGGCAGTGTCATGATGGCGACGTTAATATTATTTTCATCTATTTTAACGGGGATTGGGGTTTACGATAAAATTGGCCAATTTGCTGGGGCAGGATCTATTTTAACGGTTGCAGGCTTTGCTAATTCGATGACAAGTGCAGCTCTTGAGCATAAAAGCGAAGGATTTGTACTTGGTGTGGCCGCAAATATGTTTAAAATAGCGGGAAGTTCGATCGTTTTTGGCATTGTTTTTGCTTACGTAGTCGGCTTTATTCGTTTTGTTTTCACCATACCATGATCACCCGAAAGGATGTGATGGAATTGGGGTTATTCGGAAAACAAACATGGATCTTTCATAATCGCTTGTATGTAAATGGAAGTGGAACAGCTGTTGGACCGAAAGAAGCGGAAGGACCATTAGGGGACAAATTTGATGTTCGTCATGATGATCTTTATTGCGGAGAAGAAAATTGGGAGCTTGCGGAAAGGCGATTAATGGTACAAGCCATTGACTATTGTTTAAAAAAAGCGAATACCGATGCGAAAGAAGTTGATTTTTTTATTGCAGGTGATTTGTTAAACCAAAATGTTACGAGCAACTACGTTGCAAGACATTTAAATATCCCGACATTATGTATGTTTGGGGCATGCTCCACTTCGATGGCAACGATCGCGATCTCCTCACTTTTAGTTGATTCTGGATTTGCTAGAAAGGTTCTCGCTGCAACGAGCAGTCATTTTGCCACTGCTGAACGACAATTTCGTGATCCATTACAATTTGGAAAACAAAAGCCGAACACTGCAACTACGACGGTAACGGGGGCTGGAGCTGTTCTCATTGGCAAAGAATATGGAGATATTGCGATCACATCTGCTACGATCGGCCGAGTTGTAGACTTTGGAATTAAAAATGCGTTCGATATGGGTTCAGCAATGGCTCCAGCTGCTGCAGACACGATTAAGCGTCATTTATACGATTTAAAGCGTTCTCCTTCTGACTATGACTTAATTGTAACTGGTGATTTATCAAAAATCGGAAGTCCCATCTTAAAACAATTGCTAAAGGAAGAAAATATACTCATTGATGATCAACACGATGATTGCGGGTTAATGATTTTTCATGACGATCAGCAAGTATTTGCTGGCGGGAGCGGCTGTGGCTGCTCTGCTGTTGTCACATACAGCCATATTTTTGATTTATTAAAACGAGGTGAATTAAAGCGTGTTTTGGTCGTAGCAACTGGTGCTCTGCTAAGTCCTATCATGATGCAACAAAATGAATCGATTCCGACGATCGCTCATGGAGTTGTTTTTGAACGAACGTCTAGGAGTGTGAAAAGCTAATGGAATATGTTATTGCTTTTATTTCCGGTGGACTCATATGTCTAGTTGGTCAAATATTTATTGATATCTTTAAACAAACTCCCGTTCATGTCACGAGTTTGTTTGTCGTTATCGGGGTCATTCTTGAAGGACTTGGAGTTTATGAACATTTTATTCATTGGGCTGGAGCTGGTGCAACAGTTCCTATTACAGGCTTTGGGTATTCGTTATTCTATGGAGTCATACAAGAAGCAAATGGGGTCAGCGGAATAGGAATTGGTGCATTTGATTGGCTCCTACAAACGATCCTTTTCGCTTTTATGACAGCTGTTATTTTTAAACCGAAAGGATAGAATCGTCATGCAAGGAAGAAGAAAGGTTATTATGGTAACAGATGGAGATGAGTATGCCTTAAAAGTGATCGAATATGTTGCCAAAAAAATTGGTGGAAGATGTATCTCAAGATCGCAAGGGAATCCGACAACTCTAAGTGGTGAAGAGATGGTGAAGTATATTTTAAGCACCCCCTATGATCCTGTATTTGTATTATTTGATGATTGTGGTTTTCAAGGGGAAGGAATGGGAGAACAAGCTTTAAAATATGTTGCCAGCCATCCTCAAATAAAAGTGATAGGAGTGATTGCTGTTGCATCAAAATCAAAGCATAAAGAGTGGTCAAAGATTGATATTAGCATTGATCGAGATGGGAAACTGACAAACTTCGGAGTTGATAAAGATGGTATTCCTGACATTGAGGGAGGAAGAATAAATGGGGATACAGTATATTGTTTGGATCAATTATCTGTTCCCATTGTTGTGGGCATTGGTGATATTGGAAAAATGAATCGAAGAGATTGTATAGAAAAAGGTGCTCCGATAACGATGAAAGCTGTTGAGATCATTTTAGAAAGGAGTGGATACGATGGGAGACAATAAAACACCGATATCTCCGAACCTTCCGGAAAATGAAAGCTTTTTTAAAAAGCATATTGGTTTAGGAGAAAGCTTCGACTTAGGGGTAAGAAAATTTAAGATCATTCAAAAGCAGCTTCATTTATATTATGTCAATGGTTTATGCGATACTCAATATATTATCGATCTTTTAAGACAATTAACGGAAATAAATGATCATGAAAAAGAGAGCTCAAAAGTAAAAGAAATTATCGAAAACAGGCTCATACATCAGCAAGTAAGTGAAATTAAAACATTAGATGAAGCCGTAGACCAATTGTTGTCAGGGCTAATCGTCATAATCATAGAAGGGTATGACTTTGGTTTTGTTGTGGATGTGAGAAGCTATCCTGGCAGACAACCGGAAGAGCCAGACACAGAAAAAGTAGTGCGTGGTGCACGGGATGGATTTGTGGAAAATATTATTGTCAATACAGCACTTATTAGAAGAAGAATTCGTGATGAAAGATTGCGGTTTGAAATTTTAAAAGTAGGGGAAAGGTCAAAAACAGATATTTGTCTTGCCTATGTTGAGGATGTGGCCGACCCAGGTTTAATCAAAGTCATAAAAAAAGAACTTAACACGATAAAAATTGATGGATTAACAATGGCTGATAAATCAGTTGAAGAATTTCTTGTCAAACAAGGCTATAATCCATTTCCGCTTGTTCGCTATACGGAGCGAGCTGATGTAGCAGCTAACCATTTGCTTGAGGGACATGTTATTATTATGGTCGACACGTCTCCAAGTGTCATTATTACTCCTACGACCTTTTTCCATCATGTACAGCATGCCGAAGAATATCGTCAAGCACCTGCTGTAGGAACATTTCTCCGCTGGGTGCGCTTTTTAGGGATCGTCGCATCGATATTTTTGCTGCCTTTATGGCTGCTATTTGTTCTTGAACCTTCTTTGCTGCCAAAAAACTTAGCTTACATAGGGCCGAACGAACAAAAAAACATCCCTGTTGTGATCCAACTATTTTTAGCAGATTTAGGGGTTGAATTTATGAGAATGGCTGCCATTCATACCCCGACAGCTTTATCTGTCGCGATGGGATTAATTGCGGCTGTATTAATTGGCGAAATTGCGATTGAAGTTGGTTTATTCGTTCCAGAGGTCATATTATATGTTTCTATTGCTGCGATCGGTACGTTTACAACACCAAGCTACGAATTAAGTGTTGCCAATAAAATGGTCAGACTGTTTTTATTAATACTCGTTTCGATCTTCCATATACCAGGTTTTGTTATAGGCAGTACTTTATACGTTCTATTGTTGGCAAGTGTTCGTTCCTTAAATACACCTTATTTATGGCCTTTTATTCCATTTAATGCGAAAGCGCTTTGGCAAGTTCTTGTGAGAACATCAGTACCGGGAGCTAAGCTACGTCCTAGCATCGTTCATCCCCAAAACGTTAAAAAGCAGCCGTCTTAGCATGCCATCCCCCGTTTGCCCATTTCTTTACAATCAAAATAGGTCATTGAAACGCTCCCCATTTTATGATAATGTAATTTTAACTATTTAAAGGATGAAGGAATGGGTAATGTTTTGAATAAACAAGGGGGCAGCAAAATGTATTTACATGGTACGAGTAGAGTGAATGAAAAAGGGCATTTAGAAATCGGCGGAGTCGATACGGTCGATTTAGTGGAACAATATGGAACCCCTTTATATGTATATGATGTCGCCTTAATTCGTAAGAGAGCTAGAGAGTTTAAAAATACTTTTGAAGAATTAGGAATTAAAGCTCAAGTAGCGTATGCAAGCAAAGCGTTCTCCTCTATTGCGATCGTACAGTTGGCACATGAGGAAGGCTTGTCTCTTGATGTCGTTTCAGGAGGGGAGCTTTATACAGCATTAAAGGCTGGATTTCCACCTAATAAGATTCATTTTCATGGAAATAATAAAAGTGTAGAAGAAATAACGATGGCCTTGGAAGCGAAAATTGGCTGCATAGTTGTTGACAATTTTCATGAAATCGATTTATTAAAAGAGTTAACGAAACAATTGTCTCAAAAAGTAGATATTTTGTTGCGTGTGACACCAGGAGTCGAAGCGCATACACATGATTATATTACAACAGGACAAGAGGATTCGAAATTCGGTTTTGATCTTCACAATGGTCAAATCGAAAATGCGATTGAGCTCGTTTTGCATGATCCACACATCCATTTATTGGGTATTCATTGCCATATCGGATCGCAAATTTTCGAAACGAAAGGATTTGTGCTTGCTACAGAAAAAATATTCCGAAAAATAGCGGAATGGAAAGAGCGTTATTCGTTTACTCCTAACGTATTAAATTTAGGCGGGGGCTTTGGAATCCGCTATACGAAAGATGATGATCCACTCCCGATGAAAGTATATGTTGAAAAAATGGTGGAAGTGGTCAAAGAACATTCTCAACAGCTAAATATTGACTTGCCAGAAATATGGATTGAACCAGGTCGTTCATTAGTTGGAGATGCTGGTACGACATTATATACAATCGGCTCGCAAAAAAATGTACCGGACATACGGAAATATTTAGCCATTGATGGCGGGATGAGCGACAATATTCGTCCGGCCCTTTATCAAGCGAAATATGAGGCCGTATTAGCAAACCGTTTGAATGATAAACCGAATGAAACCGTATCGATAGCGGGAAAATGCTGTGAAAGTGGCGATATGCTTATTTGGGATTTGCCACTTCCGGAAGCGAAAACCGGTGATATTTTAGCTGTTTTCTGTACAGGGGCATACGGTTATTCGATGGCTAATAATTACAATCGTATTTGTCGTCCGGCAGTTGTTTTTGTTGAAAATGGAGAAGCTAAGCTTGTTATTCGCAGAGAAAGCTATGAAGACCTCGTTCACTTGGATTTGCCACTCCATACAGAAATGCTTGCAAGTGCAAAGTAATTTATAAATCATCGTATTTTTTTCAAATTATAAAGGGCGAGAATCGTTGTAGATTTCTCGCCTTTTTCGCTTATATTATTCTTATATTATTTTTGAAAAATAGATACGATTGCCTCCCATAGCGATTTGAAGAAGTCTTGTAATTGTTGAAGGAAATTTTGGCCTTCCTCTGATTGTAAAAACTTTGATATTTTGTCCTTTGCTTTCGATAATTGATCTCCTACTTGATTCCAATCAATATTTAAATCCATTAAATCATTGAACAATACAATTAAATTGTTGATATCATCATCAGATAATGTAATATTTAAGTCTTTTGCTGCTTGTTGAATCATTTCTTTTAATTCTTGGTCATTTTGAGGGAATCCGTTTTCCGCTATTTGCTCTTTCACTTTTGCCATCAAAGCAGATGCATTTTCAGGCCCGATTTTATCTCCTAACTTTGCTGTTTCCACAAGTTCTTTATTCGCCATTTGCTTGACTTCTTCTGGAATCGTCTCATCTGTCGAAATTTCATATGCTTTCATTAATCCTGTGAGAGCAGCCGTACCTGAAACATCAAAGGGAGCGGTTACGTATATACTTGCATCTTTGACACCTGCTGTCATTAAAGCGTTTAAATACATTTCATCAGTTACCCAATTAATATGATTCGTTTTTACTTCCAATCCAGAGCCTTTTTCTTCAATGGTAATTTTCGATGAGGAAATCGCTCTTGTACCAATTTGCGCTTTGGAAATATACTTTCCTAAATATTGATGCTCCTCTTCATTTGTTACCGTTACAATTTGCGCCTTTTCTGGTGCATTCATTTCCTTTAGCAAGTCATGTTTTTGTTGTTCCGTTAAGTCATTTCCTAATGTAATCATCACGTCGCCAACCGCTGTATCTGCTAAACTTGTCGTTGGAAATAAAAACAAACAAATCGAAAGTAGGGATAATATCAACTTTTTCATACTTTTTCCTCCTAATGTAAAAGCACTTTCCTATTTTATTAAGGTTATACCCTTTTATAGACGAATGAGAAAAGCAAATCGTTTCATATCATGAAGATGATCAACAGACTTTGTAAGAATAGAGTAAATAATTTTTTTATGATAAGCAATATGTATGCTATGATTAAAAAGAAATTTACATAAAGGAGAGCGAAATCATGACAAAAAAAGGTTTTATTTTAATGGAGAACGGAGAAAAAATTGAATTTGAATTATATCCAAATGAAGCACCGATAACGGTTAAAAATTTTGAGACCCTTGCAAATAAAGGGTTTTATGACGGTTTAACTTTCCATCGTGTCATCCCAGGCTTTGTTAGCCAAGGAGGATGTCCAAATGGGAACGGTACAGGCTCTGCGGGATATACGATACCATGTGAGACAGAAGGAAATCCCCATAAGCATGTTGTCGGCGCTATCTCAATGGCACATGCCGGAAAAGATACAGGATCTTGCCAATTTTTTATTGTTCATGAGCCCCAGCCTCATTTAGATGGAGTTCATACTGTATTTGGACAAGTAACAAGCGGGATGGAGACGGTTATGAACATGAAAAATGGGGATGTAATGCAAAAAGTAGAGGTTTTCGATGAAGAATAGAATCGAAAGAAGGGAGAGGTATACGCCTTCTCCTTTTTTGTACATTTAGGTAGAAACCGTTCAATAAACGTAAATTCTGTGTACGTACAAATGTAAGTATGGCTATAGCACTCTTTTGTTGTAAAGAGTTGAATGTTTAACCGGAGGGAATTTCATGAAACGACAAAATTGGATGTTGTTAGGTGTTTTTGTTGTTGTTTGTCTTTTATGGGGAGTAGGCTACTGGTTATATATAGTGAATTAATCTTGTAATCATGGCTTAAAATAAATGTTGACTAATATTGAAGGAATAGAACAACGAAGTGTTGTTTTATATGGTAGAAGTTGCATTTCGGTTTGCGGCAGCAAACGTATGTGCTATAATGATAAAGAACGAAGGTATTTTGTTAGGGATTCTTGTATGTTAATGATCGTTCGGGGTCACATACAAGACAGAAAAAAGCCCGCTTCAAACGAAATGAGGTAGAGGCTAGTGCCAGGACAATAGAATAGGTTTCTGTATCCTTCGGGGCAGGGTGAAATTCCCGACCGGCGGTGATGAAGCGATGTCTTCTTAGCCCGCGAGCCACAATGGCATGACCTGGTGTGATTCCAGGGCCGACAGTATAGTCTGGATGGGAGAAGGATCACTGAAAGGAAAGGAGTATAATTATTTGGAAAAAATTACATATTATACTCTTATTTAAACGTGCTTTCTTTTAGTGATCGAAAGAGTGCCCTAGGATCATCAAATCCTAGGGTTTTTTAAATAATCGTTTTAAAAGTGGAGCGAAGGAGGTGTATTCATGTTTACAGGAATAATAGAAGAGATCGGGACGATTTCGCACATAAAAGGAAATGATCAAGCAACGACATTAACGATTGAAGCGAAAAAAATTTTATCTGATGTCAAGCTAGGTGATAGCATTGCCGTAAATGGTGTTTGTTTAACTGTGACAACATTTAATTCACACTCTTTTACAGTTGATGTGATGCCGGAAACGATGAAGGCAACCTCATTACGTATGATCAAAATTGGTTCACATGTAAATTTGGAAAGAGCGATGGCAGCAAATGGCCGATTTGGTGGGCATTTTGTTTCAGGTCATGTTGATGGAATCGGACAAATCATCAAAAAAACACGAAAGGAAAACGCCGTCTATTACGAAATTGCCGCTCATGAGGAATTAATCGATTTCATGGTTTATAAAGGTTCAGTGGCAGTTGATGGAACGAGTTTAACGATTTTTGGACTTACAGAAAATTCATTTACACTCTCCCTCATTCCTCATACGATGACTGAATCGATCTTAGGAGAAAAAGATGTAGGAGATATCGTGAACATTGAGTGTGATATGATCGGAAAATATATCAAAAAATATTCACAAAAGCCAACGATGGTTCATGCAAAGTCAACGATTACTCGAGATTTTTTACAAGAGCATGGCTTTGACAAATAAATACGAAATGCGAAAAGCGTCTAGAATCCGCAATATGGATGACGGAGTCTGTGGAAGGCATGGAATGTTGCCATCTTGTCTTCATTGTCTTGAAATTTTTCCAATTTCTTCAGAGTGGAAGGGAAAGTTGAACAGAGCTAGGCGCTTAAGCTGGACAAGGGGGAACATTATGTTTCACACAATTGAAGAAGCAATTGAAGATTTAAAACAGGGGAAAGTAGTGATTGTCGTAGATGATGAAGATCGCGAAAATGAAGGGGATTTTATTGGCTTAGCAGAATATGTAACCGCTGAAATGATCAACTTTATGGCTACATACGGAAGAGGGCTAATATGTGTACCGATTTTAGAAGAACATGCAAAACGTCTTGATTTAAAACCGATGGTAGATCAAAATACAGATCCTCATGGAACAGCTTTTACGGTCAGTGTCGATTATAAAACGACAACGACAGGCATTAGTGCATTTGAGCGTGCCGAAACCATTAAAGCATTATTAAACCCAGATGTGAAGGCTAGTGATTTTAAACGGCCTGGACATATATTTCCGCTCATTGCCAAAAAAGGCGGTGTTCTAAGAAGAGCAGGACATACGGAAGCAGCTGTTGATTTAGCAAAGCTTGCAGGAGCCAAACCTGCAGGAGTTATATGTGAAATCATGAATGAAGATGGGACAATGGCTAGAGTACCTGAGCTGAAAAAAGTCGCTACGCAATTTAATTTAAAAATGATCACCATTAAAGATTTGATTAACTTCCGTACAAAAAAAGACAAGCTTGTCAAACGGGAAGTAGAAATTGATTTACCTACAGAATATGGGACATTTCGAGCCATTGGATATACAAGCCTCATTGATGGCAAAGAGCATGTCGCATTAGTAAAAGGTTCGATTTCTCCAGAAAAGCCTGTGCTTGTTAGAGTTCATTCGGAGTGCTTGACAGGGGATGTATTTGCATCGAATCGTTGTGATTGTGGTCCACAGCTTCACGCAGCTCTTCAGCAAATTGAAAAAGAAGGAAATGGTGTGCTTCTTTACATGCGTCAAGAGGGAAGAGGAATTGGATTAATTAATAAGATGAAAGCTTATCAATTACAAGAAAAAGGGTATGACACAGTTGAAGCGAATGAAAAACTAGGATTTGCTCCTGATTTGCGCGACTATGGGATTGGGGCGCAAATTTTAAAGGATCTCGGTGTACGAGAAATGCGGCTATTGACTAATAATCCAAGAAAAATTGCCGGACTAGAAGGATATGGTCTATCCATTAAAGAACGTGTGCCGATCCAAATGCCTGTGAAAAAAGAAAATGAATATTATTTAAAGACAAAAAAATCCAAACTAGGTCATTATTTACATTTTTAAACAGAAAAATCTACAGTTAGCAAACCGGAAAAGTGAAAGCATAAGACAAATTGGAGGGAACAAAGATGAAATATTATGAAGGTAATCTTGTTGGAACAGGTTTGAAAATTGGGATTGTTGTCGCTAGATTTAATGAGTTTATTACAAGTAAATTATTAACAGGAGCACAGGATGGTTTAATTCGCCACGGGGTGTCCGAAGAAGATATAGAGGTTGCATGGGTTCCAGGGGCGTTTGAGCTGCCAATGATCGCTAAAAAAATGGCGGAATCTAAAAAATATGATGCTGTAATCACATTAGGTACTGTCATACGTGGGGCAACGACTCACTATGATTATGTTTGTAATGAAGCTGCGAAAGGAATAGCAAATGCTGCGGCTCAAACGGGTGTGCCCGTTATTTTCGGCGTGATCACGACAGAAAATATTGAACAAGCGATTGAACGCGCAGGAACCAAAGCAGGAAATAAAGGGTATGAAGCTGCTTTATCAGCGATCGAAATGGCAAATTTAATAAAATCTTTTGAATAATTTTTTGAAAACCGTTTAAATTCTTTATGAATCTGTATATAATGTTGAAGAGTAAATCATCCAAAAAGAGAGTGCCTGTTATGGTCGATAAAGGAAAAAAACAAGAAAAAATTTTGATCTTCGTAAGTTTTGTTGTCGGTGGGTTGTTGCTGCTTTCTATCATTGGAAAGTTATTTCATTAATGAGGGATCAAACATGTTAATACGATACAAAAAAGCGTTTGAAAAAATTGCGATGGGTCTTTTGTCCTTTATGCCTAGTGAAAAAGATTTAAAACAACTTCAACAAACGATTCAAACATATGAGACAAAGGAAAATTGGCAGCTATTCTTATGGAAAGAAGAAGATATCATCGGTGTCGTTGGCGTAGAAGTAATAGATGATCGAACAGTGGAAATTCATCATCTTTGCGTCAATCCCTCCCATCGCTATCAAGGAATTGGCAAGCAAATGTTAAATGCCGTACGTGAGATTTATAAAGATAAAGAAATTGTGGCAAATGAAATGATTGAATCGTTTTTTACGAAATGCTTAACAGAAGAAGCGGAAAATTAATTTCGGCTTCTTCTCTTTTTTTCCAGCTGTTTCTCTCTTTCTAAAATAACATCTGTTCGATCACGTGTTTTATGTTTATGTAATAAAAATTGATTGTTTAAATCGCTGGATGCTCCCCAATTTTTCCCTTTCTCCCTTGCATATCGAAAGCATATTTCTTTTAATTTTTCATCTTTGATCGGCAAATTTACGCTTTTGTATTTTTCTTTTCTTTTTACCGCTTCCAACGTTTCTTTTATTAATGCGATGAAGGAATGATAGTCGATACCTAGAGATTCTATTTCTGTTGCCTTTTCTTTCATCAATCGAAGGGAATTTTGAAACATTCGTTCTGCCCCATTCCAATTTTGACGTCTGTAATGGTAAAAAGCAACGGCGATTTGAATCAATAGAACCCAAATGGATTTTCGTCTTGCAGGAGGATCCTTTTTCCAAAATTCTTCTAAAATTTCATGACATTCGAAATAATCTCGTTCACAATGAAATTGATATAAGTAGTGGATATAAGGTTCTGGAAACATCCGCTTTACCCCTTTTCTAGACTTGACTTAACGTTTAGTGTAGCATAGAATGACTGGCTCGAAAATGAAAGTATTTTGTCATGAAGAAAAAAATATGTCAAGTCTTCATTTTCGTTATGAAAATGGAGAAGGTTCTGTCAAATTATACGGCTCCTACGAGCATCCCTAAATAATCGTAAAAATAGTATTGGAGAAGTGGAATAGTTGTTCTATACTAGAGGTTAGCTGTATTTTTTAAGCATAATCGATGATGGTGGGATTAAAAGTGGAATACCTTGTAAAAATTGATGCGTTTGAAGGCCCGCTTGATCTATTGCTTCACTTAATTAATCGTTTAGAAATCGATATTTACGATATTCCTGTTGCAAAAATTACCGAGCAGTATGTAGCCTATATTCATGCAATGCAAGAGCTTGAATTAGATGTTGCATCCGAATATTTAGTGATGGCAGCAAATCTTTTATCCATTAAAAGCCGGATGCTTTTGCCAAGACAGGAAGAAGAGATGATGGAAGCAGAATTCTACATAGAAGAAGCGGAAGATCCACGAAAAGAGCTTGTCGATCGCTTAATTGAATACCGGAAGTATAAGGAAGCTGCTCAAAAACTAAAGGAAAAGGAAAAAGATCGCTCTCAAGTGTTTACAAAGCCGCCTAGCGATATAAGTGAGTATGTCACAGAAAAAAGTATAGAAAATCAAAAGCTTCAAGTAACGATTTATGACATGATAGGTGCTTTTCAAAAAATGATGCGGCGCAAAAAACTGGAAAAACCATTAACGACTCGCATCACAAGGCAAGAAATACCAATTGAAAAAAGAATGAAGGAAATTATTCATGATTTGCGTACCTTTCGAGGGAAACGGCATTTTTATGATTTATTTCCATCCAACCATAAAGAATATTTAGTTACGACATTTTTAGCTATTTTAGAATTAATGAAAAAGCAATATATTTATATTGAGCAGGAGCGGAATTTTGCCGATATTTACATATATGGGAGTGAAAAAATAGATGAGCTTGGGGATCATTGAATGGAAATCAATTTTGGAAGGACTTCTTTTCGCTGCAGGAGATGAAGGTCTTTCTTTAAAGCAATTGGCTTCTGTTCTTGAAATTGATGAACCAGTAGCTCTTGAAATCATCGAGGATTTAAAACAAGAGTATCAAAAAAAAGAACGTGGTCTAAGTTTAGTGGAAGTAGCAGGTGTTTATCAGCTTACGACAAAAAAAGAGCATGCCCCGTATTTAAAACGGCTCGTCGAAACTCCATCCAATCAAACTTTGTCACAAGCTGCCCTAGAAACTCTTGCAATTATTGCCTATAAACAGCCCATTACAAGGATAGAGATTGAGGAAATTCGCGGGGTGAAATCTGAAAGGCCGATTCAAACGTTATTAGCAAAAGGACTCATTCAAGATGTTGGAAGAAGAGAAGGAAGTGGTCGTGCCATTTTATATGGAACAACCCGTGAATTCCTTGACTATTTCGGTCTTAAAACGATTGAGGAGCTACCTTCACTTTCAGACAATATCGAAGAAGAGTTTATCCAAGAAGAAGCTGATCTTTTCTTTGAAAAAATTAATGAGACATTCGATCAAGACTAAATAGATGAGGCTGTCCCAACCTTAGTGTCAAACCATACCATTTCGATGCCTGAGCTCAGACACTTATGGGGCAGCTTTTTTTCATGTATGACACTTGTGTTTGTGTATTAGCTTGTTCATTCGACGGTTCACGTCACGCTTGTAAGTGACATACAAAGCGTATTGCTTGCCTGACAGTCGATACGATATAGTAAAGCAACAATCTTTTAGAAAAGAGCCTCTAAAAAACAATCATATGGTTATTTCATCTGCATAAACTTGTACAAATAAGATGAACAATTCGCTCCGATTCCATTTGAAAAAAATTGTTTTCACGCAAAAGAAAGGACAAAAAAGGACGTGAATGACCGAATGAAACTAGCTAATTGGATGGCAATAATTGTTATTATTCAATTATTTATTTCACTTTTTCCTCATAAATCACTAGCATCCATATCTGTTAATGCGGAAAGCGCCATATTAATGGATCAAGATAGCGGTCGTATATTATATGAAAAAAATGCTTATTCGAAAATGAGAATTGCAAGTATAACAAAAATTATGACGGCCATTATAGCCATTGAATCTGGAAAAATGGATGAAATGGTGACCGTTAGTGAGAAGGCTGTTTATACAGAAGGTTCATCTATTTATTTAAAACCGAAACAAAAAATAAAGCTTCGTGATTTAGTTTACGGGCTCATGTTGCGTTCTGGCAATGATGCAGCGGTTGCCATTGCCGAATACGTTGGAGGGAGCTTAGAAGGGTTTGTGTTTTTAATGAATCAGAAGGCTGCGGAAATTGGCATGATGAATACAGAGTTTAGCAACCCTCACGGATTAGATGATCATGAAAATCATTATTCTACTGCTTATGACATGGCGATATTAACGCGTTATGCCATGCAAAATGAAGAGTTCAGAAAAATTTCAGCAACAAAAAAGTATAAAACCGAGGATGGCCAATATGTTTGGAAAAATAAAAATAAACTATTAACATCTTTATACAAATATAGCACAGGGGGAAAAACAGGTTATACGAAGCGAGCGAAGCGCACATTAGTATCAACGGCGACAAAAGATCACCTAAATTTAATTGCTGTGACATTAAATGATCCAGACGATTGGAATGATCATATGAATATGTTTGAAACTGCTTTTCAACGTTTCGAAAAGGTGAGGATCGAAAAAGAGGGTTATCTTGATCATGTCAAAGACCCACTCTATGAAAATAAAATTTATATTAAACGTGATCTTATCTACCCGTTAACAGATGAGGAAGAGGAAAATGTGAAAGTTCATCTCTCGCTTCTAAAACCAAAAAAAGAATGGGAGAAAACAGAAAAAATCCCCGAAATTGTAGGGAAATTAGTGATAATATTACATGATGAAAAAGTAGAGGAAGTTCCGATTTATTTTGATCATAAAAGACTAGAAAAGGAACGAAAAAGCTGGTCCGAGACATTCAAAGATCTCGTTTCCAAGATGACGGGAGTTTCGAAAAATGGTTAATCTTATTTGGGTAGGGTTAGCTCTTATAGGAATCGTTTTTGCGATGCTGAATGGTACAATGGCGGAAGTTAATAAAGCAGTGTTTGAAGGTGCAAAAGAAGCGGTTACGATTTGCATTGGATTGATTAGCGTTCTCGTCTTTTGGCTTGGGTTAATGAAAATTGCAGAAAAATCCGGGCTTTTATTCAAGCTTAGTCAAATCTTTAAACCGATTGTGACGAAGCTATTTCCTGAAGTTCCAGCTGATCATCCTGCGATGGGGTATATTTTATCCAATATGATGGCTAATGTATTTGGTCTTGGAAATGCAGCAACTCCGTTGGGAATCAAAGCGATGGAACAACTCAAAAAATTAAATCATGATAAAGATGAAGCTTCTAGAAGCATGGTCACATTTCTCGCCATCAATACATCAAGTATAACGCTAATTCCTACAACGGTTATCGCTATTCGAATGACATACGGAGCTGAAAATCCGACTGATATTATTGGTACAACCCTCCTTGCTACCTTGTGTTCGACCGTTTTTGCCATCTTCATTGATCGTTATTTCTATTACCGGAAAAAACGGAGAGGAGGGTTTTAAATAGACGATGATTAGTATTCTTTCATTATGGTTGATACCAATGATCATTGCGTTTATATTAATATACGGGACATTTAAAAAAATTGAAACATATGAAGCCTTTGTTGAAGGTGGAAAACAAGGGATTGAAATCGCTTTTTCGATCATTCCTTATCTCGTTGGAATGCTTGTCTCTATCTCGATTTTTCGAGCATCAGGTGCATTGGACTTTTTTATCCATATAACGAAACCGGTTCTTGATGTCCTTCATGTTCCAGCGGAAATTGTACCACTCGCGATTATTCGACCGATTTCAGGAACGGCGGCCTTAGGAATGACAACAAATTTGATTTCAACATACGGTCCCGACTCTTTCATCGGAAGATTAGCCGCAACGATGCAAGGGAGTACAGATACGACGTTGTATATATTAACAGTCTATTTTGGTGCAGTTGGAATCAAAAAAATGGGTGATGCTTTAAAAGTCGGTTTACTAGCTGATTTAATGGGAATTATTGCATCAATTGTCATCGTGACGATCATTTTTACATAGCGCCTTTTTAAAAGGCGTATTTTTGTGGTCTAGGAAATCATAATATTGAATACTTGTGGCTAACTTGAACGTTTGAAGTGACGTCTAGCTCCGGGCGTTAGCGGCTAGCAAATTTCCCATTTCATCCGTACGATAAGTTAACATCGACTCGCTATCTCGCCTGAGTTGCCTTTATCTCCTACTGAAATGGTCCAATTTGTACGCCGCTTTAGCGAACGCCCTGCGCTTTTGTGTTTTGAACATGATCCGTTCATAATAAAAGAAGAAAGTGACATTTTGATAAGAGGTGACAGCAGATGGAACGTTTACAAAAAGTGATTGCACATGCAGGAATCGCTTCGAGAAGAAAAGCAGAGAAGCTCATACTAGAAGGGAAAGTGAAAGTAAACGGAAACGTCGTTCGTGAGCTTGGCGTAAAAGTATCTGATCAAGACCAAGTAGAAGTGAATGGGATTCCCGTTGAAAGAGAAGAGCCGGTTTATTATATGCTTTACAAGCCGCGTGGAGTTATTTCTAGTGTTAAAGATGAAAAAGGACGAAAAGTTGTAACTGATTATTTTAAAGAGCTTGATAAACGAATTTATCCAATTGGACGATTAGATTATGACACATCTGGATTGCTTTTATTAACAAATGATGGGGAATTTGCCAATCTTCTTATGCATCCGCGCTATAAAATAGAGAAGGTGTATATTGTGAAGGTTAAGGGGATTCCGAATAAAATGGAATTAAAGCAATTGGAAAAAGGTGTTTTACTTGAGGACGGCATGACTCTTCCAGCGAAAGTGAAGGTAAAATCGATTGATAAACGTAAAAAAACAGCGATTATTGAATTGGCGCTTCATGAAGGAAGAAATCGTCAAGTGCGCAGAATGTTTGAAAAAATAGGTCATCCTGTTATGAAATTAAAGCGGGAAAAGTATGCATTTTTAGATTTGCAAGGTATGAACCCAGGAGATATTCGAGAGCTGACACCTCATGAAGTAAAGCAGCTACGTGCATTGGCTCAATTCGGTCATCATAGTCTATAACAAGTTCCTGGAGAAGTCTCCCATTTCTAAGTCAAGTGTAGTTGAGAGAGGGCCTTTGTCACATAAACGTCAAATTGTGTTCAAATCGTGAACGTATAGAAATGTTATAATGAAAAATGAACGAATATCAGGCGTGTTGATTAACCAATAATCACCAGTTGGGATGGCTCTATTTCTAGCTTTTCTCCTGGAATCGGCAAGCGATTCGCTTGCCGACTGGGCATGGTATACGCATGCCCTTCTCGAACAAGAACATCAGCGGCCAAATGAACTTAACCGCTGGCGTTCTTGTTCGAGGGATGTGGCAGAAAAGCTTGTATTCAGCCAAACGATTCTGTATGTTTAAGTAAAAATGGATAATCAACACTTGTGAACGAATATAAAAGGAGATTAGGCACATGAAGAAAAAACGTTTAATCATGCGCTCTTTTATTCTATTTATATTAACAGCAGCGTTAGGATATACTTTGTACTCCAATTTCTTTCATAGTAAAGAAAAAGTCGATGTCGGTTCTATTGCTCCAGATTTTGTTCTCAATGACTTAAACGGGAAAAAAATCCAATTATCTGATTATGCTGGGAAAGGTGTTTTTTTAAATTTTTGGGGAACGTGGTGTGAGCCTTGTAAACGTGAAATGCCTTATATCGAACGACAATATCAATATTATAAAAATCAAGGTGTGGAGGTATTAGCGATTAACGTTGGCGAATCCAATTTAGCTGTTGAAAATTTTAAAGAGCAGTATGGTCTCACGTTCCCAATCTTGCTTGATAAAAAAATGGAAGTATTAAATGCTTATGGAGTAGATCCATTGCCAACTACGTTTCTAATCGATAAAAATGGAAAGGTTGTTAAAATTATCACGGGATCTATGACAGAACGTGATGTACGGAACTACATGGAATCCATTAAACCTTAAATGAGGGAGTTTTCAGCATGAAGGAAATTAAATGTGAATGTGGCCATGTAAACCCCCATGGCACAGTGTTATGCGAAAATTGTGGCCGCACAATCAGTACAGAAGGTAACAAAATAGAAAAACAGCTTCTTGATATGAGATATGATGGAAGTGCTCGGAGATCGCTGACCTATAACAAAACGGTTATTGATAAAATATGGAACTTTTTCTCATCTGTCAAAGTTGGCGTTTCCTTAATTGTCATCACGTTATTTGCTTCAGCCATTGGAACCATCTTTCCGCAAGAGTTGTACATTCCACCGAATGTATTGCCAGAAGACTTTTATCGTGAACAATATGGGATATTCGGTCAATTTTATTATACGTTAGGATTTCATCAATTGTATGGGTCTTGGTGGTACATGATTTTAATCGCTTCCATTGGGGTTTCCCTCGTCATTTGCAGTTTAGACAGAGTTATACCTCTTTATCGAGCACTAAAAAAACAAGGTGTATCGAGACATGTTTCTTTTTTGAAACGACAACGATTATATAGTGAAACGGAAATATCGAACATAGAAGATGCTTTAGATGTAATAAAGAAAAGGCTAAAAGAAAAGCGTTATAAAATACGTGAGGAACAAGGAAATCTTTTGGCTGAGAAAAACCGGTTTTCCCGGTGGGGGCCATATGTCAATCATATAGGCTTAATTATCTTTTTAATCGGTGTCATGCTTCGCTATATACCTGGTATGTATGTTGATGAAGTATTGTGGCTACGGGAAGGGGAAACCCGTGAAATTCCTGGTACAAATGGCATGTATTATTTAGAAAATCATCAATTTATTTTTGAAACATATCAAGCAGAAAAAGAGAAAGATGTCTTCCAGGAAGCGATTACAAGAGCTGGCGATGGAGTGGTTGCCAAAAATTATCAATCAAATGTGACTCTTTATAAGAAAAAAGAAGATACACTTCCTGGTGAGGAAGCAGAACTGGAAAAAGTAAAAGATTTTAATATTCGTGTAAACGAACCATTAAAATTTGACTCATATGCGATATATCAAGTGGATTATAAATTAAATGAATTAAATCAAATGATGTTTAACTTAATCGATAAAGAAACGGAAAAGAACTATGGACAAATTACGATTGACTTGTTGAATCCAAAGAAATCGTATGATTTAGGAAACGGATATAAAGTTGAGGTTGCTAGCTATTTGCCGGATTTTTATTTTGATAGTGAAGGGAATCCTTCTACGAAAACGAGAGTACCAAACAACCCTGCCTTTGTTTTTAGGATGATTACACCTGATCGGCCTGAAGGAGAGACAAGCTTTGTTGCCATTCGGCAAACGATTGAACCAAATGGAGATAATAAATATAAAATGAAATTTGCTGGAGTTAAAACAGTCAACGTAACGGGTCTTACGATTCGTAAAGACTTGACGCTGTGGACAATAGGGATCGGTGGGGTGATCTTTATGATTGGGGTTATACAAGGATCATATTGGCATCATCGACGCATTTGGATAAAAAATGATGGATCGATACTACATTTAGCTGGTCATACGAACAAAAACTGGTTCGGGTTAAAGAAAGAGTTGAAAATGATCATTGAAGGAACAGGGATAAAGGAGCCGATTGACCAAAAACAATTAAAGGAATCCTAAAGAGTAGGAGGGAATATCGTGGCAGAGCTTAGTAGTAACTTATTATATGGGGCTTTTCTTTTATATTTAATTGGAACCTTTTTCTTTGGTGGCGCCATTCGTGACAAACAAAAACAATATAATAGCAAAAATAAATGGGCATTGATTGCATACGTTTTAACTATTATCGGTTTTCTCATGCAGCTTGGCTACTTTATTACACGTTGGATTGCAGCAGGTCATGCTCCTGTTAGCAATTTGTTTGAATTTATAACTTTTTTTGGCATGATGCTCGTAGGAGCGTTTATAATTATCTATAAGATATATCAAACCGCAGCATTGGGATTGTTTACTCTACCTATTTCTTTATTACTTATTGCTTATGCAAGCATGTTTCCAACAGAAATTAGTCCGCTCATTCCAGCTTTGCAAAGCGATTGGCTAAAAATTCATGTGACAACAGCAGCAGCAGGTCAAGCCATTTTAGCCATAAGCTTTGTTGCTGGTGTATTATATTTAGTAAAGGTAGTCGATCAAACAAAACCGAGCAAAAAAACTTTTTGGTTAGAAGTGGTCATGTTTGTTTTAGTAACAACGGTTGCCTTTATTATTGTAACAACAACATTTCGCGCTATGGATTATGAAGCTGTTTATAAATGGATCGATAAAAACAATATCGAGTCAGAAATGGTGTTTTATATGCCTTCTCTCATTGGCCCAAATGAAGGGGAGCTATTAACAGAGGGAAAAATGGAAGCATTCATTGAAGTACCTGCCATTATTTCAGCTAGAAAGCTAAATACAGTTATTTGGTCAACGATCGTTGGAATCATTCTATATGGAATCATTCGTCTTATTTTGCGAAAAAGAATAGCACAATCACTACAGCCATTTGTTAAAAATCTGAATTTAGATATTGTGGATGAAATTGGTTATCGATCAGTATTGATTGGATTTCCTGTTTTTACATTAGGTGCATTAATTTTTGCAATGATTTGGGCACAGATTGCCTGGACTCGTTTTTGGGGGTGGGATCCGAAAGAAGTATGGGCTCTTATTACATGGCTATTTTATGCAGCCTATCTTCATTTAAGGCTTTCAAAAGGATGGCATGGAGAAAAATCTGCATGGCTTTCGGTGATAGGTTTTGCCATTATCATGTTTAACCTTATTTTCGTAAACCTTGTTATTGCTGGATTACATTCGTATGCATAAAGGGCTGTGAGCAAGCGCTTCTATTCTTTGTTTAATTCCCTTTACGTTTCATTATGAATCCATTCATATCGGAATTACACTACCAGATCAACAAGCGTTTTATAAAGACTAATACCTTCACTTTTATGAGTGAAGGTTTTTTACCATGATGGATAGTGATTTTTTTGAGAGATTTTAAAGGAGGAAGACAAATATGGAAGAAAATAGTAAAATTACTATTTTAGTTGTAGATGATGAAGAACGAATTCGCCGTTTATTGAAAATGTATTTAGAAAGAGAAGAATACAATATTGAAGAAGCAGAAAATGGTGATGAAGCACTTGAAATGGCATTAAATAAAGACTATGATTTAGTTATTTTAGACATTATGATGCCTGGAATTGATGGGGTAGAAGTATGCAAGCAGCTTCGCGAAAAAAAGGCAACACCAGTCATTATGCTTACGGCTAAAGGGGAAGAAGCCAATCGTGTTCAAGGATTAGAAGCAGGTGCAGACGATTATATTGTCAAGCCATTTAGCCCTCGGGAAGTCGTCTTACGTGTAAAAGCGATCTTAAGAAGGTCTTCGCAAACTAGCTATTTAAAGACAGACACGACAGCAAAAAACATTATCGTGTTCCCGCACTTAACAATTGACGATGATGCACATAGAGTAACAGCAGATGGAAAAGAAGTAAATTTAACACCGAAAGAATATGAACTATTATATTTTTTAGCGAGAACACCTGATAAAGTTTATGATCGCGAAAAGCTATTAAAAGAAGTATGGCATTATGAATTTTTTGGTGATTTACGAACAGTTGATACACATGTCAAACGGTTGCGTGAAAAATTAAATAAAGTATCTCCAGAAGCAGCGAAAATGATTGTCACCGTTTGGGGTGTAGGCTATAAATTCGAGGTTGTTGACGAATGAGAATATGGAGAAGCGTTGTAGGGAAGCTATGGCTCACCATATTGCTTCTCGTTTCTTTTGTATTGTTTATTTTAACCCTATTATTAATGGAATTTATGGCAAACTATCATATCGATGATGCTAAAAAAGAGCTGACAACGTTAGCGAATAAGATTGCGGTAATATTAGAAAACCACAATGATGAACGAATAGCCCATTCCATTACAGCTGATCTATCTGATGATCAAACAACAATATTAATTGTTGAAGATGAAAAACATTATTGGGAATCTTCAAAAAAAGGTTCACTCGTACCTAAATTTTCAGTTTCTGATATTTTTGAAGATGAAAAGCTATCTGATGCATTTTACAATCATGAAGAAATTAGTTTAGTGAAAAGCCATCCATTAAATACGCCAGATGAAAACAATGAACAAGAAATGATTATTGTTGGAATCCCATACAAAGCGGATGGAAAGTATGGCTCTGTTTTTGTCACACGATCCCTTTTAGCGATCAATCAAACGATCAAACAAACAACGAAATACATTTTGCTAGCTGCAGGAATTGCCATTGTTTTAACAACTGTTTTTGCTTTCTTCTTATCAACTCGAATTACGTATCCACTGCGGAAAATGCGTGAAGTGGCGATGGAACTTGCAAAAGGAAAATTTCATACGAAAGTGCCAAAGCTGACTCATGATGAAATTGGAGAATTAGCGGTTGCATTTAACCAAATGGGAAAGCAGGTGCAATTTCATATTAATGCACTGCGCCAAGAAAAAGAGCAATTGTCAAATATTTTAAGCAGTATGGCAGATGGTGTGATCACGTTAAATATTGATGGGACGATTCTTGTTACTAATCCCCCGGCGGAACGATTTTTACAAGCATGGTATTACGATCAAGGAATGAATGTCGAAAAAGGGGAAGAGCTGCCTCCAATGGTGCGTGAGCTTTTTCAACAAGTCGTTTCAACACAACGTGAACAAGTGATTGAAATTCAGCTGCAAGGGCGAACATGGGTTGTCATTATGAGTCCTTTAAACAATCATTCAAGTGTAAGAGGTGCTGTTGTCGTTCTTCGAGATATGACAGAAGAAAGACGTTTAGACAAATTGCGGAAAGATTTTATTGCAAATGTATCTCATGAATTAAGGACACCGATTTCAATGTTACAAGGATATAGTGAAGCAATATTAGATGATATTGCAACGAGTGATGAAGAAAGAAAGGAAATTGTTCAAGTTATTTATGATGAATCGCTTCGTATGGGACGGCTTGTTAATGATTTATTAGATTTGGCAAGAATGGAAGCAGGGCATATTTCCTTAGGGGTTGAGAGCATTGAACTGCATCCTTTTATTGAAAAGGTGATGCGGAAATTTCAAAAGCCAGCAAAAGAAAAAAATGTTGAACTACATACAGAATGGCTAAATGAAGTAAAAGAAGCCGTTTTTGATCCAGACCGTATCGAACAAGTATTGACGAATTTAATTGATAATGCCATTAGACATACGAATGCAGGAGGATTTGTCAAATTATCGATTCAAAAAGCGAAAAATGGCTTAAAATTAGATGTTCAAGACAGTGGAAGCGGTATTAGTGAGGAAGATTTACCTTTTGTTTTTGAGCGCTTTTATAAAGCGGATAAAGCACGGACTAGAGGAAGATCCGGTACAGGATTAGGACTTGCCATTGCCAAACATATTGTGGATGCACACAATGGCTCGATCCGCGTTCATAGTAAAGTAAATGAAGGAACGACATTTAGCATTTATTTGCCTCAAAAATCATAAATTTATATTAAGTTTATTGCTTTTTGAAAAGACGGTGTTAGGCAAATGAAATATTTTGTACAATGTAAAAAAGAATAGTTTTATGATAGGAGGAAACTGTCTTGAACTTGTATACAAGAAGCGGCGATAAAGGAAAGACAAGCATCATTGGTGGTAGAGTTGATAAAGACGATTTGCGAGTGCAAGCATATGGAACAATAGATGAAGTAAATGCCTTTATTGGACAAGCTATGACGAAGTTAACTGGAAAGGACTTTCAAGATATTTATCTTGAGCTTGAAAAAATTCAACATGAGCTTTTTGATTGTGGCAGCGACTTAGCGGTCGTATACGAAAAGCAAAAAGGGGAGTTTAAAACAACAGAGGAGATGGTCCTCTTTTTAGAAGAGCGAATCGACCAATATGTTAAGGAAGCTCCGCCGTTACAACGATTTATATTACCGGGTGGTACAGAGGCCGCTAGTTTGATTCATATTGCTCGCACAATTGCCAGAAGAGCAGAACGTTTAATCGTATCACTGCAGAAAGAAGCTAAAATTCATGAAGTAGTCTTAAAGTATATGAATCGTTTGTCTGACTATTTATTTGCTGTTGCAAGAGTGATTAATTTTCGTTCAGGAAAAAAAGATATTGAATATGAAAGAAGTGCAATTGTCTTTCGATCAAAAAATCAATAAGTCTTAAAGAGAGACGATTTTACCGAGAAATCTCCCACCTCTAAACAAAGAATGTAGGATAGGACTAAGTGAAAGCTCAACAGAAAAAGGAAGCTCGCCTTTTTCTGTTTTTTTTGTAGGCTGTGGTCTTAAACTTTGTTGTTTTTCGAATGTCCATGAAGCGAACAAAACATGTGGTTGGACAAATTATTTTTATCTGACAATCGACCTTATAGAAAAGAGCTTTTATGTATGAAATGGAAATCGATGAAATACACTATTGATATCTATATTATGTACAAGCATCGCGCAAGGTGAAGTTGTCATATTGGATAGGAGGAAAAACATGATCATTGATCTATTAAAAAGAGTAAGGATTGACCTCATAATGGGTCTTTGTATAGGACTTATTTTTCTAGGAGGTTTACATACAAATGCAAAAATGAATATTCAAGAGCAAACAAAAGATTGGGTTAAGCCAGTAGAGGGAATTTTATCTGATAAATTTGGGACAAGAAATGGAAAACATAAAGGAATTGATATTGCAGCGAAAGAAGGTGAAAAGGTAAAATCTGTAGATAATGGAAATGTAAAAAAATCTTATTTTTCTCATTCCTATGGACATGTCATTTTTATTGAACATCCATCTGGAATTGAAACCGTTTATGCTCATTTACGTGAACGTCATGTTCAAGAAGGAGAAAAAGTAAAAAAGGGACAAGTAATTGGTATTGTTGGAAGTACTGGAATGTCAACGGGCACCCATCTTCATTTCGAAGCTCATCAGGGGAATTGGACGGTTGATAAACAAAATGCATTTGATCCGCTTTTAGCGTTTTCAATCAAGGACTATACGGATGAAAAAGAAATAGAAGTTTCAAACAAAGTAGAAGTTGTCACAGTTAAAAAAGGAGATACATTGTGGGGAATTTCTCAAAAATATCACGTTTCTGTTGAGTTGATTAAAAAGTGGAATCAGCTTCAATCAGATTTCATCTATCCTAATCAAGAGCTTGTGCTTCATTCGTAAAGCCAGACCGTTTTCATTTGGCCTGGCTTTTTAAAAAATTATAGATGAATATTGCGAACAAAAACGATATCATCCATTGTTAATAAATCATCAATTAATGCTTGTTCAAGGGGCTTATCTAAAGAAAGCATCATTATCGCTTCTCCACCTGCTTCTTTTCGACCAACTTGCATCGTAGCAATATTGATTTGATGTTCGCCTAATTTATTTCCAACACGCCCGATCACACCTGGTTTATCAATATGTTGAATATATAACAGTTCGCCAGTAGGGTAAAAATCAATGTCATATCCATTTATTTCAATAATTCTTTCACCGTAGTGAGGAATATAAGTAGCTTTTACACGAAATGAACTGCTTTCCCCATCAACCAAGATGCTAATACAATTTTCATAACCTGAGCGGTTTGTCGCAATTTTTTCACTATAGTTAATGCCTCGTTCACCAGCAATAATACCAGCATTGACTTCATTGACGGTAGAGGCAATCCGTTCACTTAAAAAGCCAGATAAAAAGCTTTTTGTAATAAAGGATGTTTCAAGCTCACTAACGGACCCTTCATACACAATTTCAATATCAGAAACAGGTTCTTTCATACATTGAGAAGCTAATTTGCCAATTTTTTTGGCCATTTTATAAAACGGTTGAATTTTTTCATAAACTTCTTTCGTTAATGTCGGTAAATTAATAGAAGAAGATACTGGTTTTCCATTTAAGAACTTTAACACTTCTTCTGCAACTTGTGATGCCACGCTTAGCTGCGCTTCTTTTGTTGAAGCTCCAAGGTGTGGTGTAACAATCACTTGATCATATGTAAGAAGTTTATTATTTTTTGGAGGTTCCACCTCAAATACGTCTAATGCAACTCCTTTTACATGGCCATTTTCTAAATATTCCACTAACGCTTCTTCATCAATAATTCCACCGCGGGCACAATTTAATAAATAAACCCCTTGTTTCGTCTTTGCTAAATTGTCTCTTCCTAATAGTCCTTTCGTTTCTTTTGTTAATGGTGTATGAACAGTAATAATGTCCGCTTCTTGAAGGAGTTCATCTAACGTACAGCTGTTAACACCTATTTTTTTTGCTCGTTCTTTTGTTAAAAATGGATCAAAAACGAGCACATTCATCCCAAAGGCTTTAGCACGCTTGGCAATTTCACTACCAATTCTGCCTAAACCAATAATTCCAAGCTGCTTGTTATAAAGCTCAGTTCCAAGATATTGAGAACGTTTCCATTCCCCTGATTTAACTGAAGCATTTGCTTGAGGTATATGTCTTAATAACGCCATCATCATCGCAAAGGTGTGTTCAGCTGTGGAAACTGTATTACCATTTGGAGCATTTATGACGACTACTCCATGCCTTGTGGCAGCTTCTACGTCAATATTATCAACACCAACACCTGCTCTTCCGATTATTTTTAAATTTGGCATTTGCTTAATTAAATCTTCCGTCACTTTTGTTGCACTGCGCACTAAAATGGCATCAAATACTGTTAAATCTTCTACTTCATCTACCTTTTTTTGAACAACTGTAATATCTTCTGATTCTAAAATTGGTGCTAATCCGACTGAACTAATGGAATCGGCAACTAGAACATGAAACATTTCTCAGGTCCCCCTAGTATGATGTAAATTTATAAATGAAATTTCTGATAATTTTAACTTAACAATCTTGATTTTGTCAAGGTTTAAAACTTTACAGTATGAAAGCGTTTTCTGTATGTTAGTAATAAAGGTTTTTAAAAAAATGAGCTGTTTCATAAAAACTATGAAACAGCTAAAGTCATTGATTATTTATTTTCATTGTAACGAGCTATACATTCATCAATTAATTTAGCAGCAGCTTCAGGACCTTCCCAAGTGCCAATTTCTGTTTTCTTTCCTTGTAAGTCTTTATAGCGCTCGAAGAAGTGAGCAATCTCTTTTAATTTATGTTCTGGCAAATCTTCAATTGATTGAATTTCATCAAAGCGTGGATCTTCTACTGGTACACCAATTAACTTTTCGTCTTTTTCACCACTATCAACCATGTTTAAATATCCAATGACACGTGTATCGATAACGCATCCTGGGAAAGTAGGATTTGTGACTAATACAAGAATGTCTAGGGGATCACCATCTAATGCAAGGGTCTTTTCTAAGTATCCATATTCAGCTGGGTAAAACATAGGTGAAAATAAAACGCGGTCTAGCTTAAATACGCCTTTTTCCTTATCAAACTCATATTTGTTTTGGCTGCCTGTTGGGATTTCGATAAATGCTTCTACAATTTTTGCCATGCCCTTATCCTCCTTTAAAGTATGTATGCTCTATTATTATAGAGGATGTCCAGTTAATTGGCAATTGATGTTTCCGCCGAAAAAGAAAGCAATTGGTTAAAAGTTCAACATGTAATAAATAATGTAAAAACCCCGAACGAGCGGGGTTTTTACTTAAGGCTCTTTTCTAACAGATTGTTAGTTTACTATACGATAGCTTTTCGACTGTCAAGCAAGCGAAACGCTTGCTATGTCACGCGTGTAGCGTGACGTGAACCGAACAAAAGTCGATGGTCGGACAAATCACATTTGTCCGACCACGTGCTTTGTTCGGTTCATAGACAGTCAAAAAGCAACAAAGCTTTATGAAAACAGCCTTACTTAATCGTTATTCAAATTTCAGCGGATCTCCGTCAAAAGGTTCGTCTGCAACTTTTATAGAATCAGTTGGACATCCTTCAAACGCATCCATCATATCTTCTTCTAAAATTTCAGGAACCTCTGCAATACCTTTGTTATCATCTAACGTAACATAGGCAATTCCTTCATCATCATAATCATAAATATCTGGAGCAGCAGCACCACATGCTCCACATGCAATGCAAGTTTCTTTGTCGACAATTGTATATTTTGGCATAAAACAAAACCTCCCATGATATATTCAACGAAACGACATGTGATAAACATTATGAGAACTTCAAAAGAATTTTTCATCTATTTGAAGATGATAGGAAAAACCTTATACAACATATTGTAAAGAGTTAAAGTGAACATTTCAATAGAAAAAGTCTTCATGAGACTTGGTTACCTAAATACACTCGGTTTATTATATAGTTTGTCACCATTTGCCGATCTAAATCTGATAAAATAAAAAACAGAATCGAATTGTGTCATCATTTGTAAGGTGATTACTGTGAATTTAAATTATTTGGAAGTGTTAGTATTATATGCTATAAAAAAATTTCGAAAGGAACGTACGGTTTCTGCCGTATATCATTTGCTTAAAGGTAAAAAATCTTCGCAAACCATTCAAGATGCCGCCATTTTTCGATTGACTTCCATGTTTGGTTTATATCCATCATTATCGCGTGAAAAATTCAACGAAAGCATAACTTTTTTACATAAACAGTCGTTAATTCAGCTACATGAACAAGATCGATATAGCGTAACCGAATTAGGGGAACATTTTTTAACATCCCTTTTGCGAGAAAAACCTATTCCTAGCGAATTGGATGGATGGAGATATGTGGATGTAGGAAAAATATTTTGGAATCGCTTATCGCAATTCGTGCAAACTGTTTCTCATTTATCTTACAAGAGCTCGTCTTACATCCCTCTATCAGAAGAGATGCCGATCCTTTTGTTTGTCAAACAATATATTTTTTCATTATCGTTGTCAAAAGAGGAGCTTGCAAGAAAAACATATGATGAATTGAAAAGGTTATGTTTGCGATTGGACGAGCGAAGGGCACAAATGATCGTTTATAAATTAACTGGGTATAACCGAATTGGCTTGACTAATTCGCAATTAAGTGAACATATGCAAGAAGATCCTTTTTATATTGATATATTGTTTTTATCATCGATCCATTCATTCTTGTCTACTATAAGAGAACGTCATGATGATTTTCCTATTTTCTTTGGACTGATTAAAGACATGATCAAGCAGCATCCTTTAACATCATCAACGCTTGTTACGTACAATTACTTGAAGAGAGGTTATAGTGTTGAGAAGATTAGTGCGATAAGAAAGCTAAAGAAAAGCACAATTGAAGACCATATCGTTGAAATAGCATTAAATATTCCATCCTTTAACCTATCAAATTATGTAAAAGATCAAGATATCAACCTTATTCTTGGGAAAATAGAGGAATTAAACACAACAAAATTAAAAACGATAAAGGAAAGTTTGCATCATCAATACAGCTATTTTCAAATCCGCCTTGCTATTGCGATGGCATGGAGGAACAAAAGATGAAAAAATTGGAGTTCGTGCTTAAGCAGAAATTTGGCATTTTTTCTTTTCGCCAAGGTCAAAAAGAAATCATTGAAGACATTCTCCGAAAAAAAGATGTTATCGGATTATTGCCAACAGGAGGAGGAAAATCATTATGCTATCAACTTCCGGGCTATTTCCTTGAAGGAATGGTTCTCATCGTTTCTCCCCTATTGTCTTTAATGCAAGATCAAGTGCAGCAAATGAAAATGCGCGGAGAAAAACGGGTAGTTGCACTTAATAGCATGCAATCTCCTGATGAGCGGGAATTAGCCTTAAGAAATTTGTCCAGCTATAAGTTTGTGTTTGTTTCACCAGAAATTATTCACACGAAATGGGTAATCCAACACCTAAAGAATGTCAATATTTCTTTATTTGTCGTCGACGAAGCTCATTGTATTTCTCAATGGGGACATGATTTTCGACCCGACTATTCCAGGTTAGGTGAAATGAAAAAACGTTTAGGGAATCCGACATGTCTAGCCTTAACCGCAACGGCAACAAATGATGTGTTAAAAGATATTGCTACAAGCCTCTCTTTACAAAATCCGAGCTACCATATTTATTCAATGAATCGAAAAAATGTAGCCATTGTCGTTGAATCGTTTCACCATCATGAAGAGAAAATGGATCGATTATATGAGCTAATGTCAACGTTAGAAGGTCCTGGCATCGTTTATTGTGCTAGTAGAGCTTGGACTGAAAAACTATCGTCATTTTTGAAATTTAAAGGGTTTAAAAATGTCGCCTACTATCATGGCGGAATGAACAAAGAAGATAGAATGTTAATTCAACAACAATTCGTCTATGATGAGTTAACGTATATGATTGCGACGAATGCATTCGGCATGGGGATCAATAAACCGAATATACGATTTGTCATTCATTTTCATATTCCTTCGCAAATAGAAGCATATGTTCAAGAGATTGGCCGAGCGGGCAGGGATGGGAAACCAAGTATTGCCATTACATTATGGGAAAAAGGTGATGAAGAAATTCAAAAAACGTTAATTGAATCTGAATTTCCACCACCATCCGTGATCCAAAACGTTGTCGAATTCATATGTAACAAGGAAGACAAGCAATATACGTTAACAGAAGAGGAGTGGATAAAGCTAGGGTTAACGGAAACACAATGGCGCCTCATCCAACATTTGCTCGATCAAGTACATGAAATGAATGAAAAAGACCTCGTGACATTTTTAAGCCAAAAAATGAAAGAACGAATGATGTTTAAGCATGAAAAGTTAGAGCAGTTATTGATTTGGTTAAACGAAAAAGAGTGCAGACGGCGTTCTTTGTTGCAATACTTTTCTGAATCTCTGACAGATGATAATAAACCTTGCTGTGATTTATGCGGGGTGGATGTCCATTCTTTTAAGCAAAAAGAACATGTAAATGAGAAACAAAAGATGGTGCCTTGGTTGAAGGAGCTAAAAAGGATGTTTCGACAAAGCGAGTGATCAAATTGTTTCAAAATCAACAGGAACTTGTCAAACAACTAACGGAAAAAGAATTATTGCTTCATCTATTTTTAACACAAGTCCTTTGCTTGATCATATCAATGATTTTAGCCTATTTTTTGTTCGATGATCTCTCATCTTTTCTTTCAATATGGGAGTTGGATTGGCAAGAAATTCTTTTGTTTGGCGGACTAACGGCTTTATTGATTATTTTAGTTGACTTTTGGATGATGAAGATTTTTCCATTTGAATGGCTTGACGATGGGGGAATCAATGAAAGGATTTTTCAAAAACGTACAATACCAGAAATTTTTGTTTTGACATTTCTGATTTCCTTTTCGGAGGAGCTTCTATTTCGCGGGGTACTGCAAACACATTTTGGCATCGTTATATCGAGCATCATTTTTGCCATTTTACACTTCCGTTATTTATCGAAATGGCTTTTGTTGATTATGGTCACGGCCATTAGTTTCATTCTCGGTTTCGTTTATGAATGGACTGGGAATTTATGGACGACTATTTTTAGTCATTTTTTGATTGATTTTGTATTGGCTCTTTACATTCGTTTTCAATATATTTTCTCGACTAAAAAAGGCGGAGGGAGCGATCAATAATGACAAATAAAAGGGGTTATGATCAAGCAGAATCATTAAGAAAGCAGCTGATCGATGAATATAAAGAAACGACTGGTACATACCCTCCTCGAAGCGAAGTTCATCATAAAAAGGGAAAGAGAAAAAGTAAAAACGGAAAATACCCATTGCTTCGCTTTCTTGTTGTCACATTTATTTTTATTCCATTGATCGTTTTTTCTATTATTTATCTATTGGAGCGAAAAAATGAAGCGAAAGTTTCCGAAGGTTCATCGGATTTTGAATCAGTCATCGTTTCTTTTAGTGACTATGAAAAGGAAGTGGATCAAGCGAAAAACGCAAATCACAACGAGAATGAAAGTGTAGCAGGAAAAAAAGAAGAAAAGAAAGATCAACAGCAGGAAGAGCTCAAAAAAGATACGGCTCCTATAATCGAGAAGAACGAAGAAAACGAAAAAGTTGAAATAGAGAAAAAAGAGGAAGAATATAAGAGCAGCAATCCATCAATAGATACAAACGATCAAGCAAATGAAAATGTACGAATCATCACACATACTGTACAGCCAGGAGAAACTTTATACCGAATTTCCATGAAATATTATCAAAGTAGAGATGGAGAAGAAAAAATTAGACAATATAATCACCTAAATGGAAACGAAATTTATGTAGGACAGGTTTTAAAAATACCTCTAGAATGAAAATTCTTGGCTTTGTTCGTAAACTTTGCTGCTTTTAGCCTGTCTATGACAGTCGAAAAGCTATAGTAAAGCAACAATCTTTTAGAATCATACTTTGACCGTTTCCCACATAACTTGTACTAAAAATGTGGATTGGGGTCAAAAGAATGGAAAAAAAGATCAAGGAGTTGAAATATACGGATTCACAGGCCAAACAAATGCTTCAAGAACTTGTAAAACGAAAGCGTGTATATGAACAAGTGAAAAATCGATGCAAAGGATGGCAGTTTTTGTTCTTTATTTTAACTAGCCTTTTTTTTCTTTATTTGTATTTTTTTCTTTATGTACCTTATAACGGGCAAATTGGATTCGTTATTCATGCATTTATTACCGAGTCTAAACATATTTTTTATATCCTCTTGTTAGGTAGTTGTTATGGAATGATTTTTTATTATAAGAAAAAAGAGGAAAAGAAGGAAAAAGAATATCATGAACTAAGATGTGAAATTATTGAAAAAAGTACAGATTTATGGAAAAGTGATGACGCATGGCGCGAAAGAGAAGATGTTTTTGCGATGATGAAGCAACAATATGATATTAATTTGTATTTTGAAAGCAAATAAAGAAATAAACGATATGAAATCCATTTACTTATACATTAAGGATCATTGAAGTCGGATAACTTTCTTTCATGAATGCTTCCCTCATGCATATAGTGTATAGGAGGGAGTTTTATGAATCCGAAATTAATGAGTATCTTTCTTGGCTTTTTGGCTGGCCTTTTATTTATTCGTACATTGCCAAATAAAAAACCATTTGAAATAACTGAATTTTTACTTGAGCTTATTTTACATCCTGTACAATTTTTTTTGGCCATGCTTTTTTTCTTTATCTCCTTTTTAGCCAATGCCTACTTATTGAAAAAAAGCTTCGAAGAAACATACCTTTTCCTGAAAAAAGGAGGGGTAAAGTGGCATGAACTCCTTTTAAGCTACACAGTAGTATTCATTTTTTATTTGCTTTTTCTCCAAAGCTTTTGGTATACGATCTCATTATTATTATTTTCAATTATATATAGTTTATTGTCTCTGGAATTTAAGATCAAGAATGAGGTTGATTTGAAAAAACTAAATCGAAAATTATAAAACATTTTCTCGCTGCTCACTCCTAAAAATCCATAATATGTTGCTTGTCTTCCTTTTCATCTCGTTGTAAACTGTTTACTAACTAACGAACCATCTTGATGAATTCTCATACAATGAAATTATGAGAATGCCTTAAGGTGACGGCGGGAGGGAAAAGGATGCGACTTGAGCGTCTAAATTATAACAAAATTAAAATTTTTTTAACACAGGATGATTTACTGGATCGAGGTTTAACAAAGGAAGATCTTTGGAAAGACTCGCTCAAGGTTCATCAGCTTTTCCATGAAATGATGAACGAAGCAAGCGAGGAACTAGGTTTTAATGTACATGGACCGATAGCGGTTGAAGTGTATTCTCTTCAAGCACAAGGCATGGTCATCATTGTTACGAAACACAATGATGAAGAAATAGATGAGGAATATTCAGATGATTATATAGAAATGCAAGTAAAGGTTGATGAAAATAACGATATATTGTATGAATTTGCTGATTTTGAAGACGTTATTGCCCTCTCTAAAGCTCTTAAACGTTTTTGCATAAATGGGGGTACACTTTATTTTTATGATCAGCGTTATTATTTATTACTTGATGAATGGCAGCCGATCTCGCTTGATCATCTAATTGCTATATTGGCCGAATATGGAATTTCAACACCAATTACTGCATATCGTCTCAACGAATATGGTCAAGTATTAATGAAGGGCGATGCATTAGAACAACTTGAAAAATATTTTCATTAAAAGCGGATATTCATCTGTTTTTGATAAAGGCTGCTATCGCAAATTTTGTTGTTTTTCTTGCTCAAACGAAAAACATGTGAAAAATGAGGAGTAAGACGCTTGAGGTAAGACGCAAAGCAATCGGCGAATCAGGCTGTTTTCGTAAACTTTGATGGTTTTCGACTGTTTAAAACCGAACAAAGCACGTGTCGGACAAATCACATTTGTCCGACAATTGGCTTTTGTTCGGTTCATGTCATGCTTTAACGTGACATAGCAAGCGTATCGCTTGCCTGACAGTCGAAAAGCTATTGTAAAGCAACAATCTTATAGAATGGAGCCTTTTTTTAAAAGCAGGAATTAATTCGAAAAAAGAGCTTTGTTCATATATTACAAGGATTAAGAAAAGTATATTCGACGTAGACGCCAAGTTTTCGTACAAAACGTAAATCAAGTGCAGCTGTTTTTTTGTCGATAAGGCTCGGTACAAACGAGTTTTTTTATTTGTATTAAATTTTTATGAAATGAATGTGGATGGAAAATAATGAGATACTAAGAAAGTGAATGTTTTTATGGATGTAATCGCTTTCTGGGTCCTGCTAAAAATTATTTAAAACGAGGAAAATATTCTTTGCATATATGAATCGAAGGTGTATACTATGTCATGAAAGGTGGACTTTACATTTTTATTACTGAATGAAAAAGTAGGAGGTTTACTTAGTATGGTAGCCGAAGGCAACGAAAAAAACGACATTTTAAAATCGACACAAACGGTGATACATAGAGCGTTAGAAAAGCTTGGCTATCCCGAAGAAGTGTATGAGCTATTAAAAGAACCGTTGCGTATGCTAACAGTAAAAATTCCCGTACGCATGGACGATGGTTCTGTCAAAATTTTTACTGGCTACCGGGCACAACATAACGATTCTGTTGGACCAACAAAGGGAGGTATACGATTCCATCCAAATGTAACGGAAAAGGAAGTTAAAGCACTTTCGATTTGGATGAGTCTAAAATGTGGGATCGTTGATTTGCCATACGGTGGGGGAAAAGGTGGAATTGTTTGTGATCCACGAGATATGTCATTTAGAGAATTAGAACGCTTAAGTCGGGGGTATGTAAGAGCGATAAGCCAAATTGTTGGACCTACAAAAGACATTCCAGCTCCTGATGTCTTTACAAACTCACAAATTATGGCATGGATGATGGATGAATACAGTCGCATTGATGAATTTAACTCCCCTGGATTTATTACGGGTAAACCGCTCGTTCTTGGTGGATCACACGGGCGTGAGTCAGCAACAGCAAAAGGTGTTACCATTTGTATCCGTGAAGCTGCGAAAAAGCGAGGAATCTCTCTTGAGGGAGCTCGAGTAGTTGTGCAAGGCTTCGGTAACGCTGGAAGTTATTTGGCTAAATTTATGCACGATGCTGGGGCAAAAGTTATTGGGATTTCTGATGCCTATGGCGGCTTATATGATCCAAATGGATTAGATATTGATTATTTGTTAGATAGACGTGACAGCTTCGGTACGGTAACAAAGCTGTTTAAAGATACGATTACGAATAAAGAACTATTAGAATTAGAATGTGATATTTTAGTGCCGGCTGCGATTGAAAATCAAATTACAGAAGAAAATGCGCATAACATTCGTGCAAAAATTGTCGTGGAAGCAGCTAATGGCCCAACAACACTTGAAGCAACGGAAATTCTTACGAATCGCGGAATCTTACTCGTTCCGGATGTTTTAGCGAGCGCTGGCGGTGTAACCGTTTCCTATTTTGAATGGGTACAAAATAATCAAGGATATTACTGGTCAGAAGAAGAAGTAGAAGAAAAGCTCGAAAAAGTAATGGTAAAAGCATTTAACAATGTTTATGAAACAGCACAAAACCGTCGTGTTGATATGCGCCTAGCTGCTTATATGGTCGGTGTTCGAAAAATGGCAGAGGCCTCTCGTTTTAGAGGTTGGATATAATATTTGAAACGATTTTGAAAATCTCCTATCATAAGATAGGAGATTTTTTATGGTATTAAAGAGCGTCAGACAGGCGAAAGCATAGGAGTGAATGTACATGAAAAGAGAAGAAGTCATCATTGTTGGGGGAGGGCCATGTGGCCTATCTGCTGCAATTGAGCTAAAAGAAATCGGGTTCAAGCCTTTAGTTATTGAAAAAGGGAATATTGTCAATTCCATCTATCATTATCCTACACACCAAACTTTTTTTAGCACTAGTGAAAAGTTAGAAATTGGGGGAGTTCCATTTATAACTGAAAATCGTAAGCCCGTTAGAAATCAAGCGTTGGCTTATTATCGCGAAGTAGTAAAAAGAAAACAGCTAAGAATTCATGCTTTCGAGAAAGTCAAAAAAGTAGAAAAAAGAGAAAGCGATGGCTCGTTTATTGTCACGACAACAAAAGATGTATATGAAGCACCATTTGTTATCATCGCCACTGGCTATTATGATAACCCGAATTATATGAATGTACCTGGTGAAAATTTGCCGAAAGTATTTCATTATTTTAAAGAAGCTCATCCTTATTTTGATAAAGATGTTGTCGTGATTGGCGGGAAAAACTCAAGTGTTGACGCAGCCCTGGAATTAGTGAAAGCTGGGGCCCGCGTGACCGTTTTATATCGTGGCAGTGAATATTCACAGAGTATAAAACCGTGGATTTTGCCTGAATTCGACTCATTAGTGAGAAAAGAAATCATTAAAATGGAATTTAATGCAGTCGTAAAAGAAATAAAGGAGCATTCTGTTACCTATATTGTGAATGGGAAAGAAGAAAAAACGATTCAAAATGACTTTGTCTTTGCTATGACTGGCTACCATCCTGACCATGCATTTCTTAAGCAAATGGGTGTGAAAATTGATGAAGAAACAGGACGGCCAATGTATAATCCAGAAACGATGGAAACGAATGTGAAAGGGATTTTTATCGCTGGAGTGATCGCGGCTGGGAATAATGCTAATGAAATCTTTATTGAAAACGGTCGTTTCCATGGTGAGCTCATTGCCAAGGCGTTGAAGGAGAGATGCGAAAAGCACCATCTTTAAAGCGAGATGGTGCTTTTTTCAGGATATGATGAAAAGTCCCTTCTATTTTGCGAAGATTTCTTCCAATTCCGATAAACGGTTCGTGTGCTCTAAAGCGATTAAAAGTTTCATTCGCGCTTTTTGTCCGTTCAAACCATTACTAAAAATAACCCCTAAGCTTTTTAAATGGCTTCCCCCTCCTTCATAACCATAAACATCTTGCACAATGCCATTAAAGCAGCGGGAAACAATGACGATTGGTACATTGTTTTGAATAAAGCGCTTGATGCTTGGAATTAAGGTTGGTGGGAGATTTCCTTGTCCTAAAGCTTCGATGACAATGCCATCGGGATGGACTGCTTCAAGTGCCGTCAATATTCTTTCATCCATACCGGCATATGCCTTTAATAAGACAACATGCTTTGTTATTTTTTGAATCGGGAATGTCTGTCTTTCAATCGGTTTATGATGAAAAGATACGATTCGTTTATTCACGATTCCGATCGGCCCATATTGCGGACTTTGAAAGGTTGCCACATTACTTGTATGTGTTTTCGTCACATTTTTAGCTGTATGTATTTCGTCATTCATCACGACGAGAACACCAACATGCTTTGCTTCCTCACAACTGGCTACTTTAATAGCTGATAGGAGATTATACAAACCGTCAGATCCTAATTCATTACTTGATCGCATTGCACCAGTAACGACAACGGGAATAGGAATATTTAAGGTGAGATCTAAAAAATAGGCGGTTTCCTCAAGTGTATCTGTTCCGTGAGTAACGACAATTCCATCCATTGTTTTTGAATGATAAGCTTCTTCAATCACTTCTTTCACTTTCAACATTTCTTTTGGAGTGATATGAGGTGATGGTAAGTGAAAGAGCTCTTTAACCTCTACATATGCGTTTTCGAATGAGAGCATTTGTTCTGTGAGAGGGTGAGAATCACTCGGTTTTACAACTCCTGATTGGGAATCCTCCTGCATGGAAATGGTTCCGCCTGTATGGATCACAAAGATTTTTTTCATGATGTTTCCTCCCTCAATTTCCTACATGTATTTTATTTAATCAATTTTTTGATTTTCAATTTGTGTTTTCCATGTTACCATTTTATCGAATATATTTTCGGAGAAAAGAGGCACATTATGTTTGCAATTATTTCAGCTGGGATTGCACCCGGTTTAGCTATTCTATCGTATTTTTATTTAAAAGATCAATATGAGATGGAACCTCTATCTATGGTATTCCGCTCCTTTATTTTTGGAGCATTGCTCGTATTTCCGATTATGTTTATCCAATATGTACTTGAAACGGAAGAACTAGTTACGACTCCCTTAATGAGAGCCTATTTTTCATCTGCTTTACTTGAAGAGTTTTTTAAGTGGTTTATTTTCTATTTTACCATTTATTCTCATTTTTATTTTGATGAACATTACGATGGAGTTGTTTATGGTGTCTCGATCTCTCTTGGCTTTGCAACATTAGAAAATATCTTATATCTTGTTGCTAATGGGGTTGAATATGCTTTTGGACGTGCATTGCTACCTGTTTCTAGTCATGCCTTGTTTGGGGTATTAATGGGTTATTATTTCGGGAAAGGAAAATTTTCGAAAGTTAACTATCGATATAAATGGCTGCTGTTGTCTTTATTTGTTCCAGTGTTTTTACATGGGATGTATGATTTTATCTTAATTTACTATGAAGATTGGGAAATTTTTGTAACCCCCTTTATGATTTTTTTATGGGCACTCGCTTTACATAAAGCGAAAAAAGCAAGAATGCTTCATAAGCATAACGTCGAAACACTATCTGGATAAAAATGCCTAAACAAGGCGTTTTTTTTTTGCTTAAGATAAGTTCTTCAAATATATCTAATATTTTCCTTCTGCATAAAATACCAATCACTACAAAAAATACATATAACGAAAGAATTGTTAGGAGGCCAGTATGATGAAAAGAACGAGAAAGTTTCTGCTGAAAGCGATTCCTCTAATATTTGTTTTCGGCTTAATTCTTTCTACAAATTTGAAGGCTGTACAAGCATTCTCGGAGCAAGTGATTCAACGAGGTGCTGTTGGTGATGATGTCATTGAATTGCAAGCAAGACTTCAATATAACGGTTATTATCATGGGAAGATAGACGGTGTTTATGGCTGGGGAACTTATTGGGCAGTACGGAATTTCCAAAATAATTTTGGATTAAAAGAAGTAGATGGCTTAGTCGGACCAGAAACAAAGAAAAAACTAATCGATTCTACGAAATATTATAAAGATTTTGTGCATCGGCAAATCCGACAAGGAAAAGATTTTACTCATTACGGTGGCATCCCTCTTAAAATCCAAACAGCTCCCTCAAAGGAAATGAAAGAAAAATGGAAAAAACAAGCTGAGGCTAGGAGGGGCCAACAAGCTAAGCAGCCTAAACCATTACAACAAAAAAAGCAAGCTCGTAATCAGGGTAGAGAAAGAAGACCATCCACACAACAAAAAGCACAACCGACTGCAGTCAATATGCCAAGTGGTTTTTCACAAAATGATATACAGCTAATGGCGAATGCTGTATATGGGGAAGCCCGTGGCGAGCCGTATATCGGTCAAGTAGCGATCGCAGCCGTTATATTAAATCGTGTGAAAAGTCCGGCTTTTCCTAATACAGTAGCTGGTGTCATATTTGAACCGGGTGCTTTCACAGCTGTGTCTGATGGACAAATTTGGCTCAATCCTAATGAAACTGCCAAGAAAGCGGTATTAGATGCAATAAACGGTTGGGATCCAACGGAAAATGCGATGTATTACTTTAATCCGGATACGGCTACAAGTGCTTGGATTTGGTCAAGGCCGCAAATTAAAAAAATCGGAAAACATATTTTCTGTGAATAGAGAGGTGTTACAATTTGTTTCGAGGATTACTGATTGCTTTTCTTACCATTGCTCTAATCGGAACCGGTTATTGGGGGTATAAAGAACACCAAGAAAAAAATGCTGTTTTAATACAAGCGGAAAACAATTACCAAAGAGCTTTTCACGACTTAACGTATCAGATTGACCAGCTTCATGACAAAATTGGCTCAACACTTGCCATGAACTCACGAAAATCGCTATCACCAGCTTTAGCTGAAGTTTGGCGCATTTCTTCAGAAGCCCATAGTGATGTTGGACAGTTACCATTAACATTATTGCCTTTTAATAAAACAGAAGAGTTTTTATCAAATATTGGCCAATTTAGTTATCAAACGGCTGTAAGGGATTTAACGAAAAATCCGCTGTCCAAACAAGAATATAATACGTTAAAAAAACTATATCAGGATGCTGCGGAAATTCAAAATGAGCTTCGAAAAGTGCAGCATTTAGTGTTGGAAAACAATTTAAGATGGATGGATGTTGAACTTGCTTTAGCTTCTGGACAAAAACAAATGGACAATACGATTATTGATGGTTTAAAGACGGTTGAGAAAAATGCAGAAGAATATTCGGAATCTAATTTTGGAGCAACCTTTACAGCCATGAAAAAGCGAAATAATTTTGACCATTTAGAAGGAAATACGATTTCAAGGGAAGAAGCGAAAAAGATCTCCTTGCGTTTTGCTCCTAAAAACGTTGATCGAATCGAAATTACTGAAAACGGAAAAGGAGCTTCATTTGGATTTTATAGTATTACGATGCATGACCGTGAAAATCAACATGATCTTTACATGGATATTACGAAAAAGGGCGGATATCCTATCTATTTACTTCATAACCGTGAAATACAAGAACAAAAAATTAGTTTGAATGAGGCTTCAAATAAGGCTGTACAATTTTTGAAAAAACAAGGGATGCGTGATCTCGAACTATTTGAAAGTTCTCAATATGACAATATCGGAGTATTTACGTTTGTTTCGAACATAGGCAATGTTCGCATTTATCCAGATTCAATTCGTATAAAGGTTGCATTAGATAACGGCGAAGTCATCGGTTATTCAGCTCGAGATTATTTGGCGGCAAATAAAAAGCGTACGATTCCAAAGCCTGCTATTTCAAAAGAAGAAGCACAAAAACAAATTAATCCAAATGTACAAATACAAGAAAGCCGCTTAGCGGTCATTGCAAATGATTTAGGTCATGAAGTATTATGCTATGAATTTTTAGGTACAATGAATGAAGATACGTACAGAATATTTGTGAACGCATTAGATGGGACAGAAGAAAAAGTAGAAAAATTAAAAAATGCTGAACCGATTTATCGAAACATGTAGGAAAAGCTGATTTGGGCTTTTCCTTTTTTTTATTCCATGCTTTAATAAAAAGAGAGTTTATGAAAGCATTGTAGATGAAAGAGTGATTGGTTAGTGGTAAATATTGGTGTGATTTTAACGTTGCAAAGAGTTCGAGATCAAGATGAAAAACTAAGAAGTAAACTAATTGATCGTCAAAATGGAGAATTATTCATTGATTATCCTACAAGTGAACAAACGGGAAAAACTGTATATTTAGAAAATGGAGCAGAGTTGCTCGTGACATTTGTGAACGAATCCCAAAAAGTCTACTGCTTTAAAACAAAAGTTATTGGAAAGCGCAAAGTAAATATTCCGATGATTGTGTTAAAAGAGCCACCTCCAGATGGATATAAACAAATACAAAGACGACAATTCGTCCGCATTGAAGCAAGTATTGATGCAGCGATTCATCCGATCAATAGGGAGTTTCCTCCATTTACAACGATTACGGATGATATTAGTGGAGGTGGAATATCGATTGTACTTCCAAAACAACATGCATTACATTCAGGCTTTGACGTCCAAGTATGGCTTGTATTACCATTCCAAGATGGAAGCATTGATTATTTAACGGTTAATGCCCAAGTCGTTCGCCTTTCGGAAGAAAACGATCGCCAAGTGCAGATAGCATCATTAAAGTTTTTAGATATCGATGATAAAAGCCAGCAAAAGTTAATGCGATTTTGCTTTGAAACACAATTGCAGCAAAAAAAGAAAGGTATTTTTGAATAGTAAAGAAGAAAGAATATCATAATAATGAAAAAAATGTTAGGAAAGATCAAAAATGAAACGTGTAGAGCGCATAATCATTAAATTGCTGCTAATTCATCTCTTTCTGCTCATCATTGCCCAAATTTTCTTAAAACAGGATGATGTTCGCCCTTTTTTATCAAAAGCTATACAGTATGAAGGTGTCGGAAACATGACCATTACAGAATGGGTGGAAACGTTCCATCAATGATAGATAGATTTTTGGGGAATTATTTGTTTGAAGATTATGATTTTATGAAAGTCTATTGTCATGATTCATCCAAACGTATTAATATAATCGGAGCGACAATTCCATTGCCTCTCTTCAAGCCCTTTTCAATCCAAATGATAACATTTTATGTGAATAGGGGATGAATAATGGAAAAAAAAATATCCATTGCTATTGACGGTCCTGCTGCTGCAGGAAAAAGTACGGTAGCAAAAATGATTGCTAAAGATCTATCCTATGTCTACATCGATACAGGTGCGATGTACCGTGCTTTGACGTATATGGCTCTAAAAAAAAAGATCGATCTTGAAAATGAAGAAGAATTGGCGAATCTTCTTTCTACAATTCATATTCGATTAGTATTAGACGAGACGGGACAGAAAGTATTTGTCAATGATGAAGATGTGACAGATGTGATTCGTTCAAATGAAGTGACGAGCAATGTATCCGTTGTTGCGAAACATCCAAAAGTAAGAAAGGAAATGGTGTTACGACAGCGCGACATGGCTCATGGCGGTGGTGTCGTCATGGATGGCCGGGATATCGGAACACACGTATTGCCATATGCCGAATTAAAGGTCTTTTTAAAGGCTTCAGTGGATGAAAGGGCAAAAAGGAGACATGAGGAAAATTTACGAAAAGGATTTGAATCAAACTTAGAAAAAATAAAAGAAGAAATTAGAAAACGGGATAAGCTTGATTCAGAAAGGGAGACAGCCCCACTAAGAAAAGCGAAGGATGCAATCGAAATAGATACTACAGCATTATCGATTGAAGAAGTAGTGGAAAAGATAAAAAAACTTATTAAAGGTAGGATAGGATAATGAAGGGATTTTATCGCTTCGCTAGGATGGTCGTCTATTCTCTTTTGAAACCGTTATATCGAGTAGAAATAATCGGAATTGAAAACTTTCCTAAAACGGGTCCAGTGTTATTATGCTCGAATCATATTGATAATTTAGATCCACCTATAATTGGAATTACAGCACCAAGACAAATTAAATTTATGGCAAAGGAAGAACTATTTAAAATTCCTGTTTTGAAAAATGTCATTCATATGTTAGGTGCTTTTCCTGTCAAAAGGGGATTTGCGGATCGCGACGCCATTAGAATGGGCTTGAAAGTTTTAAAAGAAGGGGAAGTGCTTGGTCTTTTTCCAGAAGGGACAAGAAGCAAAACTGGCAAGCTCGGAAAAGGATTAGCTGGAGCAGGTTTTTTCGCCCTTCGTTCACGAGCTATCGTTTTACCGTGTGCCATTATTGGACCTTACAAGCTTCTTGGTAAGGTAAAGGTCGTATATGGAAAGCCGATTGATTTTGAACAATTCCGCAAACAAAAAATATCAGCTGAACAAGCAACAGAAATCATCATGAGAGAAATTCAACATTTACTTGAAAAGGATCCTTCATCATATGTTTGACTTGACAAATAATAGGATTTATTAGAAGTTATTAAAAAGAGGTTTTTTTCATTCTATTTAGAAAACCATTATTCTAATTAGAATGGTACATAAACTTTTTATGTTGAGTGTAAAGGGCTTGACCAAGGAGGTAAATGGAATGGTAGAAGAAATGAATAACATTGAAGTACAATCACCCGAAGTAGGTGATGTGGTAACAGGCATCGTGACGAAAGTAGAAGATAAGCAGGTAATTGTAGAGATTAAGAATTGCAAGCAGCCTGGTATTATTCCGATAAGCGAATTATCTAGCTTACATATTGAAAAAGCATCAGATGTCGTGAAAGAAAATGATGAACTTCAATTAAAAGTTATTAAAGTAGAAGATGAAGCTATTATTGTCTCAAAAAGCAAAGTAGATGCAGATCGAGCATGGGATGATTTACAACAAAAATTTGCTAATCAAGAAGTTTTTGAGGCAGAGGTTAAAGATGTTGTAAAAGGTGGATTAGTCGTTGATTTAGGTGTTCGCGGATTTATTCCTGCCTCATTAGTAGAAACTTACTACGTTGAAGATTTTTCGAACTATAAAGGCAAAAAATTATCATTAATGGTTGTTGAGCTTGACCGTGAGAAAAATCGTGTTATTTTATCACATCGAGCTGTTGTTGAAAAAGAACAAGCAGAGAAAAGAGAGGAATTATTAAATTCCATTCAACCAGGTGATATATTAGAAGGAACCGTTCAACGTTTAGCGGATTTTGGTGCCTTCGTTGATATCGGTGGAATCGATGGACTTGTACATATTTCTCAACTTTCACACACTCATGTTGAAAAAACGTCAGACGTAGTAGAAGAAGGGCAAAAAGTAAAAGTGAAAGTGTTGGCTGTTGACCGTGATAATGAACGTATTTCTTTATCCATTAAAGAGACTTTACCTGGACCTTGGGAACAAGTATCCGAAAAAATAAAAGTGGGCGATGTCGTTGAGGGAACGGTTAAACGTCTTGTTTCTTTTGGTGCCTTTGTTGAAATTTTCCCAGGTGTTGAAGGACTTGTTCATATTTCTCAAATTTCTCACAAACATATTGGAACACCGCATGAAGTGTTAAAAGAAGGGGAAACGATTAAAGTCAAAGTTCTTGACATGAATGAGGAAGAACAACGTATATCATTAAGCATGAAAGAATTAGAAGAAAACCCGAAAATAGAAAAAGAAGACTACCGTCAATATCAAGCTAAGGATGAACCAACAGGCTTCCAATTAGGGGAAGTGATTGGAGATCAACTTAATAAATTAAAATAATTGGTGATAAATTTGAATAGAGCACAAAGAAAGCTAGACCATATTCATTATGCCATTCGTTCAACACAGGATGGGAATAACGGTCTTTCTGACATTCGGTTCGTGCAAGGGATATACACGTTGAGAGTTATGCAAATCGAACCCTACATTCACCTTCTTAAAGGTGGATGTAGGGTTTTTTACATGATTTGTAGTCTAGATTACGTTGCTACGTTTCTTTCTAACCTACAAGAAACGTTCAAACTTTTATTTGTTTCGTTTCCGTGAATCCTCTGGACTTTCTAATCTTGTCGCACCTTGAAATGTAAGGGCTTGATCTCGATCAGATTCTACTCTATTTTCTTTCTTCAGCTTTTTTTCTTGTCGGTCTTTTCCCATTGTTTATCCCCCTTTCTTCCATCCTTTTTATTATGCGTCTTCTTATAATTCCATAAACTTTGATTAAGTTAAATAAATTTTCCCTATAATGGGGAATAATAGGAGGGGGAAGAGATGGAAGGTATTTTTTATTATTGGGTCATGTGGGGCTTTTGGATTATCACGACTTTTTGGATGAAAAAAAATAACGTGCGTTTTTGGTTTTCGTTTTTTATTTTATCCAACATTGCTGTTAGTCATCTATATTGGCAGCTTAAGGATTTCTCTTTCAATTTTTCTTATTTGCTATTTTTAATTTTTGGCATGATGATGATGAATCAGACAAAGCATTACATATTTTCTGTCTTTTCCGTTTTAACGATTTCATTTGCCTATGCAGCCATACAGCTAGTTTATGTATATGATCCCGTCCTCTTTTGGATAGATATTCAGATCGTTAGTGCCATTATGACTTGCTGGCTTTCCTTGTTATTAGGCAGAAAGAAAAAACAATCATTTGCCTATTTACTAACCGGCTTATGCTATGGAGAGGCACTATTTTGGTTTATCATATCATCAATCTATAAGCCAGTGACGGTCGGCGGCTTTCCTTTTTTAGAAACAATCGTTTTGTCTAATGCCTTTTTATTCTTATGGGAGCTACTAAAAGGAATAACAAATTTTTTAGAGCAATTGGTAGAAAAAACAGTAAAGGAGAAGCAAGAACGTTATGAATGAGTATACGTTTCCGATAATGTTTGGAGTTTTGGCAGGGGTCGTTGCAAGATTATATATGCTCAAAACAGATTATCGTCAATATCCTACCTATTTGCATGGAAAAATTATCCACATTGCTCTAGGATTTATTGCAGCGGGCCTTGGAACCATTGCAGTGCCCGCTATTATGGAAAAAGAATTTACGGCCATTACCTTTTTGACTCTGGCAGCTTCACAATTTCGTGAAGTACGCAATATGGAGCGTAATACGCTAACGGAACTGGATAAATTTGAGCTTGTACCGAGAGGAAATACTTATATTGAAGGGATCGCTATTGCCTTTGAAAGTCGAAATTATTTAGTTATTTTTACTTCTTTAAGCGTCACTTTTGCCTATTTAATTTTTAATTTTTGGTTAAGCCTTTTCGTAGCTATTATATGTATGTTTCTAGCCAAAATGTTGATGTCTGGGGGTACGTTAAAGGATATTGTGGATATTGAATATGTGAAACCCCATTTTGAAGGATCAGGACTTTATGTAGATAACATTTATATTATGAATATTGGAATCCCGGAAAAACGTGATTTAGTTTTGAAATATGGGATGGGATTTATTTTAAAGCCGAAAAATTTTAATGCAAGAACGACCATTGCGAATTTAGGTCAAAGACAAGCGGTATTACATGATGTTTCAACCGCTTTGGGAGTGATACGTGACAGTGGTGAACCATCACTCGTTCCTTTGGCAAAACGAGATCTAGATGACGGACGTGTCGGGGTGTTCGTTTTACCTCAAAAACAAGATATTCCAACAGCTATCCGTGTAATTGGAAATGTTCCAACATTAGAAAATGCCATTCGCATGCCAACAGAGTCTGATGCGAATAAGAAAGGAAGTATGATGAAATGATTATCGAAAAATCCATTCTTGCCGTCATCACAACAGATGCGACTAAGGTACAAGGATCAACTTCTGTTTTTATTTGTAAGGATCGAGAGGAAATGGATATTTTTGCAAAAAACTTAGAAGCCATTTTAGACGGAATAGCTCATGCAATTGGAGAAGATCTTTATGTTATTGTCAAGCATTTTTAGGCGATATTGTCGATTGCAAAAAACTACTATATAATATGATAGTTGACCCTTCTGGTGGAAGAAGGGTCTCTTTTGTACGTGAACGTTTTCTATTCTCTGATCGATTATATTCGAAAAGTTGAGATAAAAATGAAAGGAAGGGTTTATTGTGCCGAAACCTGTTGTTGCCATTGTAGGTCGACCGAATGTTGGAAAGTCAACGATTTTTAACCGGATTGTTGGTGAGCGTGTTTCAATAGTAGAAGATATACCTGGAGTTACACGAGATCGCATTTATGCTGAAGCAGAGTGGCTGACTCATCAATTTAATATCATTGATACTGGTGGTATTGAAATAGGGGATGAGCCATTTTTAGCACAAATTCGCCATCAAGCGGAAATCGCCATTGACGAAGCCGATGTGATCATATTTGTTACAAATGGACGGGAAGGATTAACTGCAGCCGATGAAGAAGTAGCGAAAATTTTATATCGATCCAATAAGCCGGTTGTTTTAGCTGTTAATAAAATCGATAACCCGAATATGCGCGAGCAAATTTTTGATTTTTATTCACTCGGCTTTGGAGAACCATTTCCGATTTCCGGTTCCCATGGAATTGGATTAGGAGACTTATTAGATGAAGTAGTAAAACATTTTAAAAATAAAACGGAAGAAGAATACGATGAAGATATCATAAAATTTTCATTAATTGGACGTCCGAATGTCGGGAAATCATCACTTGTGAACGCTATATTAGGGGAAGAGCGTGTTATTGTAAGCGATATAGCTGGAACAACACGTGATGCGATTGATACAACGTTTACTTATAATGGGCAAGATTTTGTTATTATTGATACGGCAGGAATGAGAAAAAAAGGTAAAGTTTATGAATCAACAGAAAAATATAGCGTACTTCGAGCATTAAAGGCGATTGAACGTTCAGATGTTGTTCTAGTCGTTTTAAATGGAGAAGAAGGAATTATTGAACAAGATAAACGAATTGCTGGGTATGCACATGAAGCTGGAAAGGGCGTTGTCATAGTTGTCAATAAATGGGATGCTGTGGAAAAAGATGAAAAAACGATGAAGCAATTTGAGCAAAAAATCCGCGATCATTTTTTATTTTTAGATTATGCTCCTATGGTTTTTTTGTCAGCGAAAACAAAAAAGCGTCTTCATACATTAATGCCTAATATTATTATGGCAAGCGAAAATCATGCTAAACGTGTACAAACAAACGTCCTAAATGATGTTATAATGGACGCAGTAGCCATGAATCCGACTCCAACGGATAAAGGAACAAGATTAAAAATTTATTATGCTACGCAAGTGGCTGTTAAACCACCGACTTTTGTTATTTTTGTCAATGACCCTGAATTGCTGCATTTCTCTTATGAACGCTTTTTAGAAAACCGCATTCGGGACGCCTTTGGGTTCGAGGGAACTCCGATCAAAATTATTGCTCGAGCGAGAAAATAAGAACGAATAATGTGAGTAGTCAAAAACGTTTCATCTACTCACTTTTTCTTTAAGGAGAAGCATTGATCCTATGAAAAAGGAAGTGAATGGCATGGAAAAAATCACGGTATTAGGGGCTGGCAGCTGGGGAACGGCTTTAGCCCTTGTTTTAAGTGATAATGGTCACGTAGTTCGATTATGGGGGCATCGAAAAGAGCATATTGAATCCATTCAATTATCGCGAGTAAATGAAAAATATTTGCCGAATGTAAAATTACCGAAAAATATTGAAGCGATTGCCTCATTACCGGAAGCAGTAGAAAATATTAATACCATTGTTCTCGCTGTTCCAACAAAAGCGATTCGTGAAGTATTAAGACAATTGCAGCATCATTTAACTCAACCTGTATTACTGATTCATGTTAGTAAAGGAATCGAACCAGATACTTTAAAGAGAATTTCTGAAATGATTGAAGAAGAAATGCGTGAAGATTTGTTAGAAGATGTTGTAGTTTTATCAGGACCAAGTCATGCTGAAGAAGTAAGTTTACGACAACCAACCACTGTTACATCTTCGAGTAAAAATATGAAAGCGGCGGAATATGTTCAAGACCTATTTATTAATCAATATTTTCGTGTTTATACAAATCCAGACGTGGTCGGTGTTGAAATCGGAGGAGCATTAAAAAATATCATTGCTTTAGCGGCCGGAATTAGTGATGGATTAGGTTATGGGGATAATGCGAAAGCAGCTTTAATGACAAGAGGACTTGCGGAAATTGCTCGGATTGGCAGCAAAATGGGGGCAAATCCACTCACTTTTTCCGGATTAACGGGTATAGGCGATTTAATCGTAACATGTACAAGTGTTCATTCACGGAATTGGCGAGCTGGAAATATGTTAGGGAAAGGACAAAAATTAGAAGAAGTATTAAATCAAATGGGGATGGTTGTAGAAGGTGTTCGCACTACGAAAGCAGCTTATCAATTAGCGAAGAAGTATGATGTGAAAATGCCGATCACAATGGCTTTATACGATGTCTTATTTAATGGAAAACATCCGAAAGATGTAGTCGAATCGTTAATGGCTCGGGGAAAAACACATGAAATGGAAGATTTAGTAAATATCATGGAGGGCCGTGCGATCAATAATGGAAACAGCCTGTAAATTCCTATGATGATAGCTTTGTGATATTAGGCATGCCTTTAATGAGCCTGTTTTGGAAAGCTTTCCATTTTAGTTGTGTTAAGACATTTTTTACTACACGTTGTCATCTCTAGGTGAAAAGAATGTTAGGACTTTTTGTCTTTCTCTTTATCATTGAACGGGTGATCGGTTATGATATAATGATTTTCGAGAAAAAGGAGCGAAGCACGTATGTCACAAGGTTTAATTAAGATGTGGATTGCATTAGCCTCCATGGCGTTTATGTTTATTGCTGTTTTTTCCATTTATTTAAGTCGTTTTAAATTAAAAAGTAAAATATGGAAAATCCTTTTTTCTACGATTGCGTACATATTTATGATTTTAGCGGGAATCATCATCTTTTTTGTAGTCTTTTCTGGACCAGTAAATGAATAAAAAAAGGAAGATGGATATTTATGAAAAAAGCGGTCAATATCTTCATTATTTTGCTCTATATACCGTTATTAAGCGGGTGTCTTTACCCGGAAGAACGACTTGCTAAAAATCAAATTCCTTATGAGGCGCAAATTGCTTCTGTTCAAACTGCTGTTGATCAATATCAAGAAAAAACAGGTGGTTTATTACCTATTAAAACGCGTGACATGTCCACTCCTATTTATCAAAAATATCCAATCGACTTTAATCTTTTAATACCTGAATATTTGTCAGAACCACCGGGAACAGCTTATGAAAATGGGGGAATTTATTTATATGTGCTGATAGATGTAGAAGAAGACCCAACTGTAAAATTAATAGACTTGCGTATTGCTGAACAAATTCGTGAAATTAAACTTCGGATTAATGCGTACAGAGACTCGCATGGATATCCCCCTTTTAAAGAGGAAATTACACATGGTGTTTACACGTTAGATTTTCAGAAATTAGGTTATCAAGAGGATCCTCAAGTTGAGAGTCCATTTTCCAATGAATATTTGCCATTTGTCATTGATAGTCAAGGAGAAGTATACGTGGATTATCGTTTAGACCTGTATCAAGCTCTCCTGGAAAATGGAAATGACGTTCAGCAAGGAGATGATATTCGTTACTTGTTAGTTGAAGATTCTCCTTTTGTACCAGCCTTCTCTTTGCCTTATACAATTGATGAAAACAATGAACCGATCTTTTTGTTAAATTAAGTCATGAACCCTTCTCTTAAGTCATACATCTTAAGAGAAGGGTTTATTTTTTATCTTACGGAAATGAAATCATGTGAAGCACAGGAAACAGAGAGAGGTTCCGTTTTTTAAAAATACAAATAATAAACAATGCCAGTCATAAATGAGTCGGACAACATCATAAACTTATACTGTCTAGCCATTTGAATGAAATAGTTACTATCATCTTGGGACTAATAAGTCGGGAGGGGATCACTTGGAAAAGGTAGATATTTTCAAAGATATTGCGGAACGAACAGGCGGTGATATTTATCTAGGAGTTGTTGGTGCAGTTCGAACTGGTAAATCAACGTTTATCAAAAAATTTATGGAATTAGTGGTACTTCCAAATATTGAAAATGAAGCAGATAAAGCTCGCGCACAAGATGAGCTCCCACAAAGTGCTGCTGGGAGAACGATCATGACTACAGAGCCTAAATTTGTCCCGAATCAAGCGGTAACGGTTCATGTTGATGAGGGGCTTGATGTCAATATAAGAATGGTTGATTGTGTTGGATATACAGTTCCAGGGGCGAAAGGGTACGAAGATGAAAACGGGCCGAGGATGATTAATACTCCGTGGTATGAAGAACCGATTCCTTTTCATGAGGCAGCAGAGATCGGGACGAGAAAAGTCATTCAAGAACACTCAACAATCGGAGTGGTCATTACAACAGATGGATCGATTGGAGAAATTCCTCGCTCTGATTATGTAGAAGCAGAAGAAAGGATCATTGAGGAGTTAAAAGAAGTCGGGAAACCGTTTATTATGATTGTGAATTCAGTTCATCCTCATCACCCTGAAACAGAACAATTGCGGAAAGAATTAAATGAAAAATACGATATACCGGTTTTAGCGATGAGTGTGGAAAGTATGCGAGAGTCTGATGTGATGAATGTTTTAAGAGAAGCGCTTTTCGAGTTTCCTGTATTGGAAGTCAATGTCAACTTGCCAAGCTGGGTGATGGTATTAAAAGAAGATCATTGGCTTCGTCAAAGCTATCAAGATACTGTCAAAGAAACAGTGAAAGATATTAAGAGATTGAGAGATGTGAATCAAGTTGTTGAGCAGTTTAGTGAATATGATTTTATTGAACGGGCAGGGCTTGCGGGCATTGAAATGGGTCAAGGAATTGCAGAAATAGATTTGTACGCACCAGATGACTTATATGATCAAATCCTAAAGGAAGTCGTTGGCGTCGAAATCAGAGGTAAGGATCACCTTCTTCAGTTAATGCAGGATTTCGCTCATGCAAAAGCAGAATACGACCAAGTGGCTGATGCCTTGAAAATGGTGAAGCAAACAGGGTATGGGATTGCAGCTCCAGCTTTAACGGATATGAGCTTAGACGAACCAGAAATCATCCGCCAAGGATCTCGTTTTGGTGTACGCTTAAAAGCAGTAGCCCCTTCAATTCACATGATTAAAGTTGATGTTGAAAGTGAATTTGCCCCGATTATTGGAACCGAAAAACAAAGTGAAGAGCTTGTCCGATACTTAATGCAAGATTTTGAAGATGATCCTTTATCCATATGGAATTCCGATATTTTTGGAAGGTCTTTAAGCTCAATAGTTCGTGAGGGAATACAGGCGAAATTGTCACTCATGCCTGAAAATGCCCGCTATAAATTAAAAGAAACGTTAGAAAGAATTATTAATGAAGGATCTGGCGGACTTATTGCGATTATTCTATAAACATAGACCTCTTCGTAATAGAGGTCTATTTTTTATATTTAGGCTGTTTTCGTAAACATTTTTGCTTTCAGAATGTCCATGAACCGAACAAAGCACGTGTCCGGACAAATCACAGGTGTCCGACCATCGACTGTTGTTCGGTTCATGTCACGCTACACGCGTGAAATAGGAAGCGTATCGCTTGCCTATGACCGTCAAAAAGCTATAGTGAAGCAACAATCTTTTAGAAAAGAGCCTATATTCAAATAACAACCAAGAGTTGCTGAACTTTGATTTTCTAGGGGTTCATCCATGAAATGTGCTTGATTCATTAACAGAGGATATGTTAATCTTTTATCAGAAAATCTTCTCTTAATTGGACTTTCATTCCTGTAAAACCATTTCTTTTGTGAAAAAACATTGAAATCTGTTGTTTTATCGATTAATATAAGCGTGTTAACATCTTATTTACTTATGAAATGTATAGAAATTGGAAGAACTGTGAAGAAATGAATATAACATATCCTTTGGGAGGAGGTGAAACGATGAACAAAACAGAGTTAATCAACCAAGTAGCTGAATTAAGTGAATTATCAAAAAAAGATGCGACAAAAGCTGTAGAAGCAGTTTTTGATACAATTTTAGAAGCGTTAAAAAATGGTGATAAAGTTCAACTAATCGGATTTGGCAACTTTGAAGTACGTGAGCGTGCAGCTCGCAAAGGCCGTAATCCGCAAACTGGTGAAGAAATCGAAATTCCTGCGAGCAAAGTTCCTGCCTTCAAACCTGGCAAAGCTTTGAAAGACGCAGTTGCTGGAAAATAATTATGTATGGGATACTTCACTTCACATACATAAAAGCATTTCTTCACAAAATGAAAAGCCCCTTAAAATGGGGCTTTTATTATTATTTTGCTTTTTTTTATGTATTTGTGCTAGAATCGGTATACACACGCTTCTGATTCAGGGGGAAAAAGGATGTCAAAAATTAATAAAGAACAAATTGAATATGCTGTCAGATTAATATTAGAAGCTATTGGAGAAGATCCAAATCGAGAGGGACTACTTGAAACGCCGAAAAGGGTTGCCAAAATGTATGAAGAAGTATTTTCCGGATTACACCAAGATCCGAAAGAATATTTTAACACCGTTTTTGGTGAAGATCATGAAGAACTTGTTCTTGTAAAAGATATTCCGTTTTATTCAATGTGTGAGCATCATCTCGTTCCGTTTTTTGGTAAAGCGCACGTTGCCTATATTCCTAAAGGCGGGAAAGTAACCGGTCTTAGCAAGCTGGCCCGTGCTGTGGAAGCTGTTGCAAGGCGTCCGCAACTACAAGAACGTATTACCTCTACCATTGCGGATAGCATAGTTGAATCATTGCAGCCGCATGGGGTTATGGTGGTCGTTGAAGCAGAGCATATGTGTATGACGATGCGTGGTGTAAAAAAACCTGGTTCTAAAACTGTTACATCTGCTGTTAGAGGCTGCTTTTTAAACGATGATGCTGCTCGTAGTGAGGTATTATCACTCATTCGTGATTCATAAGATCAATGAAAATGGTAGGTGATAGAAAATGAATCAAGCAGGAAATGATTTTGTCGTCATTAAGGCAAACGAGGATGGAGTGAATGTGATTGGGTTAACAAGAGGCTCTGATACGCGATTTCATCATTCTGAAAAGCTAGATAAAGGGGAAGTGATGATCGCGCAATTTACTGAACATACTTCCGCAATCAAAGTGCGCGGAAAGGCACTTATTCTAACAAGTCATGGAGAAATTGAAAGTGATTCTCGTAAATAAGCAGGCTTTCCTGCTTCTTTTCTTTTATGTCGAATATCTTCAACAGCATTCTTTTTTTATGGTATAATAAACTTTGTTTATATCAAGCATTGACAGGGACAAGGGTGATTCACTTGAAGGACATCTTTAATCATATGAATGGCTTAAAACAGAAAATTGAGCAAAACCTATCACATCCATTCTTATCTAAACATGTACAAAAGCCTAATATTGATGAGGACAAGCTGCTCTTATTTTATGCTATGTTTAAAGAAGCGAATGTTTCAGAAAAAGAACTTGAAAAGTATGTTGTAACCGCTATGCTTGTCCAGATAGCCCTTGATACCCATGATTTAGTAGGAATTGTAAAGTGTCATGGACGAAAGGAGTTTGTTGAACGTCAATTAACCGTTTTAGCCGGGGACTATTTTAGTGGGCTTTATTATTATATTTTGGCAAACATGAACGATATTAAAATGATTCAAACTTTTGCCATTGCCATAAAAGAAATCAATGAACATAAAATACGACTATATCAATCGAAACAAGACGTAAAAAAGATGATTGAAAATATTATGACGATCGAAACGGCTTTGTTTCAACGAATTGGAGAGCATCTTCAAGTCAAAACGTTACCAAAATTGTCGCAATTTTATTTAACGTTTAAGCGGCTTTGTCAAGAAAAAAATAACTACGAAGTTGGTCAAAGCTCCATTTTCCAGAAGGGTATTGATCAAATGACGAAAAATCAACAAGAATCTGTATTCTCCATTATTATAGAGTTTTGTCAGCATTATTTTCACGAAATAATCCGTATGTTAGAAACGAATTTAAAGCATTCGTCCACGATTAAAGAATTCATTTTTGATCGAATACATACATTAAGATTCACATATGAAAGAACGTTTAACAACATGGTGGAAGAAGGGTAAAACATGGTGCAGTCAAAAGAAGAAAAAGTACATAAAGTGTTTGAAACGATCTATAAACATTATGATCGAATGAATTCAGTTATTAGCTTTAAACGTCATGTAGCTTGGCGGAAAGAAACGATGAAAAGAATGAATGTAAGGCCAGGATCAGAGTGCCTAGATGTTTGCTGTGGAACAGCAGATTGGACCATTGCCCTTGCCCATGCAGCTGGAAAAAATGGAAAAGTGATTGGCCTTGACTTTAGCAAAAATATGTTAAGCATCGGAGAGCAAAAAGTTAAGGAACAGCATTTGGAAAATGTGAAATTAATTTGGGGAAATGCTATGGAATTGCCGTTTGAGGATAACCGTTTTGATTATGTTACAATCGGGTTTGGCTTACGGAACGTACCTGATTACATGCAAGTGCTAAAAGAAATGTACCGCGTAACAAAACCTGGCGGGAAAGTCGTGTGTTTAGAAACTTCTCAACCAACAATGATCGGATTTCGGCAGCTATATTTATTTTATTTCCGCTATATTATGCCTCTTTTTGGAAAATTATTTGCAAAAAGTTACGAAGAGTACTCTTGGCTGCAAGAATCTGCACGAGATTTTCCAGGAATGAAAGAATTGAAAAAAATGTTTGAACAGGCAGGATTGATTGATGTAGAAGTAAAGGCTTTTACAGGTGGAGTTGCTGCGATGCATTTAGGATACAAACCGAAACTTAAACAATAAGGTGAAATGAATGAAGTTTAAAGCGATGTATTCTTTTTTGGAACAAGATCTAAATATTGTTGAACGAGAATTAGAAAAAACGATTCAATCAACAGATCCTCTATTAAGTGATGCGGGGCTACATCTCTTACAAGCGGGTGGGAAGAGAATTCGCCCTGTTTTTGTCTTGTTATCAGCGATGTTTGGAAAATACGATATCAACACGATAAAGAAGGTTGCTGTTGCCTTAGAATTAATTCATATGGCTTCACTTGTACATGATGATGTCATTGATGATGCTGAAATTCGCAGGGGAAGAGAAACGATAAAAGCGAAATGGGATAATTTAATCGCTATGTATACAGGGGACTATTTGTTTGCACGATCACTCCAATTGATAACGGAAATCGAAAATCCTCTTGCCCATCAAATATTATCGAAAACGATTGTGGAAGTTTGTTTAGGAGAAATTGAGCAAATTAAAGATAAATTTCATTATGAGCAAACATACAAAACATATTTAAAAAGAATAAAGCGTAAGACAGCTTTATTAATTGCCGCCAGCTGTCAAGTTGGAGCTGTTTGTGCAGAAGTTCCGGATGAATGGCACAAAAAGCTATATTGGTTCGGATATTATGTTGGTCTTTCATTTCAAATTGTTGATGATATACTTGACTTCACTTCAACGGAAAAAGAGCTTGGAAAACCTGTGGGTAGTGATTTATTACAAGGAAATATTACATTACCTGTGTTATTTGCTATGAAGGATCCTGCAATTAAACAGCGCATCATTCAAATCAATGAAAATACCACTCCAGAAGAAATAAAACCAGTTATTGATGATATTAAAAATAGCGGTGCAATCGAGCATTCTTTTGAAATTAGCAACCGTTATTTAATGAAAAGTTTGCAATTCATAGATCAATTGCCAAAGTGTAAAGCAAGAACGGCATTAATGAAAATTGCAAAGTATATTGGAAAAAGGAAATTTTAAGTTTGCGAAAACGGTTTAATAGTGGTAATATTTTGTTGGGTTATTTATGAAAGCCTATACATATTGCTAGTGGGGTGGACTAAAATGGAAAAAACGTTTTTAATGGTAAAGCCAGATGGTGTTCAGCGCCAATTAATTGGCGAAATTGTTTCAAGATTCGAACGCAAAGGCTTACAGCTTGTTGGAGCAAAGCTTATGCAAATTTCCGAGGAGTTAGCTGAACAGCATTACGGTGAACATAAGGGGAAACCTTTCTTTACGGAACTTGTCGAGTTTATTACATCAGGACCAGTGTTTGCAATGGTTTGGCAAGGAGAAAATGCGATTGAAATATGCAGACAAATGATGGGGAAAACGAATCCGAAAGAAGCACTTCCAGGAACGATAAGAGGAGATTTTGGGATGTTTGTAGGGAAAAATGTTATTCACGGATCCGACTCACCTGAAAGTGCAGAACGAGAAATTCAACTATTTTTTAAAGAAGAAGAATTGCTTACATATGATCGACATATCAACACGTGGATTTATTAATACCTTTTCTTTTTGTCAAAATGCTGGCCTTATTGGCTGGCGTTTTTTTTGTACTACTTTGTATGAAGGATCTAACGGCTAATGTTGCAACGTCACTTGATCCATGTAGATAGCATCAAGTTTTAGGAAATGAAAAACTTTTCACCAACTTTTTTGATTCTATTATATACTTGATAATAAGAAAAATAGTACTAGGAGAGTTGAAAATTGGCAGATCAAGAATATTTGCAGTTTATTGAAAAAGTGAAAAGAAAAACTGGAATTGACCTTTCACAATACAAAGAGACGCAAATGAAAAGAAGGCTAGTCTCATTGTATGAAAAAAAGGGGTTTAAGTCTTTTCAAGAATTTTTTTTAGCAATGGAAAGAGATGAAGATTTATTCAGACAATTTTTGGATCGAATGACGATTAACGTCTCAGAATTTTTTCGCAACATTCAACGATGGAAAGTATTAGAGGAATCTATACTCCCAGTTTTAATGGAAAAGAAAAAAAGTTTAAAAATTTGGAGTGCTGCCTGTTCAACAGGTGAAGAGCCTTATACGATTGCCATCATTGTTTCAAAATTTTTGCCTTTTTCAAATGTACATATTTTGGCGACCGATATAGATGGAAATGCTTTACAGATTGCAAAAGCTGGGGTTTATTCGCAGCGATCTCTTCAGGAAGTACCTTTAAATATAAAAAAAAGTTTTTTTCATATGCATGGCGAACAATATATGGTGAAAGATGAAATCAAGCGCGCTGTAACGTTTAAAAAACATAATTTACTTGCGGATGCATACGAAACTGGTTTCGACTTAATCGTTTGTCGAAATGTTCTAATCTATTTTACAGAAGCAGCAAAAAAAGAAATTTATCAAAAATTTTCTAAATCTTTAAATGATCATGGTGTATTATTTGTTGGCAGCACAGAGCAAATTTTCAATCCAGAACACTATCAATTGCGACCTATTGAAACGTTTTTCTATCAAAAAATTCATTCATAATTTTCTATTCAATTTTTTTATTTTATGTTATAGTTACTTAAAAGCGTTAACGTGCTGAAGGGAGAGAAAGAGAGAAAATGAGGTACTTGACAGCAGGGGAGTCTCATGGACCACAGTTAACAACGATTATTGAGGGGGTACCAGCTGGTTTACCTTTAACAGCAGAAGATATTAACACAAATCTTGCGAGAAGACAAAAAGGTTATGGACGTGGCAGAAGGATGCAAATTGAAAAAGATCAAGTACAGATCGCAGGCGGCGTCCGTCATGGAAAAACACTCGGTTCACCGATCGCTTTAGTTGTTGAAAATAAAGACTGGAAGCATTGGACAAACATTATGGGTATTGAGCCAATTAAGGAAGAAGAAAACGAAATAAAACGGCAAATTTCACGACCTAGGCCGGGTCATGCTGATCTAGTTGGGGGTATTAAATACGGCCATCGTGATATGAGAAACGTGCTCGAACGTTCTTCTGCCCGAGAAACAACCGTGCGTGTTGCAGCAGGTGCAGTAGCGAAAAAGATTTTATCAGAACTAGGTATTCAAGTAGTTGGCCATGTTCTGGAAATTGGCGGTGTACGAGCAAATGAGGTTTCTTATCGTTCATTAAAAGATTTGATGGAAAAAACAGAAAAATCGGAAGTTCGCTGTGCTGATGAAACGGTAGAAAAGAAGATGATGGAAGTCATCGACAATGCGAAAGCAAATGGCGATTCAATTGGCGGAATTGTTGAAGTAGTAGTAGAAGGTGTTCCAGCAGGAGTAGGAAGCTATGTTCATTATGATCGAAAACTGGACGGAAAAATCGCTCAAGCAATCGTCAGCATTAATGCCTTTAAAGGTGTCGAATTCGGAATTGGATTTGAAGCAGCTAGACGATTTGGAAGCCAAGTTCATGATGAAATTGTTTGGGAAAAAGGGAAAGGGTATTCGAGAAAAACGAATCGCCTAGGTGGTTTTGAAGGTGGAATGACGACAGGGATGCCAATTGTCGTTAGGGGAGTGATGAAACCAATTCCTACTTTGTATAAGCCGCTTCAAAGTGTCGATATTGAGACGAAAGAGCCATTTCAAGCGAGCATTGAAAGATCTGATAGCTGTGCGGTACCAGCAGCTGCTGTAGTTGCTGAAGCCGTTGTAGCATGGGAAGTGGCAAATGCAATTGTGGAACAGTTTGGAGTAGACCGCATGGATTTGATTAAAGAGAATGTTGAACGGGTGCGAGAGTATGCGAGGGATTTTTAATGAAAGAAATAAAAGTTCAAACAACTAGCCGTACGTATCCAGTGATCATCGGGAAAAATTTAATATCTCATTTATCGAATATTCTATCAAATATTGAACTTGCACCGACAAAAATGATGGTCATAACAGATGAAACCGTCTCAACTCTTTTTCGCGATCGGTTTGAAAGGGAGTTAAAAACTATTGGGATCGATTATTTCTTTCATGTCGTCCCTAGTGGTGAGAAATCGAAATCGTTTGAGACGTATTATGAATGTATGACCGCTGCCTTAACGAATCACCTTGATCGCCGATCGTTAATGATTGCATTTGGCGGTGGGGTGATTGGTGATTTAACAGGCTTTATTGCTGCTACATATATGCGCGGCATTCCTTTTCTGCAAATTCCGACGACTTTATTAGCTCATGACAGTGCTGTTGGAGGTAAGGTTGCCATCAACCATCCTCTTGGAAAGAATATGATTGGCGCTTTTTATCAGCCCCATGCAGTTATATATGATATTCAATTTTTAGAAACATTGCCAATTGATGAGATTCGTTCAGGTTTTGCAGAAGTTGTGAAGCATGGTTTGATTAAGGACCCTTTATTTGTTGATTGGCTAGTTCAACATGTGCATCATCTGCAACAATTAAAGGAAGAGCAATTGTTAACGTTTATTGAAAAAGGGATTACAATTAAAGCAGAAATCGTTTCAGAAGATGAAAAGGAATTAGGAACAAGAGCATTTTTAAACTTTGGCCATACGCTTGGCCATGCACTTGAAGCTGCGCTCGGCTATGGACGAATTTCCCATGGTGATGCGGTCGCTATTGGCATGCTTTTTGCCCTCTATGTCAGTAATCAAACATTTGGAATTGATTTAGGATATGAACGAATGAAAGAATGGTTCCAAAAAATTGGTTTCCCGACTTCAGTTCATTCTTCTATTTCAAGCGAACAATTATGTGAGCGAATGAAAAACGATAAAAAATCCGTCAACAATGAAATTCGAATGGTGCTTTTAGAAAATATCGGAACTCCCAAATTAGTCAATTTTGATGAAAAAACGATTTATTCTTTATTACAGCAATGGAGAGGGGGAGCGATATGATACGCGGAATACGTGGCGCCATAACTGTTGACGCTAATGAGGAAAAGGAAATTGTTGAAGCTACAGAACGCCTTTTGCAGGAAATGGTGAAACAAAATGATATTACACCGGAACGAGTTGCTTCTGTTTTTATTTCAGCCACCCAAGATTTAACCGCTCAATTTCCAGCAAAAGCGTTGAGAAGATTAGAGGGATGGACGTTTGTTCCCGTCACATGCATGCAAGAAATGATAGTGCCGGGAAGCCTTGAAAAATGTATCAGAATTATGATGCATGTGGATACCGAACGTTCTCAAAACGAAATTTCCCACATTTATTTAGAAAAGGCCAAAAATTTGCGGCCAGATTTAATTGACAAACAAGCTTAATCTTTATTAAGATAGTCAATAAAGGTTTGTTATTAAAGTTTTAGTTCAGTTAGGGTAGTTGAGAATGAGTCAGTTTAGCAGAGGAGGAGCCAATGAAGCGTGAAACTGCCCAAAAACATTGGTTTTTGGGCTTTTTTTACATTTTTGCCATGTTCATATGTTCAAGAAGAACGGACTCACACGATTTGTTTTTTCTCCATATTTCTTAAATTCAATTCTTCTTGTTCATTGTATGATTCATGTAGTCAAATCCTCAATAATCCTCTATTGACTCATTCTCCATTTCTAGAATGGAGGAGTGAGCTTATGTATGTACCTTCTTTTGATCAATTCCTGAAAGATTATAAAGATTACAAAACAATACCGATTACCTATCAATTATATGTGGATACATTTACTCCAATCGAAATTTTTCATGCGTTTCAAGATGAAGCTAGCTTTATTTTAGAAAGTCATGATGATCAATCATCATGGTCCAATTTCTCATTCATCGGATTAAACCCAATGTATTTTATTCGCGATCAATACGAGACATTTATTCTTTATAACAAGGAAAATCATGAGGTAATCAAACATCAACGCTTATCACAATTATTTCAAGAACTAAATCGCCGATTAAAAGTGAAAAGACCAAATGTCCATATCCCATTTACAGGTGGAGCTGTTGGGCAAATTGGCTATGATGCAATAAGTTTATTTGAAAAGGTTCCACAACATCGAAAATTGAATGATCAGGACTCCAACTGTGAGCTTGTCATATGCCAAACTCTTATCGCTTATGATCATCATCAAAAACAAATAACATTCATTCATTATGTTCCATTAACAGGTGACGAAACGATAAAAGAATTAAACAATGCGTATCAACAAGCTTTACAGGAAATTTCCCGCTATCAAAAAATGCTTAAAATAGCAGCGCCTTTAGGGAAGCAATTTATCCCAGCCTTTAATAAAGAAGTATCTTTTAAAGGAGTTCAGTCCAACTATACTAAGGAACGTTTTATCGATGATGTGAAAAAAATTAAAGAATATATTCGTAGAGGAGATATATTCCAAGCGGTACTCTCGCAGCGATTTGAAACGGAAGTAACTGTATCTGGGTTTCAGCTATATCGAATATTACGAATTATTAATCCTTCTCCATACATGTTTTATATAAAGTTTTCAAATCAAGAACTGATCGGTAGTTCACCAGAGCGTTTAATTCATATCAAAAATGGCCATTTGGAAATTCATCCGATAGCCGGAACGAGAAGACGTGGGAAAAACGAAGAAGAAGATCGCTTATTAGGAGAAAATCTATTACAAGACGAAAAAGAACTTGCCGAGCATTACATGCTTGTGGATTTAGCCCGTAATGACATCGGTAGGGTTGCTGAATATGGTTCCGTCCAAACACCAGTATTAGTTGAGTTAACGTATTTTTCACATGTTATGCATTTAATATCGAAAGTTACAGGTCAATTGAAAAATGACATTCATCCAATTGATGCACTGATCTCTGCTTTTCCAGCTGGTACGGTTTCAGGAGCTCCGAAGATTAGAGCTATGCAAATCTTAAATGAGCTGGAGCCAACCCCTAGACAAAGCTATGCTGGCTGTATAGCTTATATTGGATTTGATGGAAACATCGATTCGTGTATTACCATCCGCACCATATCTTTAAAAGAAAATAAAGCTTATGTTCAAGCCGGTGCAGGAATCGTAGCAGATTCTGTCCCAGAACTCGAATGGAAGGAAACTAGAAATAAGGCAAGTGCGCTTATACAAACGATTCAATTAGCAGAACAATCATTTTCAAAGGAGGAACTTGAAGATGCAAGAAGTATTAAAAAAATGTATTGAAGGAAATACCTTAACGGTCACAGAAGCTAAAAATATAATGAATCAAATTATGCAAGGTGAAGTTTCCGATAGCCAAATTGCTAGTTTAGTCACGATTTTACGAATGCGTGGGGAAACCGTACATGAATTAATTGGATTTCTAAAAGCAATGAGAGAGAACATGATCGAGTTATCAGACCTTGATGATGTCGTTGATACATGTGGTACAGGTGGAGATGGAGCATCTACCTTTAACATTTCAACAGCATCAGCAATTGTCGCCTCCTCTTTAGGTGTTAAAATTGCAAAACACGGAAACAAAGCCGTTTCATCGAAAAGCGGCAGCGCTGATGTTTTAGATTTTTTAAACATCCCTATTCAATCTTCCCCTGATGAAGCGAGAGAAGCACTGAAGCAAACGAATATGAGCTTTTTATTTGCACCGATTTACCATTCATCCATGAAACATGTGGCGAAAGCTAGAAAGGAAGTAGGGTTTCGAACGATCTTTAATTTATTAGGTCCACTGGCAAATCCCGCAAAGGCCAAGAGGCAAGTCATTGGGGTCTATTCGGCTAGCAGTGCGGAACTAATGGCCCAAGCATTGAAAGCCTTTGATTCAGAGCATGTTTTATTTGTTTCGGGAAAAGATGGGCTTGATGAAATAACGATCACGGATGAAACGGAAATTGTGGAGCTTAAGCATGGTTCTATTCACAAATATGTGATCAGTCCAGAACAATTTCATTTAAAACGTGGACGTTTAGAAGATATACAAGTTGGCAACGTTTCCGAAAGTGCAAAATTAATCGAAAATACATTGCAAAATAAAGGGAATGAAAGCGCCCGAAATATCGTCGCATTAAATACAGCCGCTGCCCTTTATATTGCGGGGAAAGTGAAGAATTTACACGATGGAGTTCAAATGGCATTAAAAGCGATACAAGACGGTACTGCCTACAAGCAATTAACAAAATTACAAGTACGAAAGGAAGAGCAATATGCTTGAAAAAATCCTCAAGGTAAAAGAAAAAGAAGTGGAAGACTTAAAAATCGAAAAAAATATAAATCCGATCATGCCGGAGCGTTCATTTTACAAGGCGTTGAAAAATCCGAACCGATTTATTGGACTGATCGCAGAAATTAAAAAAGCCTCTCCGTCAAAAGGGGTTATAAAAGAATCGTTTGATCCTATTAATATAGCACAAAGCTATGAAAAAGGAGGAGCGGATTGTATTTCAGTTTTAACGGATCAAACATTTTTTCAAGGGTCGAAAGCTTATATAAAAGAAGTGAAGGAAACAGTCGATATACCTGTTTTACGAAAAGATTTTATCATTGATGAAAAGCAAGTGTATGAATCAAAGAAGCTTGGAGCAGATGCCATATTACTGATCGCAGAAGCTTTGGCGCCAAAAAAGTTGAAAAAGCTATATGATGAAGCAATGGCGCTCCAATTAGATGTTTTAGTTGAAGTGCATTCCAAAAAATCATTAGAACAGTTGTTAGATGTATTTGTCCCGAAAATATTAGGGGTAAACAATCGTAATTTAACAACATTCCGTACAAATATTCATCATTTAGAGACGATTAGCCCTTATTTACCGAAAGATTTATTGCTAGTAAGTGAAAGTGGAATATTTACAAAAGACGATCTAAATACCGTTAAATCCTACGGTGCACAAGCCGTTTTAGTAGGGGAGTCATTAATGAAAAATGAAGATCAACAAGAGGCTATTCTCGAATTGTTTGGAGAGAACAAAAGTGAAAAAGACGATCGTTAAAATTTGTGGCAACCAGTCCTATGCAGATGTTCACACATCGGTTGCAGCAGGTGTTGATTATATCGGTTTTATTTTCGCAGAAAGTAAACGTCGTGTAGATTCTCTTGAAGTCAGCACATGGTTAAAACAATTACCGAAAAAAAATGGATATGAAGTAGTGGGCGTTTTTGTCAATCCAACCTTGCATGACTTAGCAGAAATATTAGCAAAGGTAGACTTAGACGTCATTCAATTACATGGTAAAGAACCACCTTCATTTGTGAAAGAAGTTCAACAAAAGTTTTCCCAAAAAATATGGAAGGCCCTTCATTACCATGAGGGGGTATTGGATGAAATGAAGCGCTATGTTTCATTTGTAGACGGTTTTGTGATTGATAGTAAAGTTCAAGGAAAATGGGGAGGAACTGGCGTCAGCTTTCATTGGAAAGATGTCCCGAAATATAATCAATTTGCGGAAAAGAACAACAAGATTTGTCTTATCGCGGGAGGAATAAATTCAACAAATGTTCAATCATTAATTGAAAAAGGGGTAATGGGCGTCGATTTAGCTAGTGGTGTTGAAAGAAATGGTCAAAAAGATCGAAAATTAATGCAAACATTGTTAGAAAGGATGAATAGAGGTGGCACAATATCCTGATCAATATGGGAGATTTGGTGAATTTGGCGGACGATATGTACCTGAAACGTTAATGCAGCCATTATTTGAAATTGAAGAAGCTTTTCATAATGCATTAAAAGACCCTACTTTTATTGCTGAATATCAAAAACTGTTAAAAGAATATTCTGGAAGACCGACATCGTTAACATTTGCGGATCAATTAACAAAAGAAATCGGGGGAGCAAAAATATATTTGAAAAGAGAAGATTTAAACCATACAGGTGCACACAAAATAAACAATGCTCTCGGCCAAGCATTATTAGCGAAAAGAATGGGAAAAACGAAGATCATTGCAGAAACGGGAGCAGGACAGCATGGTGTTGCAGCGGCAACGGTTGCTGCTAAATTCGGTTTAAAATGTAAAGTGTTTATGGGTGAGGAAGATGTGAAAAGACAAAGCTTAAATGTTTTTCGTATGAAGCTTTTAGGCGCTGAGGTTATACCTGTTACAAGCGGGAATCGTACATTAAAGGATGCGACAAATGAAGCCATTCGGTATTGGGTCCAGAATTGTGAAGATCATTTTTATATGATTGGTTCAGTTGTCGGCCCACATCCATACCCATATATGGTCCGTGAATTCCAAAGAATTATTGGTGATGAGGCGAAGGAACAAATGGTACAATTAACTGGTAAACTTCCAGATGTAGTCGTTGCCTGTGTTGGGGGAGGAAGTAATGCGATTGGAATGTTTGCGGCATTTATGAATGATGAAGTGAAGCTTATTGGGGTAGAAGCAGGTGGAAAAGGAGTTGACACTTCTCTCCATGCCGCTACGATTACGAAAGGAACAAAAGGTGTCATTCATGGGTCGTTAACGTACTTGCTGCAAGATGAATATGGACAAATTACCGAACCATACTCCATTTCTGCCGGCCTAGATTATCCGGGTGTTGGACCGGAACATGCCTATTTAGCATCAATAGGACGTGTACAATATGAAAACGTGACAGATGATGAAGCGTTAGAAGCATTGATTACGTTAAATAAAACTGAAGGAATTTTAGCAGCGATTGAATCGGCACACGCTGTTGCACAAGCGATCAAAGCTGCAAAGGAATTGTCGAACGACCAATCGATATTAATTTGTTTATCGGGAAGAGGAGATAAAGATGTCAACACGTTGATGGAAAAATTAAACGGAGGGGTTCATCATGCAGCAAAATAACCGCAAAAAGCAATTTATACCTTTTATCATGGCAGGAGATCCAAGTGAAGAGCTGACAATTGACCTTGCTTTATCTTTGCAAAAATATGGTGCAACAGCGATCGAACTAGGAGTCCCTTATTCAGATCCGTTAGCAGATGGTCCCGTCATTCAGCGGGCATCGATTCGGGCTAGAAAGAATGGGATGAATATTGAAAAAGCGATCTATTTAGGAAAAAAATTAAAAGAAAATGGTGTGGAAATTCCGATTATCCTCTTTACTTATTTTAATCCTGTGTTACAATTAGGAGAAAATCGCTTTTTCGCTTTAATGCAACAAAATAACATCGATGGTCTATTAATTCCAGATTTACCATTTGAAGAAAGCTCCTTAATAAAAGAAAAATGCGGAAAATATCAAATTGACTTTATTTCAATGGTGGCCCCTACATCGAATCAACGCATCGAAATGATTGCCAAAAATGCGGAAGGCTTTTTGTATTGTGTGTCTTCCTTAGGGGTAACAGGTGAACGAAGAGACTTTGATGAAAGAATTGAAGCATTCATCCAGCATGTAAAAGCGTACAGCTCTGTACCGGTTGTCGTTGGCTTCGGTATTTCCAAAAGAGAACATGTTGAAAAATTTTATCAAATCGCAGATGGCGTCGTGATCGGCAGTGCGATAATTCGAAAGATTGAATCTTTATTGCCATTATTCACTAATTCAACATTAAAGCGAGAAGGCCTTCAACGATTTGAGCAATTTTTACAGGATCTAGTTAGTTTAGGGAATGAAAGAGGTGCCGAAGATGAAAGTCAAAGAACAATTGAAAATGTTAAAGCCTTATCAACCGGGCAAACCGATTGAAGAAGTGAAAAAAGAATATAATCTCGATAAGGTTGTCAAATTAGCTTCAAATGAAAATCCATTCGGGTGCTCAGAGCTCGTGAAAAAAGTGTTAGTAGACCATTTTGACAATATGGCGATATATCCAGACGGATACGCTTTTGCGATTAGAGAAAAGCTTGCAAACCATTTAGGAGTTAATATGGACCAGCTTATTTTTGGAAATGGCTCTGATGAAATTGTCCAAATCATTTGCCGCTCTTATTTAGGTAAGGGAACAAATACTGTTATGGCGACGCCAACATTCCCTCAGTATCGGCATAATGCGGTAATTGAAGGAGCTGAAATTCGTGAAATTCCATTAAAGAATGGGGAGCATGATTTAGAAAACATGCTTCAAGCCATTGATGAAAAAACGAGAGTCGTATGGGTTTGTAATCCTAATAACCCAACTGGTGTTTATATCCCTGAATCGCAACTTCTATCGTTTTTAGAAAAAGTCCCTACAGATGTGTTAGTCGTTTTGGATGAAGCCTATTACGAGTATGTGACACAAGAAGATTATCCGAACTCTATTAATTTATTGCAAAAATATGAGAACTTGACGATTTTACGAACGTTTTCTAAAGCGTATGGTCTAGCCTCTTTACGGATTGGCTATGGCATTGCCAATCCAACGCTAATTAAAGAAATGGAGCCTGCGAGAGAACCGTTTAATACGAATACATTAGCACAAAAGGCTGCTTTCGTTGCTCTTGATGATCAAGATTTCATTGAATATTGCCGCAATGAAAATGAAAAAGGCTTAAAGCAATACTACTGTTTTTGTGAAGAATTTAACTTAAAATATTTCCCTTCACAAGGAAATTTTATATTAATAAATTTCGGCCGTGATGCTAATGAATTGTTTGAAGCCTTATTGAAAAAAGGATTTATCGTTCGTTCTGGCAAAGCATTAGGATTCCCAACGTCATTAAGAATTACCGTCGGTTCAACGGAGCAAAACGAAGCAATCATCCAGCATTTAAAAGAGTTATTGTAAGGGATTTTTCACTCTTTTGATCCATTCGTCATGTTGGCTTCTTTTTTTGGTATGGGCTTTAAATATATAGTTCCAGTTAGTGGATATGTTTTGAAAGAGGTGTATTCACCTCTTTTTTCATAGCTTATTTTGAAGAATAGGTGATAAACATGAAAAAAGTTTTTTTCATTGGTCTAGGATTGATAGGAGGATCCATTGCTTTATCTATCAAAAAAGAATATGATGATTACGAAATGATCGGATATGATATTCAAGATGATCAAACGAAAATGGCTAAAGCCTTAAACGTCATTGATGAAGTAGCTTCCTCGATAAAAGAAGGAGCTGAAGGGGCCGATTTTATTATCCTTTCAACACCAGTAGAACAAACGATTTGTATTTTATCTGAACTTGGGAAAATCAAGTTGAAAACTAATGCGATCATTACAGATGTAGGCAGTACAAAAAAGAAGATTGTCGAACATGCTAAAAGAACGTTACCTAATCATGTTACGTTTATCGGGGGACATCCGATGGCTGGATCTCATAAATCAGGTGTAATAGCGGCAAAGGCACATTTATTTGAAAACGCCTTTTATATATTAACACCGAATGAAAATGAATCAGAGGAAAACGTCAATCAACTAAAGGCTTTATTAAAGGGAACGAAAGCACAATTTGTCGTGATGAACCCTGAAGAACATGATTATATCACTGGAATTATTAGTCATTTTCCTCATATTATTGCGGCCAGCCTCGTTCATCAAGCGGAAAAAAATGAAGACCATTTCCCTCTTATTAAAAGAATGGCTGCAGGTGGTTTTCGTGATATCACGAGGATCGCTTCAGGCAACCCAATCATGTGGAGAGATATTTTACTCCATAATAAAAACATTATTTCAAAGCTGTTTGAGCAGTGGATAGAAGAAATGAAAAAGCTGCAAAAAATGGTGCAAGAAGAAAATGGTCATGAGATTTATACATATTTCCATCAGGCGAAAACGTATCGCGACGGATTGCCAGAGCGCCAAAAAGGTGCTATTCCTTCCTTTTATGACTTATATGTTGATGTACCGGATTATCCTGGAGTTATTTCCGAAATTACTGGCTATTTAGCGAAGGAAAACATCAGCATTACAAACATTCAAATTATTGAAGCGCGTGAAGAGATATATGGCGTGCTGCGAATTAGCTTCCAATCGGAACACGATCGTGATCAAGCAAACCAATGTATAAAAAAATATACGAACTATGAAACATTTATACAGTAAAAATGGGGTGAAAAAATGAAGTTTAAAAATGGTTCATCACTTAGGGGAGAAATTACGGTGCCTGGTGATAAATCAATTTCACATCGTGCGGTCATGTTTGGGGCGTTAGCCTATGGTCAAACGAACATTGAAAACTTTTTAACGGGTGAGGATTGTTTAAGTACGATTTCATGCTTTCGCCAAATGGGAGTTGACATTCAACTTCATGGAAAGCAAGTTACAGTAGTTGGAAAAGGGTTTTCTGGTTTACAAGAGCCGAAAACGGTGCTTGATGTCGGAAATTCCGGGACAACGACAAGATTGCTTTTAGGAATTTTAGCAGGATCACCTTTTCATGCCTGTATCATTGGTGATGAATCGATTGCCAAGAGGCCGATGGATCGTGTCACGATTCCTTTGCGAAAAATGGGTGCTCAAATTGACGGAAGAGAGCATGGAACATTTACACCGATCTCGATCAGAGGTGGGAACTTAAACGCTATTCACCATCAATCCAAAGTAGCAAGTGCACAAGTTAAATCGGCTATTTTACTAGCAGGCCTTCAAGCTAATGGAATAACAACCGTAGAGGAGCCTTATAAATCAAGAGATCACACAGAAAGAATGTTAAAGGCTTTTGGGGTTCATATTGAAGAAAACGGTTGTTCTGTATCGATAAAGGGAGGCCAATCATTAACAGCAACTAATATATATGTTCCTGGTGATATTTCTTCAGCTGCCTTTTTTTTAGTGGCTGGAGCCATCGTCCCAAATAGTCAAATAACGTTAAGAAATGTAGGGATCAACCCTACTAGAACTGGAATTATCGAAGTATTAAAAGAGATGGGCGCATCTTTAACAATCGAAGAAAAAGGAAATGCTTTTGAACCGATGGCAGACTTAACCATCGAAACGTCTTCATTAGTGGGGACGGAAATTTCAGGGGAAATCATCCCGAGGTTAATTGATGAAATTCCGATTATCGCCCTGTTAGCAACGCAAGCGGAAGGGACAACTGTGATAAAAGATGCTGCGGAATTAAAAGTAAAAGAAACTAATCGTATAGATACCGTTGTACAAGAGTTAAAAAAATTAGGTGCAAACATCGAAGCAACGGATGACGGCATGATTATTAAAGGTAAAACACCACTAAAGGGAGGAACAACAGTATCGAGCCATGGTGATCATCGAATTGGGATGATGCTAGCCATCGCGAGCTTCATTTGTCATGAAAGCATCTTTCTCGAAAACGCTGAAGCAATCAATGTCTCATATCCTTCGTTTTTTGAACATCTTCATTTATTAGCGACCACCTGATCAAACAGGTGGTTTTATCATAAGTTGCCCTTTTTGATCATAGCTTGTGATAAGACAAGTTATAAAGGGTGGGATGAAATGCCATATATTATCGACCGCGTGAAATTAGTGAAAAATCGACACGTATTTACCTATTCCATTTTAGTAGATGGAAACCAAATTCGCTATAAAGATAAAAACTTTGATCACTTGTCGTTTATGCGGATGGATGGTTCGAAGTATTTAATGACCCCAGGATATATTTTTTTAGATTTTTCGTTGCCAATATCCAACAATTTTCAACATTTTAAACAAGTTATGAAAGAAAAATTTATTTTGAAAGGTTGTACAACCATTGTGTCAATCATTAGTGTTCAATATGAGCGGCAATTGGAAAAATGTTTGCGAGAACAACGAAAGTATTTGCTGAACTCACCAATTGATTATCTGATCGGTATCATGGTTCCTCTTAAAAAATTAACTCCAAATTTCATTAGGCTTTGTAAACGTTTGAAAATCCCCCTTATTATGATTTTAATCCATGAATTACGAGAGCTTGATGAAGTACAATGGGGATGGATTCGCGACGCATTATTTCCTCAACAAATCCCTTTTTTTCCAAAAATAAAACAAACGATTCAACCGAACATGTTTAAAAAGAAGTGGAATCACATTGTCAAAACACATAAATTTTCCTCTATCCTTGACTGTCCAAAAGAACATCAGCCATTATCAAAAGATATACTCATGAAAATAGGACTTTATCCGGAACGTGGAGAGATTCATGTCGGAGGTAAAGTGAATTATAACTTATATCGTTATGAGAAAAAAATCGAGATAGTTGAAGAAAATGCACTTGTCGATTATGATAAACATATTCCAGAAATCATTGTTCATAATGGAACGATATTAAAAGCGGGGGAAAGAATATTTTTTCGTTCAGGTGCTGGCCAAGAGATCGTATGTTCCTTACCTGGACGGTTTCGATTAGATTCAACTCCAATTCAGATTTTACATTAGAAAGGGTCGTTTCGTCTTGAATAAAGCATTAACAAACGCCATCCATCTAGTGGAATCAGGAAGAACAGAAGAGGGATTGAATAAGCTAGAGAAATTGGAAAACGATCTTCACGATGAAGAAAAATTTACATTAGCTGAATATTATTTTAAGTGGGGGATCGTAGATAAATCGTTAGCATTAATGGAAGATTTACATGCTTTGTATCCAGAAGAGTCGGACATCATTCTTTTTTTAGCTGAAATATATATGGAATATGATCAAGAGGAACAAGCTATACACCTTTTAAATCAAATTGACGTTCATGATGAAGCTTATCCACAATGTTTACTTTTATTAGCTGACTTATATCAATTACAAGGTTTGCCAGAAGTCAGTGAACAAAAATTACAGGAAGCAAAAAAGATTTTACCTGATGAGAAGGTAATTGATTTTGCATTAGGAGAGCTATATTTTCATTCAGGAAAATATAAAAAGGCCATTTTAGCTTATCAACAAGTATTAAATGAATATGATGAATTATCAAATGTAAACATTTATAATCGCGTCGCTGAATGTTTAAGCGCTTCTGGTCGATTTGAGGAAGCATTGTCTTATTTTGAAAAAGGAATGCAAAAACAAGAAGATATTCACACCATTTTTAGTTTTGGCTTTACAGCTCTGCAAGCAGAATATTACCAAACTGCGATTAAACAATTTGAAAAAGTAAAATCGTTAGATCCTGAATATACATCTGTTTATTTATATTTAGCGAAAAGCTATGAATACGAAGGGATGTTAAAGGAAAGCCTTGAAACCGTTAATGAAGGATTAAAATACGATAGCTTTAATAAAGAATTATATTTATATGGGGGCAAGGTTGCTTTAAAAAATAAGCGGCCAGAAGAAGCAGAAAAAATGCTAAAAGAAGCTCTGGCTTTAGATCCAGGATACATTGAAGCAGCTATAACGTTGACGGATTTTTATCTTTCTATAGGGAAGTATGAAGAAACGATAAAAATATTGTCAGAGATCATGGCAGATGACGGTGAATTTGATCCTAAATTTCATTGGAATCTTGCTAGAGCATATAATGAAATAGAGCGATATTCAGATGCATTAAATCATTATCAATATGCATATACTTTTTTCAAAGATGATTTCGACTTTTTGCAAGAATATGCCCATTTTTTACTGGAAGAAGGGGACCGAAAGCATGCGAAAGAGCTATTTGAAAAATTGTTGAAGCTAGATCCAACAAATGTTGAAATTTATAACATTTTAGAACAATTGGATGACAATTTTTCAGAATGAACAAGAAGGATTTATGTCCGTCTTTGTGGAATTATTTAAATAAGGATTTAAATGAAAAAGCAGAGGAGGGATTCAGCATGACAACCCCTGTATCTGTTAATGAAAAAAAGGATTTTATCCGCTGGTTTTTAAACCATTATCAATTAAAGAGAAGAGAATGTGTATGGATCCTAAATTACTTAATGAGCCATGATTCATTAATGGAAAAGGTTCATTTTGTGGAACATGCTAAATATTGTCCAAGAGGAATCATTATGTCCACTCACTGCGTTGATGAGGCGCCGTTTAAATTTTATAAAAAAAATGTCATGACGACAGATGCTGAAAAGTCCTTCCACGATATTCGATTAAACAAAGATGAAGATTTATATATTCAATTAAATTTCCGACTTGCCTATAACTCGCCGGAATATGCAGCGGTTTTGGAAGAAAACCCATTCGTTCCGAGAAACTTTAGTGTGAACGAAAAAGACCGTTTAATAGCTGAAAAAATATTGGAAGAATCGATCCGATCATTCCAAATGGAGAAGCTGTTGCAACAAATAGATGATGCTCTTGACCGCCATGATAAAGAAGCATTTAAAAGGCTTACAGACCAGCTGAAATTATTAAACACATAACGTGAAAAGCGGTGCGATGAAGCATCGTTTTTTTTGGCTCTTTTCTAAAAGAATGTTGCTTTACAACCATAGCTTTTCGACTGTTCAGGCAAGCAACAAAGTTTACGAAAACATCCTTTTTTTGGATCTTTTCGTCATATTTCTGCTTTCAAGATATAAGGCACACGAAGCAGCTTTTAAGTTAAAAGCTGCAGCGCGGTGAATAACAGTTGTTAAAAACATTTTCACTTACCATGGATCATAGAAAAAGTTTATAATGGATACAGGCTGATTTTAAACTAGGAGTGAGTTTCTTTGAAATGGAAAGTAAAAGATATTGATCAATATTTACGAGCCAAAGAATATGTGGATACAGCTATTGTCCCCCTTGTGCCGCTTTCCTTTGATTCCGATTTGAAACAACTTGCTTCAAAGGGAGAGTTTATACTGACATTAGCAAATGAGATGGAACGACAATTAAAAGGGAGAATTCTATTGCTGCCTCCATACACTTATTTAAAAAATCATGAGGGAGACTCGGATAAAGTACTTAAGAAGTGGAAAGATACAATTAAAATGCATTTTAAACATGTCATTTTTCTTACAACTGATGAAAAATGGCGAGGTAATGGAGATGAGGGGTGGATTTGGGTTCCTCCAGTACCGCTTGAGCATATGGATCAAGATTTAAAACGAAAGATTGTTCAGGACCAACTCGAACAAATTTTGAACATTTTATTACAATCTTGGAATAATTCATAAAAACCTTTTCATTCTATTGTTGATAGCACGACGACGATATTGACCTATGTCACAGATTGATATATCATGAGTATGTCCTAGTTTTATATGTAATACGTATGTCCGTAGGGACTAGCCTAAGATAGAGGGGGGAAAAAGAGATGAGCGAGAAAAAACACCGGGTGTCAAGACGTCAATTCTTAAACTATACCCTAACTGGTGTAGGAGGTTTTATGGCTGCGGGGATGCTTATGCCATTAGTTCGCTTTGCTGTAGATCCAGTTTTACAAACAACAGCAGGTGGAGAATTCGTTAATACGAAAGTAAAAGTGGATGAATTGACAAGTGAACCGTTGCGTGTTGACTTTACAGTTAAACAAAAAGATGCTTGGTATGAATCCGAGGAGCCAAAATCTGCATGGGTTTATAAAAAGGACAACGGCGATATTTTAGCCTTATCTCCAATTTGTAAACATTTAGGTTGTACAGTGAACTGGAATGCAGACCCTGCAAACCCGAACAGATTTTTTTGCCCTTGCCATAACGGGTTATATGAGAAAGACGGTACAAACGTACCTGGTACACCACCTCCAGCTCCATTAGATGTATATGAATTACAAGTTAAGGACGGTTTCTTATATTTAGGTAAAGCAAAACCAAGAGGGGAGGCGTAATAAGTGCTGAACAAGCTTTATGATTGGGTGGACGAGCGTTTAGATATTACGCCTTTATGGCGCGATATTGCAGATCATGAAGTACCGGAGCACGTAAACCCAGCTCATCACTTTTCTGCATTTGTTTACTGTTTTGGGGGCTTAACGTTTTTTGTTACAGTAATTCAAGTGCTGTCCGGTATGTTCTTAACCATGTATTACGTGCCAGATATTAAAAATGCATGGGAATCTGTTTACTATCTTCAAAATGAAGTAGCATTTGGACAAATCGTTCGTGGTATGCACCACTGGGGAGCAAGTCTTGTGATTGTAATGATGTTCCTACATACATTACGTGTCTTTTTCCAAGGTGCATATAAAAAACCTCGTGAATTAAACTGGATTGTCGGTGTACTCATTTTCTTCGTCATGCTCGGTTTAGGATTCACAGGTTATTTATTACCTTGGGATATGAAAGCGTTATTTGCGACAAAGGTAGGTTTGCAGATTGCTGAAGCGACCCCATTAATTGGTACACAAATTAAAGTTTTACTTGCGGGACATCCAGAAATTGTTGGGGCACAAACGTTAGCTCGCTTCTTTGCTATTCATGTTTTCTTCTTACCAGCAGCATTGTTTGGATTAATGGCTGCTCACTTTTTAATGATTCGTAAACAAGGTATTTCTGGTCCGCTGTAAAATGAACTTGGGAAAAAGGAGTCGCAACCACCGAACAAAGGAGGGGAAACAATGCATCGTGGAAAAGGGATGAAATTTGTCGGAGACTCTCGTGTTTCTGCTGAGAGGAAGCCGAATATCCCAAAGGATTATTCTGAATATCCGGGAAAAACTGAAGCATTTTGGCCAAACTTTCTATTAAAGGAATGGCTGGTCGGAGCGGTGTTTTTAATTGGTTTTTTAAGTTTAACCGTTGCTCATCCTTCACCGTTAGAACGTGTTGCTGATCCGACTGATACAGGATACATTCCATTACCAGATTGGTATTTCTTATTCTTATACCAGCTATTAAAATATTCTTATGCCTCTGGTCCTTATACGGTGATCGGTGCGATTATTATGCCTGGTCTAGCATTTGGGGCATTGCTTCTAGCACCTTTCTTAGATCGTGGTCCAGAACGTCGTCCACATAAGCGTCCAGTTGCAGTAGGAATGATGCTACTTGCTCTTTTTGCAAGCATTTACTTAACATGGGAGTCCGTTGTACAGCATGATTGGGAAAAAGCAGCTGAACAAGGGAAAATTCAAGCTGAAGCTGAAATTGATACAGAATCAGATGGCTATAAAATTTACCAAGCACAAGGATGTATCTCATGTCACGGAGATAATCTCCAAGGAGGAGCTGCTGCACCATCATTAGTGGATACAGGGCTTACACCAGAAGAGATTGCAAAAATTGCAAAAGATGGACAAGGTAGTATGCCTGCCGGTATTTTCAAAGGCACGGATGAAGAATTAAAAGTGTTATCTGAATTTATAGCAAATGTAACTTCTAAATAAAAGCTGACGTTTTGTCAGCTTTTTTTCTAATGAAAAACAAGAATCGATTTTTTGTACATACAATTTTCGGAGCGTGAAACGTATGAATTGGCTTTATTTCATCTTAAGACATCCTTTTTTTTTATTAATGATGCTAATGATTAACATTTCTGGAACGATATATGGATACATATGGTATGGCTATCAATTAAAAGAAACACCAATCTATTTTTTACCTTTTGTCCCTGATAGCCCAACAGCTAGCCTTTTCTTTGTCATCGTGTTAATTGGTTTTCTATTCAAAAAACATTTTAAACTATTTGAAGCACTTGCGCTCATTACGTTATTTAAATATGGGATTTGGGCAGTTGTTATGAATATTCTCGTCTACGTTGTGACTGGCGAAATGACGATTTCAAGCTATATGCTCATCTTTTCTCATTTAGGGATGGCGATTCAAGGAATCTTATACGCTCCTTTTTATCGTTTTACAAATCGTCATTTAATCATTGCGGCGATTTGGACACTACATAATGAAATCATTGATTATGTTTTTCATATGATGCCTCGATATAGTGTATTAAACGACTATATGGAACCGATTGGATATTTTACATTTTGGCTAAGTATCGTTTCAATTTTAATTGCCTACTATGTAGTTCATTCTTCGAAGCGGAAAAAGTTATCGTTGTCATAAAAAAGGTAGTATACTCTTGTCCACTCCTTCATAACTATTATTAGAAGCAATGGGAGGGACAAGAATGAAAAAAATAATCATGGTATGGTTCTTCTTCTCTATTTTTTTTGTATCGATAGTAGCCATGGCAGAAGACACAACATCTGAAGAATTTAAAAAATTAGATGAAATTTCAAACTATGCATGGCAGCTTTCAAAACAAAATCGTTTTGAAGAAGCGATACAATTGTTGCAATATTTTGATCAAGAGTTTAAAAATATACCTATTAATACGAAAGTATATTCAGTGGACGAGCTTCATGTTTTAACTTCGTCTCATCATAAAGCCTTAGATGCTTTAGAAAAGGAAACGATCGATCCAGATGAAAAAATAAAAGCTGTCACCCAGTTTCGGTTAGTCGTTGATGCCATGATTTCTGAACATCAGCCCCTTTGGGGAACGATGGAAGAACCGATTATGACGACGTTTTCCCATTTGAAAAGCGACATGGAAGAAGGGGATCTTCAAGGTTTTCAACAAGAATGGAATGAGTTTTTATCACTTTATGAAATCATATATCCTAGTCTTACAGTTGATGTGGATGATCAAAACATTAAGCGTGTTGAAACCCATATTTCAGCTATTGAAGGAAATATGTTCTTAGAGCTTTCTGAGCACACAAAGTTTCAACAATTACTTGCTATGGAAGAGGCGCTCCAGGACATTTTTCATCATGCGGATAAAAATGAATCAGATCCTTCTTTATTGTGGGTCATCATTACAACAGGAAGCATTATTTTACTAGCTCTAACCTACGCAGGCTGGAAAAAATACAAAGCAGACCTTGCTTTAAAGCTGCAAAGAAAAGAAATTGATAAATAAAGCAGCCTTGTTCATTCAAGGCTGCTTTAGTGCTCTATCGGATTTTTATTTTCATCAAGGGTAAACCCTTCGCCTAAAACATCATGAACATCACTTACCGCAACAAAAGCGTGAGGATCAACAGAAGTAATCACTTGTTTTAATTTCACTACTTCATTTTTTCCAACAACGCAGTATAAAATATCAAGATTCCGTTTCGTATAAGAGCCTTGACCTTTAAAAATGGTGACACCTCGATCCATTTCCTTCAAAATTCGCTCTGCAATTTCTTGATTTTTTTCGGAGATAATCGTAGCACCTTTTGCAGCATAAGCACCTTCCTGCATAAAGTCGATGACACGAGCACCAACAAATACAGCGACAAGTGTATACATGGCTTCTCGAAATGATAAATAAAAAATTAACGATAAAGAAATGACAATGAAGTCAAACAAAAACATTGTCTTTCCCATGCTCCAACCAATATATTTATGAGCAAGTCTGGCAATAATGTCAACGCCCCCTGTTGTCCCACCATATTTAAAAATAGTGCCAAGTCCGATCCCGATAAAAACGCCTGCAAAAAGAGCTGCTAGTGTCATATCCCCATTAAGTGGAATCGGAATTTGATTTTGTTGAAAAATCCATAAAAAAAGCGATAATCCGATTGTTCCAATAATGGTATAAATGAAGGTTGTTCTTCCTAATAGCTTCCAGCCGATCAAAAAAATCGGCACGTTCAATAATAAATTCGTAATAGACGGATCGAAATGAAAGAGAAAGTATAAAAGCAACGTAATTCCAGTAAATCCACCTTCAGCTAAATTGTTTTGCATATTAAAATGAACGAGGCCAAAGGCAAATATAGCTGAACCGATCAAAATAAAACATACATTTTTTAGTCTTACTGGAAACATATTGTCACCTCCGTCATCAATCACGACGAGATAATTATAGATGAATTCAAGTATGAAGACAATTAAAGAAATGAAATTTGTTTAAGGGCTGTTTTTAATTTGTCAAATTCACATGAATTAGCTAACATGGAAGAGTAAGGGCAAGGAGTGAAAAGAAATGGAGAAAACTATGAAGCAGATGCAGCGTGAAGTCGATGAGTATATTGGACAATTTAAAGAAGGTTATTTTAGTCCGCTTGCGATGCTCGCACGCCTAACAGAAGAGTTGGGGGAGCTGGCAAGGGAAGTCAATCATTATTTTGGAGAAAAGCCGAAAAAGGAAACCGAAAAAGAAAAAGCAATCGAAGAAGAAGTTGGAGACTTATTATTTGTATTAATTTGTTTTGCCAACTCACTTGGAATTGACCTTGAAGACGCACATGATTTAGTAATGGAAAAGTTTCGAAAAAGAGATCAAAATCGTTGGACAAGAATAGAGGAAAAAGAAGAGGAGTGAAAGAGATGGAAAAGATTAAAATAGTCATTGCTGGACCGCGTGGTCGAATGGGGACTGAAGCAGTTCAATTAGTCGAATCAACGGAACATTTTGAACTAGTTGGCGTCATTGACCGCATTCATGATGGGGAATTATTTGCAGGAAAGGACAATGTCAAAATTTTTACAGACCCAGAAAAATGCTTTATAGAGACAAATCCTGACGTACTGATCGATTTAACAACTCCAGAGTCTGGTAAAATACATACAAAGCTAGCGATTGAACATGGTGTTCGTCCTGTCGTTGGAACAACGGGCTTTTCAGAAGAAGATTTGGATGAACTATCACAATTAGCGGAAGAAAAGGGAATTGGGGCGATTATTGCGCCAAACTTTGCTTTAGGTGCCGTTTTAATGATGAAATTCGCGAAAATGGCAGCGAAATATTTTCAAGATGTTGAGATTATTGAAATGCATCACGATCAAAAGCTAGATGCACCTTCTGGTACAGGAGTTAAAACAGCGGAAATGATTTCTGAAATTCGCAAACCGAAAAAACAAGGCCATCCAAATGAAACGGAAACGCTTTCAGGGGCTAGAGGTGCTGATTTTCAAGGTATTCGCATTCATAGTGTTCGTTTACCAGGACTCATCGCCCATCAAGAAGTAATATTTGGCGGCGACGGACAGACATTAAAAATCCGACATGATTCTTATAACCGCACTTCGTTTATGTCTGGTGTTAAACTTTCGGTAGAGACCGTCATGAAGCTTGATATCCTTGTTTATGGTTTGGAAAACATTATCGAATAAAGGGGAAAGACGATGAAAATTGCACTTATTGCTCATGATAAAAAGAAAAATGATATGGTTCAATTTACAATTGCCTACAAACATGTACTGGAAAAACATGATCTTTACGCAACAGGTACGACGGGATTAAAAATAATGGAGGCAACTGGATTAAACATTCACCGCTTTCAATCAGGACCACTTGGTGGAGATCAACAAATTGGTGCATTAATTGCACAAAATGATATGGACATCGTGTTGTTTTTCCGTGATCCATTAACGGCTCAACCACATGAGCCTGATGTTTCAGCATTAGTTCGCCTTTGTGATGTGTATAGCATTCCGCTTGCGACGAACATGGGGACGGCAGAGATTATCATTCGAGGATTAGAGCGTGGAGATTTGAAGTGGAGAGATATTGTTCAAAAGATATAATCTTTTTGTTTGAAATACATTGTCCATATTCTTTCGTTCAGAATAAAACTATTTGAAAAAACGTGGCACATCATTTGTAGGAAAGTCCATGATGAAATATCCGATCATTTTAGATCGTGACGAAATTGGTGATGCGAAATGAGAAAGTTAAAGATAGGTATTACTTGTTATCCATCAGTCGGAGGATCAGGGATCGTTGCGACTGAATTAGGCAAATTATTAGCGGAAAGAGGGCACGAAATCCATTTTATTTCATCTAGTATGCCATTTCGTTTAAATAAAGTGTATTGTAATATTTTTTATCATGAAGTAGAAGTGAATCAATATTCCGTTTTTAAATATCCTCCTTATGACATTGCACTTGCTAGCAAAATGGCGGAAGTCATTGAGCGTGAAAACCTTGATATTTTACATGTACATTATGCGATTCCTCATGCTGTTTGTGCTTCATTAGCAAAGCAAATGGTTGATGGAAATATAAAAATTGTCACAACCTTACACGGCACAGATATAACCGTATTAGGCTATGATCCGTCCCTTTCCAATGCGATAAAATTTGGCATTGAAACATCTGATCGTGTAACGGCAGTTTCGAAAGCATTAGTAAAACAAACGTATGACTTACTAGAGCCGAACAAGGAAATTTTAACTGTTTATAATTTTATTGATGAACGAGTCTATCAAAGAAAAAATGTGGAGCATTTAAAAAAAGATTACGGAATATTAGAGCATGAAAAAGTCATCATTCACGTTTCAAACTTTCGCAAAGTAAAACGTGTCCCTGATGTTATAAAAGCTTTTGCGTACATACAAAAGCACGTAGCGTCCAAACTGTTGCTTGTCGGTGATGGACCAGAAATGACAGTCGTTTCAAAGCTAGTAAAAGAGCTCGATATTGAAAATAAAGTGTTATTTCTCGGGAAACAAGAAAATGTAGTAGAGCTGTATTCGATTAGTGATTTAAAGCTGTTAACATCCGAAAAAGAGAGTTTTGGACTTGTTTTGCTTGAGGCGATGGCATGTAGAGTTCCGTGTATTGGAACAAATATTGGAGGTATTCCAGAAGTCATTGAACATGAGCAAACTGGATATATTTGTGAGTTAGGCGACGTTCAAGATATGGCAGAAAAAGCGATATTATTATTAAATAATGACTCTTTACATAAAAGAATGTCTGAAAAGGCTGAAGAAGCTGTTCGTCAAAAGTTTAACTCTGGAAAAATAGTAACAGAATATGAAAAAATATATGAACAATTAATGAGCGAAGGTGTGAAGTATGGATCAGCCTTTTTTAGAAGCTAAACCGATTATTGAAACATTAAATAATAATGGCTTTGAAGCTTATTTTGTTGGCGGTTCTGTTCGCGATTATTTGATGGGGAGAGAAATTGGTGATATTGATATTGCAACATCGGCAACACCAGACGAAATAAAAAAGATATTTGAAAAAACAATAGATGTTGGCGCTAAGCACGGTACGATTATTGTTAGATATCATCATCAGTCATATGAAGTGACTACATTTCGTCAAGACTGTGACTATAAAGATTTTCGAAGACCAACAAAAGTTCAATTTGTGACATCTTTAAAAGAAGATTTAAAACGAAGAGACTTTACGATGAATGCGATCGCGATGGATCAATTTGGAAATATTTTTGATTTTTTTCATGGCAGAGCAGATATTAAACGGAAAATAATTCGTACAGTAGGAGAAGCTGAAAAGCGCTTTTCTGAAGATGCGCTCCGTATGCTTCGTGCTGTGCGCTTTGTCAGCCAATTATCTTTCCAGCTACATCCAGAAACGAAAAAAGCGATTCAATATCTTCATACATTATTAGAAAACATTTCGGTTGAACGAAAGACGGTTGAATTTGAAAAACTGTTAAAAGGTCCCTCTGTCAAAAGAGGGATTGAACTTCTCATGGAAACAAATATTTATCAGCATTTGCCTGGATTTTGTGACCAAGAGGAAAATTTACAAAAGCTTTTAAATTATTCATACAGCCATTTGCAAACTTCAGAAGAATATTGGACGATGATCACATTTGTATTACGAATTGAGAGCGTGGAATCGTTTTTGCGAGCCTGGAAACTTCCTGGAAAAATCGTGAAACATGTTCGAATGGCTATAAATAGGCTGCCGAAATTGTTGGGAAACGGTTGGACAAGCTTAGATTTATATCAAATTGGTCTCAATGATGCTGTTAAAATGGAACGTGTTCGTCAAGCTCTGCAAAGAGAGTTTCATGTACAGTCCATCCATCATCTTGAACAAATGTATCGAGAGCTTCCAATGAAACAGCGAAATGAGCTTTGTATAAATGGAAATGATCTTGTTGAATGGTTTCAAAAAAAACCAGGTCCATGGATTTCAAGCTCGCTTGCAAAAATAGAAGAGAGGATTATTAAAGGTGAATTGCCGAATGAAAAGGAAGCAATAAAGGAGTGGCTTTTATCTTGCAATCGGAAATTCGACGAAAATTGTTAGAAGCTTTTCGTGATGCCAAGGGAGGATATGTTTCCGGCCAGAAAATTAGTGAGTTATTAGGCTGTTCTAGAACGGCTGTTTGGAAACATATTGAGGAATTAAGAAAAGAAGGGTATGAGTTAGAGGCGATTAGAAAAAAAGGCTATCGGATCGTGAAAATGCCTGATAAAATCTCTGATAACGAAATTCGTCTCGGACTTGAAACAAACAGGTTAGGTCATGACATTTACTACTATGATCAAGTAGATTCAACGCAAACCATTGCCCAAGAATTAGCCAATAAAGGTGTGAAAGAAGGAACCATCGTTGTGGCAGATGAGCAAACGGGCGGTAGAGGGCGAATGGCGCGTACATGGTATTCCCCAAAGGAAACGGGAATATGGATGAGCCTAATTTTACGACCGAATATTCCTATTCAACATACCCCACAGCTTACGCTGCTTACGGCTGTTGCGATCGTTCAAGCCATTGAAGAGATATCAGGGTTATCTCCTGTCATAAAATGGCCGAATGATATTTTAATAAATGGCAAAAAAGTAGTTGGGATTTTGACAGAACTGCAGGCGGAAGCTGATCGAGTTCATGCTGTTATTATTGGCATGGGGATTAATGTAAATCAGAATCAAGATCATTTTCCTGACCATATTAAGGAAATTGCCACCTCTTTATATATTGAGAAGGGGAAATATTTCACTAGAGCCGAAATCATTCAAAAGATTTTACTATCATTTGAGAGATTATATGATCAATTTTTAAAAGATGGGTTTAAGCCGATTAAATTACTATGGGAAAGCTATGCGATTAGTTTAAAACAAATGATTACGGCTCGAACTCTTTCAGGTACGATTAGAGGTAAGGCTATTGGGATTAATGACGAAGGAGTATTACTTGTTCAAACGGAAGAAGGAGAAGTTAAACATATTTATTCTGCTGATATTGAAATAAGTAAATAGTAGATCATTACTGTTTTTTCGGCTATTTTTTGTTATACTGACATTGGGGTGGTATCCATTGGGAACTACACCTTCTGAATTGCTATTTACTTATATATGGATTCTGCCTTGATCCATGAGGACTGGGACAGAGGGATGAAAAACCGATAGGAGATGTTTATCCAAATCCTTCTTCTCAGCGAAGAAGGATTTTTTATTGAGGATATCGGTTTCGATCATTCCCTCTAAACAAACAAGAGGGGGATAAGGATGTTAACAAGAACCGATTTCATGAGAATGAAAAAAGAAAAAGAACCGATTGTCATGATGACTGCGTATGATTATCCTTCAGCAAAACTTGTAGAAAAAGCCAATGTCGATTTAATTTTAGTCGGTGATTCACTCGGCATGGTCGTTTTAGGTTATGATTCGACTATACCTGTAACAGTAGAAGACATGATTCACCATACAAAAGCCGTGAAGAGAGGCGCAAAACATACGTTTATCGTGACAGATATGCCATTTATGTCTTATCATATTTCAGTTGAAGATGCATTAAAAAATGCAGGAAAAATCATGCAAGAAAGCGGAGCCGATGCTGTGAAAGTGGAAGGTGCCGGCAATATTATTAACGTCATTCGCTCTTTAACAGAAGCGGGGATACCAGTTGTTGCTCATCTTGGGTTAACACCACAGGCCGTAGGGGTTCTTGGCGGATATAAAGTTCAAGGAAAAGATTCGGAAAGCGCCAAAAAGCTTGTGAAGGATGCGAAACTCGTAGAAGAGGCTGGCGCCATTGCTGTCGTGTTAGAATGTGTTCCACATCAATTGGCCAAGATCATTACGGAATCGCTTAACATTCCAACAATTGGAATCGGTGCTGGAAATGATACAGATGGACAAGTGCTCGTGTTCCATGATGTGATTGGCTACGGTGTTGAACGGACTCCAAAGTTTGTTAAGCAGTATGCGAACGTCAATGTGAATATAGGTGAAGCGTTAAAAGGTTATGTAAATGATGTGAGAAGCCGGAAGTTTCCAGCAAAAGAACATAC